>NZ_JBWKXT010000093.1:0-14804 GCF_059423245.1 Pseudomonas sp. GW460-LB5
CAGCTGTCTCCAGTAGAGTATGAGAAACGCTATTTCCTGAGCTTGGAGAGTGTCTAGAAAACCAGGGGCGATTCATAAATCGGGTTGGGCTATGCAATTTATTGCGTTGGCGTAGAACCATTCACCTCTGTGAGCCTGTTACGCATGTGCTCCGCGAAACTCTCAACCAGCAAAGAGCGTGGCTGGTCTTTGCGGAAAATCAGGCCAAAACGATAGCAAAGCGCAGGTCTCAGCGGCTTGGCGATCAAAGGAAGGCCACCAAACTCTTTGGCCAAAAGACCATTGATAATTGAGACCCCCATACCCTCTGCAACGAATGCGCAAGCAGCACTGACCGAGTGGACCTCTACGCGAACTTGAGGGGTAATTTCAGCCTCTCGGAAACGCAGGTCGAGTTCAGATCGAAGGCTCCTTTGCCGCCCCAGAAGCACGAGGGGTTCATACCGCAATGCTTCGAGACTGACCTCCGATAGCTCCGCCAGTGGATGGCTTTGGTGCATGACGCACATCCCTTCGGTCTCCAGTACCGGTAGCACTTCAAAATGCTGAAGTTCCGTAGGCAAACGCACGAAAGCGAAGTCAGCGCTTTTGTCGAGTACGGCCCTTTCCAGCGCATCGTATCCGCCGGTGATGACCTCTACGACGACGTCCTCACGGCCCTGCATGAATTCGGCAACGATCCTCGGTAGCAAGTGTTGAGACATGCTGGTCGGTACTGCAACCTTGAGCAGACTCCGGCGCGAATGACCCAGTCTCAGCTCATCTGCCATGCGTTGTACGCGCTGGAGGTTGTCTACGAGCTCCGCCACCTGTCCAAGGAGTTCTTCCGCCTCAGGAGTCGCCATCAATCTGCCCTTACGTCGAAGGAAGAGCGCGAGGCCTAAGTGATCTTCGAGCTGAGTTAACAAGCGGCTGACGGCCGATTGGGACAAGCCCATACGGGTAGCAGCTCCGATGGTAGAGCCCGTTGTCATGATGGCTTGAAAAGCTTCGAGTTGTTTGAGGTTCACAAGATACTCCGAGGTTTCTTACCAACTAAACGCATAGCCTCATGCGTATTACTCATAACGTTGTTGCCGATTCCACGACGGGTTAGTGTCCGCCGCATGAGTGAATCCCGTCCAGCATGACGCTGCGTAATCTGCGATGGATAGTACTGGGTCGCTCCATTTTGATGCTGCCAAAAATCACAATACACAGCAGAGATTTCCGATGAACACCCTCACAACATCGCGCACACTCGCGTGTGCAAGCGTCATTGCTAGCTTGTTCCCCAATTTTGCTGAAGCAGACTTCTTCAAAGACTCCGAGGGCCGGCTGGCTCTGCGAAATTACTATTTCAATGATGGATTTCGTGATGGGGGCGAAGATCGCAAAGAGTGGGCGCAGGGTTTTCTGCTCAAGCTACAGTCAGGTTACACCGAAGGACCTGTAGGCTTTGGTTTGGAGGCACTGGGACTTTCAGGAATCCGGCTCGACTCAAGCGCTAAGCATGCGGGGACAGGCCTTCTGCCGGTCCACGACGATGGTCGGGCAGCTAGCGAATATTCGAGTCTTGGCATTACCGCTAAGGCCAAATGGAATGACCTTTTGGTCAGTGGTGGCACTCTCCTCCCCAAAATCCCCGTCCTGGTTTACAACGATGGTCGACTACTACCTCAAACGTTCCGAGGTACCCAAGCGGAGTACACCGGTGTTGATCGGTTGTACCTTCAAGCTGGGCATCTAGACAAATTCAAAGCCCGAAACTCTACCGATAGCGTCGATATATTTCCTCAGGGATATTCCGGAGGTGGCGGTACGGACTTTGATTTTGCGGGGATGCGCTACGACCTCACCAAACAGCTCAGTTTTAGCAGCTACTACGGGGAACTTCGGGATTTCTACCGCCGACAATTTTTCGGGTTGGTTTACACACTGCCGCTTGGCCCAGGCAAGCTAACTAGCGATCTACGTTACTTTATCAGTGATGATGCTGGCGCAGCCCGTAATGGTGTAGTTGATAGCGATATGTTTAGCGGTTTACTCAGTTATCGTCTGGGTGGCCACACGTTCAGTGCTGGATATCAAAAGGTTGATGGCAGCACCGCACTTCCGTACGTGAGCGTAAGCACGGTCTACTCGTTCAGCAATGCTAGCGTTGGCAAATTCATTCAGCCCGGAGAGCGGACCTGGATGGCGAGGTACGACTACGATTTTACTAGCATGGGAATTCCTGGACTGAGCTTCATGACCCGCTACTACAAGGGCGAGGATGGGGTCTATCGTGGTCAGGAAGCCCGGGAGCACGAGTCCAATACGAACCTGAAATATGTGATCCAGGACGGGCTCTTCAAAGGTGTGGGGGCTGAGTTTCGATATGCAGTGGCCAGGAGCACGTACAGCAGTGACCGGGATAACTACCGCTTGTATCTGACGTACGACATTGCATTGTGGTGATAGCTTCAAGTTCCCCTTGAAGCCGTCATCTAAAGGCAGCTCCCGCAGTCGGGAGCTGCCTTGTTAACCTACTCCCCCTTTTTGTGCTTGTGGGGTTTCAGGTCCGGATGGTCCTTCTGCTTCTCAGGCGTGACTCGCTGCCTTTTATCCGGAGTGCCATCTTCGTTAGTTCGTTTAGGGCCTGGCTTGATGCTCATGCGAGATTTCCTTTATCGCTTGGGTTGGTGGGTGCTGCTATGTAGTTAGTCCAGCTTCTTATAGCTGTCAAAGCGGACGGGAGCAGAAGCACTTGGCATCCCAGAGGGGCCATCCTACTTCGTGTCTTAGAGGCCTGAGTAAGAGCCTCCTGGCAAGGGCTTGCACGGGGCAGTGAAATCCAAGGCTGAGCGGTACGAGGACGTCTGGACATTCATCATCCCGAGCACTGTGTGAAACAGGTTGTCGTGGCTAAGAGGTGAGCTTGCTTGAGCTTTCAAACAGCCGACGTTGAGCCTTTCACTCTTCGCAAGAGAATCGGACATCCAAAGCACCAATGGCACCTTGGTTTGCTCTTCAGGAGCCATCGCATAAGGCAGCCCATGCAGGTAGAGCCCACCCTCACCCAGTGATTCTCCGTGGTCAGAAACGTACAGGAGCCCAGTGTCGAATTTGGTGTTCGCTGCCAGGATGTCGATCAGCCCGGCTGTAACGTAGTCGGTGTAAAGGATCGAGTTATCGTAGGCATTGAGCACTTCCTGCTGCTTACATTTGTCGAGCTCGTTGGTCTCGCACACCGGCGCGAATTTCTTGAATTGCGCGGGGTAGCGCTTGTAGTAGGCCGGGCCATGGCTACCTTTGTAGTGGAGCACCAGGACAGCATCGCCTTCTTGACGCTTGATGAAGTCTTGCATCTCCGAGAGCAGCACCCCGTCCTTACACTCCTCGCTGGTGCAAAGTTGGGGATCCGCGTGAGAGGCAGCCTTGTGGTTGGGAACCCTGTCGCAGGCCCCTTTGCACCCCGAGTTGTTGTCAGTCCACATGACACTAATGCCTGCGCGTTGAAGCACGTCGAGCAGCCCTTCTCGGCTCTTGGCCAAGCCATCTTTGTACTCGGCCTTACCCACATCCAGGAACATGCATGGCAACGAAACTGCGGTGGCGGTGCCGCAGGAGCTGACGTTGGAGAAGCTGATGACGTTGCGTTTTTCCAGCTCCGGGTTCGTTTCACGGGTGTAGCCATTGAGGGAGAAGTTGGCGGAGCGGGCGGTCTCTCCTACAGCCAGTACCAGCAGCCTAGGTTTACGGGCCGCCCCCTGTCGATTAACTACCGCATCAGTTCCAATGGCCGTCAGCGTTTTAGGTGTGGCCAGCTGGCGCTTCAGGTAACCATGGCCAGCCGCAAACAAGTTGGTGGGTACCAGGATCAGTCGGATCTCCCGATTGTTGCGCAGCAAGGAGGCATATGACTGGTATTGACTCAGCACGATGCCAGACAAGGTCAACAGAGCGAGCGACAGAGCAATGACCCTGCTGACCAAAGCTCTGGCCCAAGGCTTGCGCCGGAGGGGAACCCGGGAGATCAGGTAGACGGGCAACACCCCAACCATTGCGACCCACAGACCGAGCTTCCAATTCAGCAGCTCGGTTGCCTCAGCGACGTCTGTCTCCACAACGTTGGTGAACATTGTGTAATCGATCACGATGCCATAGGCATTCATGAAGTAACTCGCAAAAGCCGCGCTGATCAGTACGAGACATAGAAAAGGTTTGGTCAGCCGCGCCCATGACAGCAAGCTCAGAACCGTAAACACCCATGCGAATACTATGACTGGGAGGCTAGCTGCTAGCAGCCAGTTCACTTCATCGGTTTTGAATACCAGCTTCCAGAGCACGCTCCAGAGCTCAGCATTCGCGAATAGCAGCAACCAAAGAGTTACCAGCCCAATGAGCAGATTAGTGCTGATGCCTTCCTGTCGGGCAGTGCGAATAGCAAAGATCCATTTACTTAACAGGGTGTGAACAATGGATTTTGAAGGTGTCATTATCAAACTCTGAGAGGCTGCTTATCCATGCGTTAGCTGTGGAGTTAGCGGGAGCTGCTTGGCAAACCATCGACAGATGCTGAGCGATTGCGCAATGTGCGGAGCGCCAGAGGCCTTAGGGCCTAGGCGTTGGAGACGCTTAGAATGTGTGAGGCATAGGGACAAAAGAGAAATAAATCTCGCTGAGCGCATTATTTCCGGCGCCTGATAACGACACGATGACCTCGTGATTACAATGCTGACAGAAATGCAATAACTGCTGTTTTAATTGCCATCGACCAGGCTATGATAAAAATTAGGGCGACACCATCTATTAAACGCAGAGCACCGCTCAGCTAGATAAATTTAATTTCACAAACAAAACGGCTTCGTTTTGACGTAGGCTAATTTTGAACTTTCACTTTAACTTACAAGTCTTTCTCGCGAGCAGAACATTCTTTTCAACTTTTGCTCGTTAATATGTCACCCATCAATGAGGGGCGAATACCATGAGCTTTTTCAAAAATATCCTGGGCGGGCACCATGGCCGTGGAAACCACGGTGGAGGCAAGCACCACAGCGGGGGACATGGGGCCGAGCAATACGATCGCCATGGCCGGCAGCAGGGCTGCGACGGCGGCAACCAGGTGTATGACGGCGGGCGCCATGCCACTCCAGCCCCCATTAAAGATCTGCAGGGCTGCAGGCAGTGCCGGACGGCCAACGATCCGTCAGCACGCTTTTGTCTAAACTGCGGAACACCACTATCGAGTGGTTGCACCGCCTGTGGCTCGTTGCTGAGCGCAGGAGCAAAATTCTGCAGTCAGTGTGGCCAAGCGACGCTCTAACGATAGGCAGACAGGAAGGCCAACGAGACCACAACCCTGCGCAAGGAGAAATACGTGGGTTCAAATCATGACCATGGCAGCGCTGCAGTACGCGAGGGGCATCAGAAGAAGCTAATCATGGCGCTCGCCTTGACTGGCAGCTTCATGATTGCAGAAGTGATCGGTGCGTGGATTACCGGCAGCCTGGCGCTGCTGTCTGACGCATCCCACATGTTCACAGATACTGCCGCCTTGGCGATCTCACTGATTGCACTTCAGATAGCCAAGCGCCCGGCGGATCAGAAAAGAACCTTCGGCTATGCGCGCCTGGAGATTCTGGCTTCGACGTTCAACGCCGTGCTGCTCTTCCTGGTGGCGATGTACATCTTGTACGAGGCCTACCAGCGCTTTTTCATGCCGGCGGAGATCGCTACCGGGGCGATGATGTGGATCGCAATCGCCGGCCTGATCATCAACCTAATCTCGATGCGCCTTCTGGCATCTGCGAGCAACGAGAGCCTTAACGTCAAAGGCGCCTACCTCGAAGTTTGGAGCGACATGCTCGGCTCGCTAGGCGTAATCATTGCAGCACTCATCATCCGCTTCACGGGCTGGACCTGGGTCGACACGATTGTCGCTGTGGCAATCGGACTTTGGGTACTGCCGCGGACGTGGCAGTTGCTTCGCGAAAGCCTGGGGATTCTCATGGAGGGTGTGCCGAGGGGGCTCGACGTTACGGCAATCGAGGCCACCATCCGCGGCGTAGATGGGGTCACGGACGTTCATGACTTGCACGTCTGGGCCGTCAGCAGTGGCAGCAACGTGATGACGTCGCACGTAGTGGTACGGGATTCTGCAGATGGGGATGCTGTGTTGGCGGCCGTCGTGGATGCTGTCAGCGATGGATTTGAAATCCATCACTGCACCATCCAGATCGAGCGGGCAGCTTTCCACGAGAGCGTTCCCTCGCCCTCGCACTGATCGATCGGTAAACACCATGCAGACACATCCCCTTCCTGGCTGAGGGGGATGTTGTAGAAGAAATGCGATGAGGGATGGCGTAAACGGCAGGAGCACTTCGAGAGGGGTTGGAGAATGGCTTCACCTCCCCCGTCCACAATCCCCAGAAGGTTCAGCGATGGCTTGGATCATCACGAAGTACCTACTCACTGCCGGAATAGTGATTCTCGTATCAGAGCTGGCGAAACGCAGTGACAAGCTGGGCGGCCTGGTCGCCGCCCTACCCCTGGTCACTGTCTTGACGCTGGTCTGGCTCTATTTGGAGAACCAGAGCATGGAGAAGATCTCCAATCATGCTTGGTACACGTTCTGGTACGTGCTTCCTACACTGCCGATGTTTATCGCGTTCCCGTTGCTGCTACCTAAGCTCGGCTTCTGGCCGACCCTTATCAGCAGCATCCTCATCACAATGGCCAGTTTCGGATGTTTCGCCGTACTGCTGCGCCGGTTCGGCATTGAGCTTCTATGATCCGGCGACCGCAGACATCATCTTGATGAGCCTTAACGGCTGTTAATACACTCGCCCTTCACCAGGTAGCGAACCATGTGCAGCTCGCCTTTCGAGTCTTCGTAGGTCATCATACTTCTTACATTACCGCAGTACCGCACGCTGGGTGATACATACACCAACTTACCAACGTCAAGGTCCATACCGTAGGCATAGTCTTCAAGTTGAGGCATGGGCTTTTTTACGCGCTGAGCATAATCCGCAGTAGCCTCTCTAGCAGAACGCTCAATGCGTTGGTTTATTTCCATACCGCTTTGTGCATTGGCTGTTAGTGATGTGAAGAGCATAAACACGGCGATCGCTGATACAGTAGTGTTCATAAGAAGTCCCTTAATAAAAAAGCGCCCGTAGGGGGGCGCTAAAATTCACCTACCAAAGGAGCGTATGGTTTACAGGTGAATGCATTGACGAGAACAACTGCCCGCTGCTCTTGCCAAGCTGCTTTGAAATGAGACAATTTCCAAAGCAGCGATGCCTCTTCCGCTGCCCTTAAACTAGCAAAGGAGGCTAACACCAAGATGATCGCGCAATTACAATTTGGACATGTAATAGATTGTAAGGTAATTATTCGGGAGACTACTGAGCCACCAAGTGAACTAATTCGCAGAAAGGCGTAGCAGTTCGCGGCCGTGCATGGGGACTGCCTGCGTGGCGCACTCGATGCAAGGCCAGCGCCAGTCTCTGCAAGCTGGCGACCGAAATACTGCCTGTCATGGCCGATTCCGCCTGTCAGGCGAAGCTGTCATACACCGTCGCAGACCCCAGAATCCGCTAAGCTCAGAGCTGGAGCCTGCATGACTGTCAGAAATCTTGCGGCTACATTACAAATTTGTAGGATTTCGCCGCGGCCAGCTTCTTCGCGTTAAGATTCAAGCGTCCTCAGGTGACCCGGCGTATGGACAGAGGTAGCGACTACCACATGCCATACCCTCAGCCTATCTTTCGAACAGCCTGCAACCATAATCTTGGCGGATTAGGCCAACTCCTTCCTCACACCTTGAGATAAGTTATGCGCGTTCTAGTTGTGGAAGACGAAATTAAAACTGCCGAATATCTTCAGCAGGGCCTATCCGAAAGCGGGTATGTCGTAGATATCGTGCACAACGGTGTAGATGCCCTGCACTTGTTCAACACTAATGTCTATTCGTTGGTCCTTCTGGACGTGAACCTCCCCGGTATCGACGGCTGGGACCTGCTGGAAACCATCCGTAAGACCAGCCGGGTCCGCATCATCATGCTGACCGCCCGCGGACGCATCAATGACAAGCTCAAGGGCTTGGACGGCGGCGCGGATGACTACCTTGTGAAGCCATTCGAATTCCCTGAACTGCTTGCTCGCATCCGTTCGCTGCAACGCCGTGGTGATGAGTTGGTCGAGAAGAGCTCGCTGAAAATTGCGGATCTGGAACTCGACTCCGTCCGCCATCGCGTCTTCCGCGGTGGCACACGCATCGATCTCACCACCAAGGAATTTGCGCTTCTGCACCTGCTCATGAGCCGAACGGGCGAAGCGCTGACTCGTTCCCAGATCATCTCGTTGGTCTGGGATATGAATTTCGATTGCGACACCAATGTCATCGATGTAGCCATCCGGCGCTTGCGCTCGAAGATCGATGACCCGTTTGAAACCAAGCTCATTCACACGCTTCGTGGCGTTGGGTACGTTTTTGAGGAACGCGCATGAGGCCATTCAGCCTGGCTGCAAAGCTGGGGTTAAAAGTTGGGTTGATGAGCGCAGCGTTGCTGCTTCTGTTCGCCACCTTTGGCTATCTGATGGTAGGTAAGGCTCTGGAAAGAAATGCCCGAGCGGACCTGGAAGTAAAGATGGCGGGGATGGCTCACAACCTGTCCACCATCCCGGATATCTCCGGCGTCAACGCAGATGCACATCAGCTTGTCGATTTGGTCATGGGCCACAACAACCTGTATGTGAGCATATTCGATACCTCACAGAATCAGACTCCTCTGCTCTCGATTGGCTCGAAACAGGTCAATCTGGAGGTGCACAAGTTTCAGCCGGCGGCCCAGCCTAAAGAGCATGAATGGCGTGATACGCAGGACCGTCCTCTGCTGAGTGCTTCTCGGATCATGCGCTTGGGCGATGGAACAGAGGTCAGCGTCTATATGACCATGGACCAGTCATCCAGTGAGGCACTGCTTGATGCGTTGCTGACTTGGGCCTTGATGATGTCCCCCGTCATCCTCGCACTGATCTTGGCCATTGGCTGGTGGACCGTGCGCAGAGGCCTGCTGCCGCTGACCAAATTCCTCAAGGTGGCGTCAAAGATCTCAACGGAGAGCCTCGACCATCGTCTTCCGACTGATGGGATGCCGGCAGAACTCAAGAAGCTCGCCGACGGCATCAACATCATGCTGGCTCGCCTGGATGATGGCGTTCAGCAGCTCTCGCAGTTCTCTGACGACCTTGCCCACGAACTTCGAGCACCGCTTTCCAACCTGATGGGCAAGGCCCAGGTTGCCTTGACCAGAGAAAGATCGCTTTCCGAGTACCGGGAGGTTCTAGAGTCGTGCACAGAAGAGTTGGACCGCATGAGCCGCATGGTTTCCGACATGCTGTTCTTGGCCCAGGTCAGTCACCCTGCGTCCATGGTGGAGTTCGAACCGGTGTCCCTGGTCGACGAGGTTCAGCGCGTATGCGACCTCTTCAGCATTTCGGCAGAGGAAGGCGAGATCCAGCTGCAGATTTCTGGGAGTGATGATGTGGTACGCGGGAACCGCCTGATGGTTCAACGGGCCGTCTCAAACCTCGTGTCGAACGCGATCCGCTACTGCCCTCGCGGCCGCACGGTCTACGTGAAGGTGCAGCATAGTGCGAGCGGTACGACCTTGAGTGTCGGCAACCCCGGCCGCGGTATTGCCAAGGAACACCATGCGCACTTATTTGAGCGGTTCTACCGTGTGGACAAGAGCCGAGCACGGAGCGAAGGCGGTACCGGTCTTGGCTTGGCCATTGTGCAGTCGATCATGAGCCTGCACCAAGGGTCGGCGAGCGTGGAGGTGACCGAAGAAAACTTCACCTGGTTCCACCTTCACTTTCCCGCAGCCCAGCAACTGCAGCCAGCAATGACCGCCGCTTAAACCGCGCAGACATGATTAGGCCCGTCCATCGACGGGCCTTTTTGTTTGCTCAATGCATCAGTGCCGGAGGACCACAGGGTCCATAGGCGACCGCAGAATCACCGACTTGATGATCTTCTGCTCGTCAGGATTGGCGTTCTTCCACAGGTGTGAGAAGTACTGAGCATTCACTTTCTCTTGAGCACTTACGCTGCCGGCGGCATCGATCAGGCGCATGGTCGAGTAGACACAGATCAGCGCCAGAATGAAGAACGACGTGGCGACCACCATCACATAACGCTTGGCCAGCACCGGTGCCCGCTTGAGCTCCTGGATAGAGGCGTCCGCCGCCTTTGTCGCTGCTGTAAGCTCCGAGATCAGTGGCTGGATGGCGGTGTCGACTCCGCGGCATGCAGCTGAATACGCTGATGCAGCGGCGCGCAAGGCAACCTCCTCCGCGTTCGACCAAGCCTTCTCCGCCTTTCGCACCTCCTCCTGAATCTGCCGGCCGACAGCGTCCACCTGCTCCACCAGTTCGTTCGACCTCTCCAGAACAGCGCTGGAGGTCCGCGTCTGCGAGGTCAGCTCATCGAGCTGGACAGTGAGTTTTTCAGTGCAGCGGCGAAAGTCACCGATAGCAACTGCCCAGGGCTCTATGTCATTCATGGCTATCTCCTAGGGCGGCCAACAACGCCGCGCTGAATTAACGCGCTAGATATCAAAATTGTAATTTAAGAGAAAATTCTTAGTCGCCCTCGACAGTGCCGAGATAGACATGATCCTTCCAGATTTGAGGATTTAACGCATCCTGCCTGCCGCCAAAATTACGGAATTGTAATTATTGACTCACCTTGTCGTTAGCTTCGCGTTCCTAAACTACAAACCAACAAAGGCCGCTAATCAGGCAGGCCTAGTATGAACCGAGGTTCACAATGAAATTTGTCAAATCTATCGCTATTGGCAGCCTGCTGCTGGGTCTCATGGGTACCGCTTACGCTGAAGGTGGCTTCGAGCGAGCGAAACAGTTCAATGAAAACTTCCGAACCGAACAGGCTCGCCTATGGAGCGATGACTCTTCGGACCAGAACAAACAACAAGTCGCTCAAGAGCAAAAGAAAGAAAGCAAGGATGGTAAGGAACAAGCCGACAATTAATCGGCGGTTAAATAGGACTTCAAATGACGAAAGAAATCGACAAAAAAGCCAGGATAAAACCTGGCTTTTTTGTGCTTGGAATTTAGCCTTCGTTCTTGCGAGGCGTTTCCGCATTGCTTTCTCCAGCCAGACCCTCGGCACCTTGTACGGTACGTTTCCAATGGCACAGCATGAGCTGGCTGGCGTTCGCTTCGGTGATCGCTGTACATGCTAGATCAGCGGGCAGACCATCCTTGCTGTCTCGCAAGCGCCTGGACAGATAGAACGAGCCATCCTGCGGCCACTTGGCAGGATCCTTGATGTTCTCGGACTTTCCGCTGCTGTAAAACTCCGACGAGTATGAGCGGCGGCCAGGATAGATCAGGGGAGCGGAATGAGCAGACTGCACATTGAGCCAGGCTTGAACCACATCTCGCTGATTCTGAGGTCGCTCCTCAAGTACCCCGGCGTAGATGATGCCCGCACCGATGATTGGTAACACCAATGCACTCGCCGCGGCAGCCCATGTAGTCTTCGGGCCAACATCGCTGATCCGTCCGGATAGCAGCAATGCCCAGGCTGGCAGCGCAGGTAGCAGGTAGGTCCACAGAATGTTGCCTGCAAATGTGAAGAAGACCGGTGTCGCCAAGGCCCACAGCCAGAGGTAAGCCTCGAAGCGCTGCATTGATTCACGCTTGCGGATCAGTAATGGTAAGAAAAAGGCCCACGGCAGTAGCGACAGTCCGAGCTGGATCCAGATGGTGCCATATGGCTTGGCATGAGCACTGCCGTATAGGTCGCCCGCCCAGTTACTGACGACGTAGCGGCTCCAGTGCTCACCAACGAAGAAGTACTCCATGAAGCCGGGCGTTTTCATCTCGGCCGCGACATACCAAGGCACGGATATACCGAACATGAGTACAAGGCCGCTGATCCAGGGAAGCCTCAGTACCCGTCCCCATTCCTTGTAGATAACGAACCAGGCGAATGCCGGCGCCCCCATAAGCACTAGGGTCAGAGGGCCTTTGGCAAGCAAGCCCAGCCCGAGACCTGCGAACATCAGGTAGGCATCCGCCTTGCTGGCGCACTTCATCCAACGCCAGAAACCGTAGCTGGCCAGCAGAATCGAGAACGACAAAACAGGGTCGGTCAGCACGACACCGCTGGAGACTAGGCCAAGGGTGGTGCTGGAAAAGATAATGGCGGCCCAGATGCCGGCGTTACGGGAAATCTGCTGCGTGCCGAGTTTGATGATGATGAAACAGCTTGCCAGGTGCAGCAGCCACGCCGGGAAACGCGCAGCGAACTCGTTAACGCCGAAGACCGTCATGCTTGCGGCCTGGGTCCAGAAGGACAACGGTGGCTTGCCCCAGAACGGTACCCCGTAGTCGAACATGGGCGTGATCCAGTCATTCAACTCGACCATCTTGCGAGCCATTTCAGCGTAGCGAGCCTCCGATGTGTCCATCAGTGGATAGATGCCCAGCCCCACCAAACGCAAGAGCAAAATCGAACCCAGGATCCACCACAGCGTCCGCTCGTTTTTCAGGCTCAGCATTTCTTACCCTCGATCGAGGCCATCGAAGGGTGGAGTGACACGGGATCCGCCTTGCTGCTGTGCTTCAGGAAATAGAGAGGCCGGCGCTTCACTTCCGCGAGTGTCACGCCCAGGTACTCCCCCACCATGGCGACACCGACGCACATGAATGAAGCCATTCCGACGATCAGGTGATGGATGTCGAAACTTCCTGCCACAAGCGACGCAAGCATGTAGCAGATGCTGGAGACGAAAAGACCGAAACTGATGAGGCTGAAAATGCGCAGCGGTTTGCGAGAGAAGCTGACGATGCTTTCGATGGCCAGATTGAACAGGCCAGCTGCATTCCACTTGGTGCTGCCGGCATGGCGAACGGTGCGATTGTAGGGCAGCTCGATGGTACGGAAGCCTACCCAGCCGATCATGCCTTTGAGAATCCTGGAGCGTTCGTCCAGCGCCCGCAGTGCTGCCAGCGGCGCAGGCCCAATCAATCGGAAATCGCTGACATCGGCCGGCATGTCCACCTTCTCCACCAGGCGCTGCATGACCCAGTAGTAAGCCCGGGCACTCATGCGCTTAAACCACGAATCACCGACTCTCAGGTTGCGTTGCATGTTCACCACGTCGTAACCGCGTTGCCAGTGGTCCACCATGGCCGAGATGAGCTCTGGTGGGTCCTGCAGGTCGACATCGATGAAGATCAGCGCACTGCCACGGGCATGGTCTATCCCGGCGCTGAGTGCAGCCTCTTTGCCGAAGTTGCGACTCAGGGACAGACAACGTACAGATGACCCATCCTGATAGTGGCGAAGAATGTCGGCCGTTCGGTCGTTACTGCCATCGTCGATATAGAGGATTTCGCAGGAGACGGGTAAGCGCTTCACGACGCGGGTGATCCGCTGGTGGAACTCGGGGATGGTTTCCTCTTCCTGGAAGCAAGGGACGACGATGGTTAACAAGGGATCAGGGCGCTCGGGAAAGCGATGTAATGTCTGCATGATTGAATGTCCAAAAACGATGTGCAATGAATCCAAGTGCAGTGAGGCTTAAGGTCACTACAAGTTGGGAGATGAGCGGTGACAGATTCGACTTGATGAGGAACCACATACCCACGCCATTGCCGAAGTTTGTGGCTAACGCGACCAGTGCAAACCTGACAGGCTGAAACTTACGAGAGCCATCTGACACAAAGCAGAGCGCCCTATTTCCAATAAAGCTTGCGATAGCGCCAACCATGCCTCCACAGATACTGGCTAGCAATGGAGTAGATAATTCTGTCGTAACCAGCACTAGGAACACCGCATAATGGATTCCCGTTGCTATGAAGCCGATCCCCAGATAACGAATCAGTAAGGTAGTAAGAGGTAGGGTTTGATTTTCCATGCCCAAAGCCTATGGAGGCAAAGGTGAAAAAAAAGTGAACCAAATGTAAATGCGTAATTGGCTAAATTTAGATCTGCCAAGTAATGAAATTGGCGCGCTAGGCTAGCACGCTACAATATCAGCAAGATTGCTCGAAAATTACGCTTTCGAAATAAAACCTTCCGATAACGCATGCATGACCTGCGGATTACAATGCTGACAAGATAAGGAAATGCTGGGTGGCATTGAGATAGATTCCCCGAATTAAGGGGGACCCAATGGTTACACAAAATGAAACATTTACAAGCAGCGTTGTTCCTTACAGTCCTGACATATTGGATGATCTGCCAATTGATGATCAGCTGGCCGTAGAGTTTTTCGCAACAGCACGTTGTGCCAGTTTCAAACAGGCTGCCCGGGGGCTCAATGTGCCAGTGGTAGGCCTTCGGAAACGCTTGGAGAAACTGGAAGAGCACATTGGTGCTCCCGTGTTTGTATACAAACACAACAAGCTTGCCCTGACCCGCACTGGCGAGAGGGTCAGCCATTACCTGTGCCAGCTCTTCGGCCCAGACGGCCTTGGCAAGTCCGGTGAAAAGGAAGTCCCCAGGCTTACCATCGCGATCACGGAGCCAGTGTTGAGCGACATCGTAAACCGCGATCTAGTCGCCTACGTGCGCGATCATGCCGAAATGCAGCTTGAAATCCATTCAGAGTGCACAACGCAGATGCTCTCTGAGTGTGAAGTCGATGTGGGTATCGCTTTCGTGAGCCCAGATGATGAGGGCGCGTTTGATCGCCATCCTACGTATAGGTTTGAACGGTAACCGATCCATGAACCCCACCTACCACAAGGTGGAAGCCAAGGTTACCGTGGCATCTCTGGCGAACAGTTCCATG
>NZ_JBWKXT010000094.1:0-2398 GCF_059423245.1 Pseudomonas sp. GW460-LB5
GCCCCGGCGTTTTTTGCTGCGAAGCTGATTACCTGGGGCCGCTTCGCAGCCCTTTCGCGGCACAAGGCCGCTCCTACAGGGCCCGTGCCAACCATAGGAAATGCTCATGACCTGGCAACCCCACATCACCGTCGCCACCATCGTCGAGCACGAGGGCAAGTTCCTCTTCGTCGAAGAATTCAAAGCCGGCCTGCACGTCTTCAATCAGCCCGCCGGCCACCTGGAGCCCAACGAAACCTTGCCCCAGGCCGCGCTGCGCGAAACCCTGGAAGAAACCGCCTGGGAAGTCGAGCTCACCGGCGTGGTCGGTATCTATCTCTACACTGCCCCCAGCAACGGCGTGACCTACCAGCGCATCTGCTTTGCTGCCCGCCCGGTGTGCCATCACGCCGACCTGGCGCTGGACAGCGACATCGTCCGCGCCGTGTGGCTGACCCGCGACGAGCTGCTGGCCGACCCGGCCCGCTGGCGCAGCGAGCTGGTGCCACGTTGCCTTGACGACTACCTCAAAGGCCCCTTGCACAGCCTTACCCTGCTACGCGACTGACGCGTCGCCACGGGTTTGATAGAATCGACGTTTTTCCCTTGATACACACCGGTAACCATGACCAGCCCAGCACTCAAAGACCCCGCCAAGACCCGCGTCATCGTCGGCATGTCCGGCGGCGTGGACTCTTCCGTCTCCGCCCTTCTGCTCATCGAGCAGGGCTACCAGGTGGAAGGGCTGTTCATGAAGAACTGGGAAGAAGACGACGGCACCGAATACTGCACCGCCCGTGAAGACCTGGCCGACGCCCAGGCCGTCTGCGACCGCATCGGCATCAAGCTGCACACCGCCAACTTCGCCGCCGAATACTGGGACAACGTGTTCGAGCACTTCCTTGAAGAATACAAGGCCGGCCGCACGCCCAACCCGGACATCCTCTGCAACCGCGAAATCAAGTTCAAGGCGTTCCTCGACTACGCCCTGTCACTGGGTGCCGACCTGATCGCCACCGGCCACTACGTGCGCCGTCGTGACACTGGCGCGCTCACCGAACTGCTCAAGGGCCTGGACCCGAACAAGGACCAGAGCTACTTCCTGCACGCCGTCGGCGGCAAGGAAATTGCCCGCACCCTGTTCCCGGTCGGTGAGCTGGAAAAACCGGCAGTGCGCGCCATCGCCGAAAAACACGGCCTGGCCACCGCCAAGAAAAAAGATTCCACCGGCATCTGCTTCATTGGCGAGCGCCGCTTCAGCGACTTCCTCAAGCAGTACCTGCCAGCCCAGCCGGGCAACATCGAAACCACCGA
The DNA here is from genome assembly GCF_059423245.1 of Pseudomonas sp. GW460-LB5. Lineage (NCBI taxonomy): Bacteria > Pseudomonadati > Pseudomonadota > Gammaproteobacteria > Pseudomonadales > Pseudomonadaceae > Pseudomonas > Pseudomonas sp. GW460-LB5. Next base: position 1,294 of record NZ_JBWKXT010000094.1, read on the forward strand.
AGGTGAAGTGATCGGCCGCCACCATGGCCTGATGTACCACACCATCGGCCAGCGCCAGGGCCTTGGCATTGGCGGCCTGAAGGATGCCGGTGACGAGCCGTGGTACGTGCTGCACAAGGACCTGACCCGCAACGTGCTGGTGGTCGGCCAGGGTAACGAACACCCTTGGCTGTTCTCCCGCGCCCTGCTCGCCTCGGACATCTTCTGGGTCAACCCCATCGACCTCAGCAGCCCGCGCCAGCTCACCGCCAAGGTCCGCTACCGCCAGAGCGACCAGCAGTGCACCCTGGCGCTTACGGCCAGCGGCTACCGCGCTGTGTTCGACGAACCGCAACGCGCCGTTACCCCAGGCCAGTCGGTAGTGTTCTATGACGGTGAAGTATGCCTGGGCGGCGGCGTGATCGAAGCCGCCGAGCCCTGGAGCCCGCGCGCATGAGCAACCTGCAGGAGCAGCTGATTGCATTGGGCGGTGTGTTTCAGGCCGCCGTATTGGTAGACCGCATCGCCCGCACCGGCCAGGCCAGTGAGGCCAACATCGGCTGCATGCTCGGCAGCCTGCTGGTCCGCGACCCCAAGAACACCCTGGAGGTGTTCGGCGGTGACGACCTGAACCTGCGTGACGGCTACCGTGCGCTGGCCGGTGCCCTGGAGCGCGACCCCAGCAGCCTGCAGCGCGAGCCACTGCGCTATGCCCTGTCGATGCTGGGCCTGGAGCGCCAGCTGAACAAACGTGGCGACCTGCTCGACACCATTGGCAACCGCCTGCCACAAATCCAGTCCCAGGCTGACCATTTTGGCCTGGTTCACGAAAACGTCATTGCTTCCAGTGGAGCCTTGTACCAGGACACCCTGAGCACCCTGCGCCAGCGTATTCAGGTGCATGGCGACATGCGCTTCCTGCAGCAGGCCAGCAACGCCTCGAAAATCCGCGCCCTGCTGCTGGCCGGTATCCGCGCCGCACGCCTGTGGCGCCAGCTGGGCGGTCACCGCTGGCAGCTGGTGTTCAGCCGGCGCAAGCTGCTGAACGAACTGTACGACATGATGCGCAGCGCCAGCTGAGGGGCTGCGCTGATCCTTGTGGGAGCGGGCTTGCCCGCGAAGCAGG
>NZ_JBWKXT010000094.1:2435-14485 GCF_059423245.1 Pseudomonas sp. GW460-LB5
CCCCCCCCCGCTCCCACAGGGTTTGCCACCAGCATCAAATAGGCCCGACCTTTGGTCAGCCACCCGACCTCGGCGTATTTTTCATGTATGATATGCGCCCTCCAAAAGCCTGACTGTCCGAGAACACCCCATGCAGCTCTCTTCGCTCACTGCGGTTTCCCCTGTAGACGGCCGTTATGCCGGCAAAACCCAGGCCTTGCGCCCCATTTTCAGCGAATTCGGCCTGATCCGTTTCCGCGCCCTGGTCGAAGTGCGCTGGCTGCAGCGCCTGGCCGCCCACCCGCAGATCGGCGAAGTGCCGGCGTTCACCGCCGAAGCCAATGCCCTGCTGGACAACCTGGCCACCGATTTCAAACTTGAGCACGCCGAGCGCGTCAAGGAAATCGAGCGCACCACCAACCACGACGTCAAGGCGATCGAATACCTCCTCAAGGAGCAGGCTGCCAAGCTGCCTGAGCTGGCCAAGGTCAGCGAGTTCATCCACTTCGCCTGCACCAGCGAAGACATCAACAACCTGTCCCACGCGCTGATGCTGCGCGCCGGCCGTGACGACGTGCTGCTGCCACTGATGCGTCAGATCGCCGACGCCATCCGCACCCTGGCCCACACACACGCCGCCGTGCCAATGCTGTCGCGCACCCACGGCCAGCCGGCTTCGCCGACTACCCTGGGTAAAGAGCTGGCCAACGTCGTGTATCGCCTGGAGCGCCAGATCGCCCAGGTCGCTGCCGTACCACTGCTGGGCAAGATCAACGGCGCCGTGGGCAACTACAACGCCCACCTGTCGGCCTACTCGCAGATCGACTGGGAAGAGAACGCCCGCGCCTTCATCGAAGACGAGCTGGGCCTGCAGTTCAACCCGTACACCACCCAGATCGAGCCGCACGACTACATCGCCGAGCTGTTCGACGCCATCGCCCGCTTCAACACCATCCTGATCGACTTCGACCGTGATGTGTGGGGCTACATCTCGCTGGGCTACTTCAAGCAGAAGACCGTTGCCGGCGAAATCGGCTCCTCGACCATGCCGCACAAGGTCAACCCGATCGACTTCGAAAACTCCGAAGGCAACCTGGGTATCGCCAATGCGTTGTTCCAGCACCTGGCCAGCAAGCTGCCGATCTCGCGCTGGCAGCGCGACCTGACCGACTCCACCGTGCTGCGCAACCTGGGCGTGGGCTTTGCCCACAGCGTCATTGCCTACGAAGCCAGCCTGAAAGGCATCGGCAAGCTGGAAGTCAACGAAGCCCGCATCGCCGCCGACCTGGACGCCTGCTGGGAAGTGCTGGCCGAGCCGATCCAGACCGTGATGCGCCGCTTCAACATCGAAAACCCCTACGAGAAGCTCAAAGAGCTGACCCGTGGCAAGGGCATCACCCCGGACGCGCTGCTCACCTTCATCGACGGCCTCGACATGCCAGCCGAAGCCAAGGCCGAGCTCAAGCAGCTGACCCCCGCTACCTACATCGGTAACGCGGCAGCCCAGGCCAAACGCATCTAAGCTGACCGTCGCATACAACGCCCGGCCTGGCCGGGCGTTTTTATTCCCGGACGAAAACTACGTTTTTTCAATAGGTTGAACATGAATCCTGATACTCCACTGCAGCTGCTCGGCGGCATCTCGGCCCGCGAATTCATGCGCGACTACTGGCAGAAGAAGCCCCTGCTGGTGCGCCAGGCCTTCCCGGACTTCATCAGCCCGATCGACCCCGACGAACTGGCTGGCCTGGCCCTGGAAGAGGAAGTCGAGTCGCGTATCGTGCTTGAACACGGTGCACACCCGTGGGAGCTGCGCCGCGGCCCGTTCAATGAAGACACCTTCGCCGAGCTGCCGGAAAAGGACTGGACCCTGCTGGTACAGGCCGTGGACCAGTTCGTCCCGGAAGTGGCCGAACTGCTGGAAAACTTCCGCTTCCTGCCCAGCTGGCGTATCGACGATGTGATGATCAGCTTCGCCGCCCCCGGTGGCAGCGTTGGCCCGCACTTCGACAATTACGACGTGTTCCTGCTGCAGGGCCACGGCCAGCGCAACTGGAAGATCGGCCAGATGTGCAGCAGCGACAGCCCGCTGCTGGAGCACGCCGACCTGCGTATCCTTGCCGACTTCGAGCAGAGCGGCGAATGGACCCTGGAACCAGGTGACATGCTCTACCTGCCGCCACGCCTGGCCCACTACGGTGTAGCCGTGGACGACTGCCTGACCTACTCGGTCGGCTTCCGCGCGCCAAGCGCCGCCGAAGTACTGACCCACTTCACCGATTTCCTGGGCCAGTTCCTGCCGGACGAAGAACGCTACAGTGACGCCGACGCCCAGCCGGTCAGCGACCCACACCAGATCCAGCACGACGCCCTCGACCGCCTCAAGGCCCTGCTCGACAAGCACATGGGCGACAAGGACCTGCTGCTGACCTGGTTCGGCCAGTTCATGACCGAGCCGCGTTACCCCGAACAGATCGTTGGCGAAGAGCTGAGCGAGCAGGAGCTGGTCGACGCCCTCGAGCAAGGCGCCATCCTGATCCGCAACCCGAGCGCCCGCATGGCCTGGTCAGAGTTCGAAGACGACTTGCTGCTGTTCGCCAGCGGCCGTAGCTGCCCACTGCCAGGCAAACTGCGCGAGCTGCTGAAGCTGGTGTGCGCGGCCGATGCCCTGCATGTCGACAACCTCGCCGAGTGGCTGCAGGATGAAGATGGCCTTATGCTTGTACAGCAGCTGGTCAAACAAGGAAGCCTGGGATTCGCCAATGAATAAGATCAGCGTTCGCCTTGCCGACTGGCACAAAGACAACGCCGACATCCGCCGTATCCGTGAAGCGGTGTTCGTCGCCGAGCAGCACATTCCACCAGAGCTGGAGTTCGATTCGGAAGATCAGGACGCCGTCCACTTCCTGGCCCAGGAAGGCGACTATCCGATTGGTACCGCGCGCCTGCTGGCTGACGGCACCATCGGTCGCATCTCCGTGCTCAAGGACTGGCGGGGCCTGAAGGTTGGCGATGCGTTGGTCAATGCGGTCATCGTCGAAGCACAGAACCGCGACCTGAAGCAGCAGACGCTCAGCGCCCAGGTGCACGCCACCCCGTTCTACGAGCGGCTGGGCTTTCGCGTGGTCAGCGAGGAATTCCTCGAAGCCGGCATCCCGCACGTGGACATGGTGCGCGACTCGCACGCCTGATCCATGACCAGCCCACAGGGGCCCCATACATCTGCAAATTGTGGGGGCCCTTGTGGCAGCGGGTTCAACCGGGAAAGGGCCGGAACAGGCCCAAGATACTTCCCCTGACAAAAACCTGTACATCCATCCAGATAAAACTTGCCTCCGCGCCCCCGCTTGCGCATCCTAGTGCCCATCACCCCCGATGAAGCGTTCCCGGCCATGCGCCTGTTCCTCTGCGAAAAACCCTCACAGGCAAAAGACATCGCCAAAGTGCTTGGCGCCACTCGCAAGGGCGACGGCTGCTGGCAAGGTACCGATGTCTGCGTAACCTGGTGCATCGGCCATCTGCTGGAAACCGCCCCGCCCGACAGCTACGACGAACGCTACAAGCGCTGGAACCTGGCCGACCTGCCGATCATCCCGGACACGTGGAAGATGCTGGTCAAGCCCAAAACCGCCAGCCAGTTCAAGGCGGTGAAGCGCCTGCTCGGCGAAGCCCGGGAGCTGATAATTGCCACCGATGCCGACCGCGAAGGCGAAATGATCGCCCGCGAGCTGGTCGAGCATTGCCGCTACCGCGGCCCGGTGCAGCGCCTTTGGCTGTCGGCGCTGGATGACACCTCCATCCGCAAGGCCCTGGCGCGCCTGCTGCCAGGCCACGAAACGTTCAACCTGTACCACTCGGCGCTGGGCCGCTCCCGCGCCGACTGGCTCATCGGCATGAACATGAGCCGGCTGTTCACCCTGCTTGGCCGCCAATCCGGCTACCAGGGCGTGCTGCCGGTGGGGCGGGTGCAAACACCCACCTTGCGCCTGGTGGTCGACCGCGACCGCAGCATTGCCGACTTCGTGCCGGTGCCGTTCTGGGCCATCGACGTACAGCTTGAACACGCAGGCCAACGTTTCAACGCCCAATGGCGTGCACCCGAAGATGCCTGCGACGATCAGGGCCGCTGCCTGAACCAGGGTTTGGCGCAACAGGCTGCTACCGCCATCGGTAATGCCGGTACGGCCCGGGCCGTCAAGGTGACCACCGAGCGCATGCGTGAAGCCGCGCCCCTGCCCTTCGACCTCGGCACCCTGCAGGAGCTGTGCTCGAAAAAGTTCGGCCTGGGCGCCCAGGAAACCCTCGACATCGCTCAGGCCCTGTACGAGACCCACAAGCTGATCACCTACCCGCGCAGCGATTGCGGCTACCTGCCACAAAGCCAGCACGCCGAGGCCCCCGCCATCCTGGCTGCCCTGCAACGGGCCGATGCCAGCCTGGCGCCGCTACAGCCCTACCTGGAGCCCCAACGCCGCTCGCGGGCATGGAACGACGCCAAGGTCAGCGCCCACCACGGCATCATCCCCACCGCCGCCGCCAGCGACCCCTCACGCCTGCCGGCCAAGCACAAGGCGGTGTACACGCTTATCCGCGCCCGCTACCTGGCCCAGTTCCTGCCCAATCATGAGTACGACCGCACCCAGGCCGACTTCGACTGTGCCGGCCATGCCTTGCGCGCAGTGGGCAAGCAGATCGTCGAACCGGGTTGGCGCCGCGCCCTGCCCGAGGCGCTGACCCCGGCAAAAGGCCGCGAAGCACCGCCGGCCCAGGTGCTGCCCGTGCTGCGCGAAGGCCAGGACTGCACCGTGCAAGGCCTGCAACTGAAAGACCTGTGGACCCAGCCGCCCAAGCCGTTCACTGAAGGCGACCTGATCAAGGCCATGAAAAACGTGGCCAAGCTGGTGGACGACCCGCGCCTTAAGCAGAAGCTCAAGGAAACCACCGGCATCGGCACCGAGGCCACCCGCGCCAGCATCATCCAGGGCTTGCTCGACCGCGGCTACCTGGTGAAGAACGGCAAGGCGCTCGCGGCCACACCCGCGGCCTTCAGCCTGATCGATGCCGTACCCCGCGCCATCGCCGACCCTGGCACTACGGCGATCTGGGAGCAGGCGCTGGACATGGTGCAAAGCGGCGAGATGAGCCTGGAAGAATTCGTGGCCCGGCAGTCGGCGTGGATGGGCAAACTGGTGGAACGTTGCAGCGGCATGCGCATGACCATCAGCGGGCCGGCAGCCGGGGCAGCACCGCCCTGGAAGAAGAAGCGTCGCGGTGGCAGTGGAAAAAGCAAAGCGGCCGGAAGCAAGTCGGCAGCGGGCAAGCCGCGCCAGCCCCGGAAAAAGGCGACAACCTGAAACTTCTGCACTGGCTTGCCGGCGATAGGGCCTGCTCAGGCAGCACATTAATAACAGGCAAACGACTAAACCCTGCCTGACACATTGGCGCTATGAAATTTCCCTGCTAAGTTTTCATGAAAATAATCACAATAATTTTCACGAGGCTTCTGCATGTTCAAACAATCCGCCCAGCACGTCGCCAGCTACTACGCCCAGACCTACCCCGCCAACATTCCGCTGCGCCCTACCCTGCAAGGCCTCCACGACACTGATGTGCTGATCATCGGCGCCGGCTTCAGTGGCCTGCATACCGCCCTGCGCCTGACCCAGGCCGGCAAGCGCGTCACATTGCTGGAGGCCAGCCGCGTGGCCTGGGCTGCCTCCGGGCGCAATGGCGGCCAGGCGCTGCTGGGCTGGTCCTGCGACATGCCGCCACTGGAAAAAGCCCTGGGCCTGGAACGTACCCAGCGCCTGTGGGCGAGCATGTGCTGGGCCGCCGACGAACTGCGCGAGCTGCCCCAGCGCCATGGTTTCGATATCGACTACAGGCTGGGCAGCCTGTGGACCGCCGTGCTGCCGCGCCGGGTGAAAATGCTTGAAGAAGCCCTGCACGATGCCGAAAGCAAATGGGGCTACGACGCCCTGCGCCTGATCAGCCGCGACGAGCTGCCGCAATGGATCGACAGCCCGCGTTACCAGGCTGCGCTCTACGACGCCAAAGGCGCCCACCTCAACCCGCTGAAGCTGGCCCAAGGTCTGGCCAGCACCCTCGAAGCGGGTGGTGGGCACATCTACGAACAAAGCCGGGTACTCAGTTATCAAAAGGCCGGCAACGGCTATGTTGCCCGCACAGACAACGGCGAAGTGCGCTGCCAGGTGTTGGTGCTGGCCTGCAACGCCTACATCGACCGCCTCGACCCCGGCCTGTCGCGGCGCCTGTTGCCAGTCGGTTCCTACCAGGTCGCCACCGCACCACTGGACGCCGACTTCGCCCGCTCACTGCTGCCGCGCAACAGCTGCGTGATCGACAACCAGTTCGTACCCGACTACTTGCGCCTCACCCCGGACCACCGCCTGCTGTTCGGTGGCGGCTGCACTTACCTGGGCGGCATTCCCAAGGACGTCGCCAGCGCCACGCGCCCTTACCTGGAGCGGGTGTTCCCGCAACTGGCCGGGGTAGCCATTGACTATGCCTGGGGCGGCCATATCGATTGCAGCACCCGGCGCACCCCTGACGTCGGCCGCGAAGACCAGCGCTATTGGCTGCAGGGTTTCTCCGGCCACGGCATACTGCCTACCCTGGCCGCGGCGCGAGCGGTCAGCGATGCCATCCTCGGTGACGACGACCTGTTGGCGTTGTACCAAGGCATCGACAATGGCCGGTTCCCCGGCGGGGACCTGCTCGCAGCACCGCTGGAAGCCGCCGCCAAAGCCTGGTACAGACTGCGCGACACTGTCTGAAGACGACCGGCGCTTGCTGCGCCGGAATCTCTCCTATTCTCAATAGCTCCCTTCGGTTCCTGCAGACAGGAGACACGATCATGAGCCATGTAACCACGAAGGACGGCGTGCAGATTTTCTACAAGGACTGGGGCCCACGCGACGCCCCGGTCATTCACTTCCACCACGGCTGGCCGCTGAGCGCAGATGACTGGGATGCCCAGATGCTGTTCTTTCTCGCCCAGGGCTACCGCGTTGTAGCCCATGACCGGCGTGGTCATGGCCGTTCCAGCCAGGTATGGGACGGCCACGACATGGACCACTACGCCGATGATGTGGCAGCCGTGGTTGCCCACCTGGGTGTCCAGGGCGCCGTGCATGTCGGCCACTCCACCGGCGGTGGCGAGGTGGTGCGTTACATGGCCCGCTACCCTCAGGACAAGGTGGCCAAAGCGGTGCTGATCGCCGCCGTGCCGCCACTGATGGTGCAAACGCCCGACAACCCTGGCGGCCTGCCCAAGTCGGTGTTCGATGACTTCCAGGCCCAGGTCGCCAACAACCGTGCGCAGTTTTACCGGGATGTACCGGCCGGGCCGTTCTACGGCTACAACCGCCCCGGTGTCGAAGCCAGCGAGGGCATCATCGCCAACTGGTGGCGCCAGGGCATGATCGGCAGCGCCAAGGCCCATTACGATGGCATCGTGGCGTTTTCCCAGACCGATTTCACCGAAGACCTCAAAGGCATAAACCAGCCGGTACTGGTGATGCATGGGGACGATGACCAGATCGTGCCGTATGAAAACTCTGGGGTGCTTTCGGCGAAGCTGCTGCCCAATGGCACGTTGAAAACCTACGAAGGTTACCCGCATGGCATGCCGACTACCCATGCCGATGTGATCAATGCGGATTTGCTGGCGTTTATCCGTAGCTGATGTGATCACCTGTAACGGCCCTTTCGCGGGTAAACCCGCTCCCACAGGTACAGCGCTTCCACAGGTTCGACGCTGAACCTGTGGGAGCGGGTTTACCCGCGAAGAGGCCGCCACTGGCAACACACCCCTCCCAGGATTACCATGTCACCCTTCTAGCGCGGCCTTTTGCCGCACCTTGCCTCCCTGCCTGCCAAGACCCCCATGCCCTTCGAACTCACCGTAGAACCCTTAACCCTGCTGATTCTGGCCCTGGTCGCCTTCGTCGCCGGTTTCATCGATGCCATCGCCGGTGGCGGGGGCCTGCTCACCACCCCGGCCCTGCTCACCGCCGGCATGCCACCGCACCTGGTGCTGGGCACCAACAAACTCAGTTCCACCTTCGGTTCGGCCACCGCAGGTTTCACCTACTACAAGCGCAAACTGTTCCACCCGGCGCAGTGGCGCCCGGCGTTGTTCGCCACCTTGACCGGGGCGTTGCTCGGCGCGGTCATCGCCCACTACATGCCAGCCGAATGGCTGAACAAGATGCTGCCGGTAATCGTGTTCGCCTGTGGCATCTACCTGCTGTTCGGCGGCACACCCAAGGCCCCGCTGGATGCCGATGCACCCATCAAGAAGAAGTGGCAGGTACCGCAAGGCTTCACCCTGGGCTTCTACGACGGCGTCGCAGGGCCAGGCACCGGAGCGTTCTGGACGGTCAGCACCCTGCTGCTGTACCCCATCGACCTGGTCCGCGCCAGCGGGGTGGCGCGCAGCATGAACTTCGTCAGCAACATCGCGGCGCTGACGGTGTTCGTCATTTCCGGGCAGGTGGATTACATCGTCGGCCTGTGCATGGGCCTGTCGGTCATGGTGGGCGCCTTCTTCGGCGCACGCACGGCGATCAGCGGCGGCAGCAAATTCATCCGCCCGGTGTTCATCACCGTGGTGCTGGCACTGACTGTGCGCCTAGCGTGGCAGCACTGGTTCGGGCAAGCCTAAACGCCTGGCCACATACAGATCGATCAGGTACCGGGCAATGGACCGCCCGGCCGGCAGCGGCGGCAGGTCGTGGACGCTGAACCACTGGGCATCCTCGATCTCGTCCGGCTGCATGACTATCTCGCCCCCGGCATATTCGGCATGGAAACCCAGCATCATGGAATGCGGGAACGGCCAGCACTGGCTGCCGACGTACTGGATATTCTGCACGTCCACGGCCACTTCCTCGCGCACTTCGCGCACCAGGCAGTCTTCGGCCGACTCACCCGGCTCGGCAAAACCCGCCAGGGTGCTGTACACACCGGTGACGAAGCGCGGCGAGCGCGCCAGCAAGATTTCATCACCACGGGTCACCAGCACGATCATGCTCGGCGAAATACGCGGGTAGCTGCGCAGGTCGCACGGCTGGCAGTACATCGCCCGCTCCCAGTGAATTTGTGTCATCGCCTGGCCACAGCTGCCGCAGAAACGGTGCTCGCGGGCCCAGGTGCCGATCTGCGCGGCGTAACCCAGTACTTTGTAGGTGTCGAAGTCGCCTTCGAGCATGAACGCACGCAGCCCACGCCAGCTGCAGCCGGGCACATCGGTGGCGCTGCGCAGTTCCAGCAAAAATACCGGCTGGCCGTCAAAGTGGCCGATGCCATGCTCGCACAGCACATCGAGGTCCTGGCGCTTCAGCCAGTCGCGGGGGAACAGCGCGCCGTTGTCGTCCACCAGAAACCCTTCCGGGCTGCGGGCCACGGCCACACCCCCGGTGATCTGCGGGTCGAGTACTGCAGTAGTCCAGCGTGCTGACATGTCGGGAGATTCCTTGACTGCGCGTCCCCCGGCCCGATCAGTCGGCGAACGTCGGTTTCTGTTTGCTCATGTGCGCCGCCACGGCCACGCGCAGGTCTTCGGACTGCAGCATCGCGGCGTTCCAGGTGGCGATGTAGTCCAGGCCATCGTCAATGCGATGGTCACGCATGTAGCTGAGCATTTCCTTGGTGCCGGCCACGGCGATCGGTGATTTTGCAGCAATCTCGCGGGCGATGGCAAAGACACCGTCCATCAGTGCGGCCTGATCATCATAGACCCGGTTGACCAGGCCGATGCGCAGGGCCTCGTCGGCCGCAACGTTGCGACCGGTGAAGGCCAGCTCACGCATGATGCCGTCGCCAATGATACGTGGCAAACGTTGCAGTGTGCCGACGTCGGCGGCCATGCCCATGTCGATTTCCTTGATCGAGAACTGCGCGTCGCTGCTGCAGTAACGCATGTCGCACGCCGAGATGAGGTCGATGGCGCCGCCGATGCAGTAGCCCTGCACGGCCGCCAGCACTGGCTTGCGGCATTTGTCCACGGCGGTGAACGAGGCTTGCAGGCGCTGGATGGTGCTACGCAGAAAGCGCGCATTGCGCCCCACGTCCTTGCCCATTTGCCCAGCCAGCGAGGCCAGCATCATGAGGTCGATGCCTGCGGAAAAATGCTTGCCGGCACCACTGATCACTACCGCCCGCACGGCATCGGTGTCGTCGATCCACTGGAAGATAGCGATGATCTCTTCCCAGAAGGCCGCGTTCATCGCGTTGACCTTTTCCGGGCGATTGATCTGAACGTGGGCGATGTTGTCGGTCAGTTCAACCTTGAACGCACTGTACTCGGTCATGGGCGGCACTCCTGCGGGTGAAGGATTCATGGCGCGGATGTTAACCCAGCCCGGTGACCGCACTTGTGCCAAAAACGGGACTGCGCGCCTTGCCTATGGCGCGCCGATCCGGCACCGTGCGCCATCAATGAATTATAAGGATACATATTCATGTCACGCTCTTTGACAGGCACCCTCGCTCGAGGGTTTCTAGGCCAGTCTCCACTTTGGTACAAGGCGGTCATCTGCCTGTTCCTGGTAGTCAACCCGCTGCTGCTGGTAACCGTTGGCCCGGTTGCAGCCGGCTGGGCGCTGGTACTCGAATTCATCTTCACCCTGGGCATGGCGCTGAAATGCTACCCGCTGATGCCCGGCGGCCTGTTGCTGATCGAAGCCCTGTTGTTGCAGATGACCACGCCACAGGCGCTGTATGAAGAACTGCAACACAACTTCCCGGTGATCCTGCTGCTGATGTTCATGGTCGCCGGTATCCATTTCATGAAGGAGCTGCTGCTATTCCTGTTTTCGCGCATTCTGCTCGGGGTGCGCTCGAAGGCAATGCTGGCGTTGCTGTTCTGCGGGCTGTCGGCGTTTCTGTCGGCGTTTCTCGATGCATTGACCGTGACGGCGGTGATCATCAGCGCTGCGGTCGGCTTCTACGCGGTGTACCACCGCGTAGCATCCGGCGCCAACCCGCGTGAGGAAAGCGCGCTGGACGGTGACCAGCAGATCGGCCACCTGCACCGCGATGACCTCGACCAGTTTCGGACCTTCCTGCGTAGCCTGCTGATGCACGGCGCAGTGGGCACCGCCCTGGGTGGGGTGTGCACGTTGGTGGGCGAGCCGCAGAACCTGCTGATCGGCCACGAGATGGGTTGGCACTTCGCCGAATTCTTCTTCAAGGTGGCACCTGTGTCGCTGCCAGTGCTGGGTGCCGGCCTGCTGACCTGCGTACTGCTGGAAAAACTGCGCCTGTTCGGCTACGGCACGTTGATGCCCGAGCCAGTGCGTCAGGTGCTGGCCGCCTATGCGGCAGAGGATGACGCCGCACGCACCCAGGCACAGCGCGTCGCGCTGTGGGTACAAGGGCTCGCGGCGCTGATCCTGATTGTCTGCCTGGGCCTGCATGTGGCCGAGGTTGGCCTGATCGGCCTGATGGTGATCGTGCTGATCACGGCGTTTACCGGTATCACCGACGAACACCGGCTGGGCCGCGCCTTCCAGGATGCCATGCCGTTCACCTCGTTGCTGGTGGTGTTCTTCGCCGTGGTCGCGGTCATTCATCAGCAGCAGCTGTTCAGCCCATTGATCAGTTGGGTGCTGACGCTGCCTGCCGAGCAGCAACCGGGCATGCTGTACCTGGCCAACGGCCTGCTGTCGGCGATCAGCGACAACGTGTTCGTCGCCACCATCTACATCACTGAGGTGAAGCAGGCGTTTCTCAATGGTGGCATGAGCCGCGAGCATTTCGAAACGCTGGCGGTGGCGATCAACACCGGCACCAACCTGCCCAGCGTGGCAACGCCGAATGGGCAGGCAGCGTTCCTGTTCCTGCTGACCTCGGCGATTGCGCCGCTGATCCGGCTGTCGTATGGGCGGATGGTGTGGATGGCCTTGCCCTATACCGTGGTGATGGGTGGGCTGGGTTGGTGGGCGGTGACCTACTGGCTGTGACGTAAACCTGCACTGGCCCCACCTGATCGGCTAATGCAGTCTCTTGTAGGAGCGGCCTTGTGTCGCGAACGGGCTGCGAAG
>NZ_JBWKXT010000095.1:0-14291 GCF_059423245.1 Pseudomonas sp. GW460-LB5
TCTGCTTCATCAGGCGTCTCGGCGGTTGAGATCAGACATTCTGCCAAATCTGGAAGTCCTCTTCAGAGTTTCCCTAACAGGGTTCTGTTATTCATAAATGCTCCTGATGTTATTGGCAGTTGTCATTGTGTGGTCGCATATATGTGCCAAGCGCGCCGGGCATAGCCAGGCACGCCTTGGTCATATTTCCACATGCCAAATAACGTCAGGGTGACTTGGAAATTACATTTCAGTCAGCGCGATGTCATTTATCTAGTTTTGATTACGGCAACCTGTCCCGGCTGCCCGGTATTCAAGAATATTCAGATCGCCATTGGAGTCCTCGTAGGTCATCTGGGCCGGCATCACACCGCAGCTAGAGTCCGTCGGGGTAGTGGCCACGACCCTGGCGATATCGAGTTTCATGCCGTAGCGGTAATGAATAACTTCAGGCGGATTCTTTCCGTTAGCGGCAGCATACTCTTGCATGGCCTGCTCATTGGCCTGAATCATCCGACCATAAACACGATCAGCGCCGCCTTCTGCCAGAGTGGCAGAGGAAACAACCATAGCGGCAAGGGCTGCAATAACTTTGAGGCTTTTCATGTTTAATCACTCCTTCAAGGTGGTGATTAAAATATATCCGCTCAACCTGTCATAAAAATGAAGTCAAAGTTACATCGCCGTAATGCTTCCTGCCGCGTTACCCGGGCGAGTCAGCTTGGCGCGTGGCTTGCCCGGGTTTGTAAAGCTATAGCTCCTGCGGTGCGCGAACCTTCTGTGTACGCTGCCTTCGCATCAGCCAGTACGCGGCCGGCAAAACCAACATGGACATCAGCGGCGCGGTAATCATGCCGCCGACCATGGGCGCGGCGATGCGCTTCATCACCTCAGATCCGGCACCTCCGCCCCAGAGGATTGGCAACAGGCCGGCGATGATCACGGCCACCGTCATCACCTTGGGCCGCACGCGCAGCACTGCGCCTTCACGAATTGCCTCCAGTAGTGCCGGGTCACCGCTGCGCCCGGCATCCATACGTGCATGCCAGGCATTCTTCAGGTACAGCAGCATGATCACCCCAAATTCCGCCGAGACGCCGGCCAAGGCGATAAAGCCGACCCCAGTGGCAACCGACAGGTTGAAGCCGAACCAGTAGAGCAGCCAGATGCCGCCCGATAGGGCGAAGGGCAGGGTTGCCATGATCAGTAGGGCCTCACCGAAGCGGCTGAAGGTCAGGTAAAGCAGCACGAAGATGATCAACAAGGTCGCCGGTACCACCCAGGCCAGCCGTGCATTGGCGCGCTCCAGGAACTCGAACTGACCGGAGTAGGAGACGGTCATGCCAGCATCGAGTTGTACCTGCTCAGCTACGCGTTGCTGCAACTCGCGCACGGTCGATGCCAGGTCGCGCCCACGGACATCGACATAGACCCAACCGGACAGACGCCCGTTCTCGCTGCGCAGCATTGGCGGCCCTTCGGTCAGACTAACCTGGGCGACGGTGCCCAAGGTGATCTGCTGGCCGGCTTGCGTGAGGATCGGCATACGCCGTAGTGCCTGCGGACTGTCTCGCCACTCCTTGGGATAGCGCAGGTTGATCGGGAAGCGGGCCAGTCCTTCAACCGTCTCACCAATATTGCTGCCGCCGATGGCGCCCGATACCACCGCCTGCACATCGGCGATGCTCAGGCCATAGCGCGCCGCGGCCAGTCGATCGATCTGGATGTCCACGTAACGGCCGCCAGTAAGGCGTTCTGCCAAGGCCGAACTCACCCCAGGCACCTCTTTGGCCACGGCCTCGATATCGCGCGTTATGCGCTCGATGTCGACCAAGGAGGTTCCGGACACTTTCACCCCAATGGGGCTCTTGATCCCCGTCGCCAGCATGTCGATGCGGTTGCGGATGGGCGGCACCCAGATATTGGACAGCCCCGGAACTTTTACCGCGCGATCCAGTTCCTCGATCAGCTTTTCGGGTGTCATCCCCGCGCGCCATTGATCGCGTGGTTTGAACTGCACCGTGGTCTCGAACATTTCCAGCGGTGCTGGATCGGTGGCGGTCTCTGCTCGCCCGGCCTTGCCGAATACCCGTGCCACTTCGGGCACCGTGAGGATCATCCGGTTGGTTTGCTGCAGCAGCTGGGTGGCCTTGCTGGCCGGCAAGCCGGGCAGGGCTGATGGCATGTACAACAGGTCGCCCTCGTCCATCGGCGGTAGAAACTCTCCTCCGAGTCTGCTGAGGGGCCAGAGACTGGACAAAAACACTAGCAAGGCCAGCGCTAGGGTCACCTTAGGCCAAGCCAGCACCCACTCCAGCACCGGCCGGTATGCACCGATCAGCCAACGATTCAAGGGGTTCTGTTGTTCGCTGGGGATATGCCCACGAATCCAATAGCCCATCAGCACCGGTACCAAGGTGATCGAGAGGCCAGCAGCGGCAGCCATGGCATAGGTCTTGGTGAATGCCAGCGGGCCAAACAAGCGACCCTCCTGGGCCTCCAGGGTGAAGACCGGGAGGAAAGACAGGGTGATGATCAAAAGGCTGAAGAACAGCGCCGGCCCGACCTCGGCCGCAGCTTCGCCGATCACCCGCCAGTGCGCCTCGCCCTGAAGCGGTTCACCGGGGTGTCGAGCCTTCCAGGCCTCGATGTGCTTGTGCGCGTTCTCGATCATCACCACGGCGGCATCGACCATGGCGCCGATGGCGATTGCGATCCCGCCGAGCGACATGATGTTGGCATTGACGCCCTGGTAGCGCATGACGATGAAGGCCATCAGGATGCCCAGGGGCAGGGTGATGATCGCGACCAGCGACGAGCGCAGGTGCCAGAGGAAGATCAGGCAAACCAGGGCAACCACCGCGAACTCTTCCAGCAGCTTGTAGCTGAGGTTATCGATGGCGCGGTCGATCAATTGCGAACGGTCATAGGTGGTGACCACCTCGACGCCGGCCGGCAAGCTGCCCTTCAGGCTGTCCAGCTTGGTCTTCACCGCGGCGATGGTATCGCGGGCATTCTTTCCGGAGCGCAAGATGACCACGCCACCTACAACTTCACCCTGGCCATCCAGCTCGGCAATGCCACGACGCATCTCTGGCCCCAACTGAATGGTGGCCACCTGACCCAGCAGCACCGGAACTCCGCTGGCCGAAGCCCGCAGCGGCACATTGCGGAAATCCGCCAGGCTCTCTAGATAGCCTGAAGCCCGGACCATGTACTCGCGCTCTGCCAGCTCCAGGATGGCGCCGCCGGTTTCCTGATTGGCGCTCTTCAGCGCCGCTTCGACCTCCTGCTGAGTTACCCCATAAGCCACCAGCTTCTGGGGATCGAGCAGCACTTGGTATTGCTTGACCATGCCGCCGAGGGTGGCCACTTCGGCTACGTTGGGCAGGCCCTTGAGTTCGTACTTAAGGAACCAGTCCTGCAGTGCCCGCAGCTGGGCAAGATCATGCTGGCCGCTGCGGTCGACCAAGGCGTACTGGTAGATCCAGCCCACGCCGGTGGCATCCGGCCCAAGGGTGGTGGTAACACCCTCGGGCAGGCGTTCCTGCGCCTGGTTGAGGTACTCCAGCACCCGCGAGCGTGCCCAGTAGAGGTCGGTATCGTCCTCGAACAGCACATAAACGAAGGAGTCGCCGAAGAACGAGTAGCCGCGCACTGTCTTCGCCCCCGGCACCGAGAGCATGGTGGTGGCCAGCGGGTAGGTCACCTGGTTCTCGACAATCTGCGGTGCCTGCCCGGGGAAGCTTGTGCGGATGATGACCTGGGTGTCGGACAGATCCGGCAGTGCATCCAACGGCGTGTTGCGCAGCGACCAGATGCCCAGGGCGGTGATGAACAGGGTCGCCAGCAGCACCAGAAAGCGATTGCCGATAGACCAGTGGATCAGGCGTGCGATCATGGCTGGTCTCCTTCCTTGCTGAGCTGCTCGATCATCAGGCCGGAGTTTTTCTGGCGGGCGCCGATACGTACGTGATCTCCTGGCTTAAGTCCCACAGCTACTTCTGAGCTGACCAATGGAAAAGCCATGGTCATACCTGGCATATTCAGGCTCTCGAAGGGCCCGTGCTCCAGGGTGACTGACTCCGCGTCCAGAGCACGAATCACACCATGGGCCTCATGTAGTTCCTTCTTATTGTCCTGCTCGGCATGGCTGGCCATGACACCCTGTAGGCTGGCCTCCGAATCGATGAGGAACTGGCCGGAGGTAACGACCGCCTGACCCTCCTCAAGACCGGACAACACCTCCAGACGCCCATCAGCCTCGCGGCCCAAGGTGATTTCCTGGGGGCGGTAGCGTCCGTCGCCTTCGGCCAGCATCACCAATGCACGCTTGCCGGTGCGAATCACGGCTTCACTCGGCACAAGAAGCGTGGATTGTTCGACGGCACTGTTCAGGCGTACGGCGGCGAACATGCCGGGGCGCAACTTACCGGCAGGGTTGGGTAGCTCGCTGCGTACCGTGAGCGTGCGCGTTTGCGGATCGGCACTCGGCAGCAAGGCTATGACGCGGCCCAGCAGCGGTCGATCAGGAAAGGCCGTCAGGTTGGCGCGGATCTCGTCCCCGACCTGGATACTTCCGGCCATGGCCTCGGGTATCGCCGCATCGAGCCAGACACTGGACAGCCCGTTGATCAACGCCAGATCCTGCCCGGCTTCAACGGTCATCCCGGCGCGTACCTGCAAGGCTTGGAGCTCGCCGCTGATAGGTGTGGTGAGGGTTTGCACTGCCCGCGGTTTGCCGCTGCGGCGAACCTGCTCTATCAACGCTTGTGGCATGCCGAGCAGGCGGAGGCGCTCTTGGGCCGCAGTGATCAAGCGGGCGTCACCGGTACGCAGTACCGCGAGGAACTCCAACTGCGCGGCGGACCACTCGGGAATCAGCAGGTCGACCAGGGGTGTTCCAGCTGGCAGTACATCGCCAGGGGCACGCCCGTAAACCCGCTCGACGAATCCGCCAGCGCGGGCCTGGAGGTTCGCTACCTCTCGCTGGTTATAGGCCAGGGAGCCGACCACCTCGATATCCGAGGGCAGTACACCGCGGATCACCGTCGAGGTTCGCATTCCGAGGTTCTGCACGGCTTGAGCGGGGACGCTCAGGACAGACGGATCTTGCTCGGATCCTGCGTATTTAGGGACAAGCTCCATATCCATGAAAGGTGACTTGCCCGGTTTATCGAAGCGCTGCTCAGGCTGCATCGGGTCGTACCAATAGAGCACCTTGCGCTCGTCCGTCGGTGCGGAGCTAGGCAGTAGCTCGTGTTTGGCTTGCCGCTGGGCCAGCCAGTAGCCACCGCCCGCCGCGCCAATGCCCACGGTCAGCACGGCGACCGCAAAACCAAATGTCGATATCTTCATTTCAGGCCCTCCACATAGGCGTAGTACAGGCTTGCGGAGAGCTGGCTCAACTTGCGCTGCTGTTCAATCTGCCGCAGTTGCGCATCAATCAGGTCGCGCTGGGCAGTAATAACGGATGTGAGCTGGCTGTTACCGGCTTGGTAGGCGGCCAGTTCGAGATCGGCACGTTTGCTTGCAAGCGGGATCAAGGTTTTTTCGGTGCGTGACAAGGTCCTGCGCAGTTGCTCAAGCTCGGCAATACCGCCTTCCAGCTCAGCCTGATGGGCGCGCAGTAATGCTTCCTGCTCGGCTTCCATCTGCGACACGCTTTGTTGTCTGGCGTTGATCTTGGGCCCCTGACGTGTGCCTACGAACAACGGCAGGTCGAAGGTAAATTGCACCATCACCATATCGCCGAATTGGTTGTCGCGATTGTTGTAGGCAAACTCAACACCCCAGTCGGGGGTCTTCTCGGCGATGGCCTCGTTCAGCTCGGCGCTAGCCTCGCCGACTCGGGCGGAGGCAGCGCGCAACTCAGGGTGTGAGGCAATGCGTTGCTGCAGGTGCGGTACCACCAGGTTCAGATTGGGAACACCTCCTTGCAAAGGCTGGTCAGCCTCGTTGCCTATCCAGCGGCGCAGCTTGGCACGAGCTACTGCCACATCGCGATTCAGTTCATCTCGCCGATCTTGTAACGCCAAAGCTTCCTGGTCGGCCTGCAACAGCTCGCCAGGCTGAGCACTACCGCCGGCAATCAGCGATTGCACGGTCGAGCGGAGCATCTCGATCTGACGGTCCAGTTGATCGAAGAGGCCAACACTGCGTTCGGCGTAGTACACGTCCAGCCAGCTCACTGCTGTCTGGCGCTTGATCTCCAACTGCATGGCACGCTGCTCGGCCTCGGCTCGGACAACTGAAGCCTCGGCCACCTGGCGCCGAGCCTGACGCTTGTCACTGTTGGGGACTTCCTGCATGAGCCCAATGCGGCGCATGGTCATGGAGTCACGATTAAGTGTGTAACGGTCAGGGCCTTCGATCGGCAGGTTGTCGATGCCTAGAATCAGCTTGGGATCGGGCAGGGCGTCTGCGGGCCCTACAGCCTGTTGTGCCGAAGCCACCTGCGCCTGGCGCGCGAGGTTCTCAGGGGCACTCTGCTCGGCCAGAGCTTGGGCTCGTTCGAAGGTTAGGGGCTGCGCCTGCGCGGCAAGCCAGGGAGCTGCCCAGAATGCGGCAGCCAACACACCGAGATAGCCACGGCGTGGAAAAAGGAAAGCGGACATGCTTTCGCCTCCAATGCGATTGATCGAGGTCGCAGCTACGAAACGTGGCCGCGACGATGCGCCTGACTGTAAGGCGCGGGATGATCACTGCATTAGACGAAACGAGGAGGGCGCCAGAGTCCTGCTGGCTCTCGCTTAATCACCGACTGTGTCAGCAATATTTCGGGGCGTGAGGGAAGAGGGGATATGCTCTTGATCACATTGGTCTGGAGAAGTCCTCCGGTCTTGCATTCCTGGCCGGATTTGCAGGGAGACTTATTGGCCACCCCATCAGACGTGTCCATTTGCTCGCAGCACGGAGCATCGGCCGTTGCATGGCCCTGATGATCGGCGCTCTGCATCGGGCAAGGTTGTGCCGGCATGCTGAAAGCCATACCGCCGAAGGTCGGCAGCACGAGGCTAGCAATCATTACCAGGATCAATCCAATCCGACGCACAGCAATTCACCAAGCGGGGCTATAGGGCGACTATAGCAGATTGCCTCGAGGCATGAGCGCTCCTTTTGACGATAACAGCACTTCGTTGATTTGGATCAAATAGAGTGTCTAATCTCAAAGGGGGAGCTGATTTTGTAGCGGGTGAGATTTCAATCGAGCAAGCGATAGAGTTCAGGCCAAAGAGGATTCTATAATCACTCTATAATTAGCTATAAAGCTCATTAGTGCACAAAATGCAGCTGGATGTGGAACCCTGAGGTGCCGCTGAATGAACGCAACGCAGGGTATCGGCTGGCATGGCAGAGCCTGGATTTCACCCGGGCTGGGCATTTTTCTGGGGCAGGCGGGTAGCCAAGATTGGCATGGCCACATGGCGCATCAAATTACCGTCAGCTTGAACGGCCGCTTGACGGTGAAGTGTACATCCTCGTCGGTGACGGCAAGGGCCATCTGCATCAGGGCAGGGGTGGCCCATCAGATCGAAGCTGACGAAGTGTTGTCGATCTACCTCGACGCGCTGTCCGATGAGGCGCGAGCACTTCCCGATAACATCGGGGAGGGCATCACTCCGATTCAGATGGGCGATACAGCATCGCTGCGAAAATTGCTGAGCAGCTCCGATCCGTCAGCCCAGCAAATTCGGGAAATGGTGCGCCTTGCTCTCAACCTTACGACTCCGCCGGCCTCCGATCCGCGACTGCAATCGGTCCTCGCTGCGTTAAAAGAGCCGATTAGTGGCAGGCAGGCGTTGGCAAAGCGCGTTCATCTGTCGCCTACCCGATTCTCACATTGGTTCGTCGAACAGACCGGCCTGCCGCTGCGCAGCTACCGGAAATGGAATCGCCTGGTCATAGCGCTCCAGCATATCGCCAGCGGCGCCAACCTGACTGCGGCCGCCCACGCTGCCGGATTCGCCGATGCGGCCCACTTTTCCCGCACCTTCCGCGAACTGTTTGGCCTCGACCCGTCGTCTGCCTTGGGTCATGTCAGTCTGAAAGGCTGAATTCAGCTTTTTCGTTCAAGCGCCAGCACAGGTAATTGGCACAAAGTGGAGTCATCTTAGGGAGGGCTTCACGATGGGCAATTCACTCAGGTTCATGATCCGCTGGCTCAGCTACCCAGCAATCTTTGGCGGGGCCGCAGCCTGGATGATCTGGTTGCTCTACACGGGTATTCCGTATTGGCCCAGCACGCCGATCATTGCCGCCCTAGGGATTCTGCTGGTGGCGTTGCTGGAACGCGTGCAGCCTTTCCGGGGCGACTGGTTGGAGGACCACCAGGATACCCTTACCGATATCATCCATATGGTCGTGAACCTGTCTGTGATCCAGTTTACGGCGACCGTGCTGGCCCGGCTGGGCGATTGGGTGTCCGCAGAGTTCCGTGTCTTCCCAACAGATTTACCGCTGTGGGCTCAGCTAGTCATTGTCGCCGCCGTGCTGGACCTTAGTTTGTACGCCATGCACCGCTTCAGCCATCAGGTTCCATGGCTGTGGCGTTTGCATGAGCCACATCACAGCGCTGAGCGGCTCTACTGGATGAACGGCGAGCGCCGGCACCCGTTGCATGCCGCTATCATGGCAGGGCCTGGGCTGCTCGTGCTCTTTTCGATGGGCACTCCTTCTGCACTCGTGGCCACCTGGTTCGGCATCCTGACGGTACATTTGGCCTTTCAACACTCAAATCTGGACTACTCGTTGGGCTGGCTACGGCGCGTCATCGGTGTTGCAGAAACACACCGCTGGCATCACAAACGCGACTTCGAGGATGCTCAGGTCAATTTCGGTGAGTTCTTGCTGGTGTGGGATCAGTTGCTTGGAACCTTCTATGACAGCGCAAGCAAGCCCGGCAGCGCCGAAGTAGGACTGCGTGACCGGAACTATCCGACAGGCTATGTGGGTCAACTTGTTGAGCCGTTCAGAAGCCAGTAGCTTGCTCGGTGTTGCTGGCGACTAGTTGGTTAATGAGGATCGGCCGGCATGAGTTCAATCAAAGGCCTCAGTTGAGCTCTGACGCTGGCCAGCCAATTGCCCAGTTCCACCAGATCCTCATCAAGCGACTCGGCTTCCTCCCAGATACTGCCGCCTTCCGTCACAGACACCGATAGTGCCGCACCATCGAGCACCGTTTTCGCCATGGCATGTACCCGCAGGAGGCCATCCCTGAGGCCGCCGATGTTGTTCATATCCTTAAGCAGCAGATCCAGCCCATCGACTAGACACAGCAACTGGGTGGTGTCGTAGACGTCATGCAAACGCTCCAGCGCCTCGGCATCTACCTCGCCGTAGGGCGTGACGCGAAATGACGCAGGAGGAATGTTCATCAGGTCATCTCCTCGGTTTCCGCAGTACCGAGCTTGCCAGTGCGGATGGACCCGGCTGCCTGCTGGAACACCGAGTCTTTGATCCAGGGCTCCGGCGGCCGGTTGAGCTTGAGGTTGAACTCGCCGAAACGCTTGACGTTGCTGGTCAGGTAGGGGCTGAGGAAGGACACATCCTCATCGGAGAACTGCCAGCCCTCGCGAGCCAATTTCTGCAGGATCCGCATCATGTCCACAGTGTTCTGCAGGATCAACGACGAGGCCACCATGTCGTTGTAGCGCAGTCGCTTCTGTTGCTCGTCCGGATCGTTCTCGGCGATCACGTCGCCGCCGAAGGACAACCACTTGGAGAATCCGTTGTAGGACTCGATCTTGTTGGTGTTCGCGGTAACCTCCTGGCGCAACTCGCGACTGCCGATCCAGTTGAGCAGGAAGATCGTACGGATCACGCTGCCCAGTGCCTGTGCCGCGTGGTAGAGCTTGTTACGCCGGCTGTAGGAACCGAGTTTTCGCAGCAACATAGGCGAGGAGATTTTGCCCGCCTGGATCGATAGCGCGACCTGCATCAAATCCTGCCAATGGGTTTCAATCAGGTGCCAGTCGGCGGTGTCGGTGAACAGGCGGTTGATATGCTTATACGCAGCGCCGCGATCCGGCCGGCACATCACCAGGTCGCGCCAATTGCGGATGCGTGGCATGAGGTTGATGCCAAGCAGATGAGTGAAGGCGAACACCGTGGCCGACTGGCCCTGGGTATCGGAATACACCGTATCAGCTTCGACGCTGAGATCGGCCTTGAGCAGCCCCTCGATTACATAAATTGCCTCCCAGATGCCCGGGGGGATGAAGTGCTGGAATACAGCGATGTAGTTGTTGGCCACATGCCGATAGGCCACGGCTCCCATCTTGCGGTAGCGGAAGTGGTAGCCGGCCAGCAGGTTGTCGTCATAGAAGTCGAACTGGGTGCCGTCCGCAGCCACCGCCTTGCCATCGCCCCAGAGTTTGGGCAGATCGAGCTGCAGGTAGAGTTCCACCAGCTCGCGGTTAGCCTTGTCCAGTTTCTCCAGCGAGAGGTGACGGCGATTGGTATAGGAAAGCATGTGCGGGGTGACATTACCGGCCAGATGCCGCGCGGCCTGGCTGGGGCCGAGGTTGCAACCCATGGCGAAGATCGTCATCAGGTAGCGCTCGGCAGGTTCTTTGAGCTTTGGCTCGTTGCCGGACATCGGCCCGAAATGTCGAGTGAACTGAATCCAGTGCTCGATGTTGGCCATGATGTCGAGTACGTGCCTGGCCGGCATGCGTTGCATGAGGGCCGTCTGTAGCGAGATGGCCGATGGCGGGATGTCGCGCGCCGTCACTCGGCGCAATACCGGTTCGCCGGCTTCGTTGATCGATACGTCCCCTCGGCAAGAGGGGAATTTGTCATCCAGTTGCTGCGCGGTTTCCTCCAACTGGGTCTTGAGGGAGGCAACAAACTCCTTTGCCGTGCCAGGCAGTTCCATTTTTTGGGTAAGCGGATTAAATGGTTGATCTTACCTTTGCATGAGAGTGAGACAGACCGGCATCTCATCGGATTATCTGGTTGATGCTTCACCTACTGCTGGTGCATGTTTCCTTCGCTAATTCCAGCAAGAACCCCACACGCCTCAACTTCCCGGTCATCGTTGCAACTCGCTCTCAGTGAAACGAGTTGTTTCTCAAGCGCTTGCAGAGCGGTTATCTGCGACCGCACATGAGAGATGTGATCATCGAGCAAGGCGTTGACGGCGGTACAAGGCTGATGAGGGTCGTCCTCATAGCTCTGTAGTTCGTGAATCTCAGCCAGTGACAGGCCCAGGATTCTGCAGCGACGGATGAAGGCCAGCCCCTCACCATGCTTCTCGGTATAGACACGGTAACCGTTGTCCTGCCGATCAGGCGGCGGCAACAAGCCCTGCTGTTCATAGAAGCGGATCGTCTGTGTTTCGACCCCTACCAACTGCGCCAACTGACCAATGCGCATCAGCCTCCTCCCCAACGGATTCTTTACTCTATTGACCTTATAGTAGCTTTATAGTTTTAAATGGTACCACAACATTGTTCAAGTGGAGTCGTATCATGAGCAAATCCTGTGGTGGCGCCTGTGGCGGTGATGCAACGTCCGCAGCGGATACCGATATACAGGCCTCCTCCGAGGCGCCAGGGAGATGGGTCAGTGTTTATGCCGTGCCGAAGATGGACTGTCCATCAGAAGAACGAATGATTCGCCTAGCCCTGAACGGCTTTGAGGAAATTCGGGCGCTGTCCTTCGACTTGTCGAACCGCCGGCTGAAGGTCGTGCATGACGGCGAGGTCGAGCCCGTCACCTCGAAACTGAAGACCTTGGGGCTAGGCGCCTCGCTTCAGGAAACCGTCGCTGCAAATCCGGAGACCATCAAGGCCGCCGAGTTTTCGGCAGCTTCTGCTAAGCAAGAATCCGGGACCCTGCGCTGGTTGCTCGGCATCAATGCACTTCTGTTCGTGGTGGAAATGACTGCCGGTCTGATCGCCCGGTCCACCGGCCTGATTGGAGAATCCCTGGACAATTTTGCCGATGCGGCGGTGTACGGGCTTGCCCTTTATGCGGTTGGACATAGCGTGAAAATGCAGGTACGTGCCGCGCATCTTGCTGGTGTACTGCAACTGATCTTGGCTGTGGGCGTGCTCGTAGAGGTGGTGAGACGCTTTGTATTCGGTAGTGAGCCTGAATCGCTGGTGATGATGGCTATCGCATTCGTCGCATTGATTGCCAATACCAGTTGTCTGCTGCTCATATCCAAACATCGGGAAGGCGGGGCGCACATGAAGGCAAGCTGGATATTCTCGGCCAACGACGTGGTGATCAACCTGGGGGTCATCACCGCCGGCGCCCTGGTCGCGTGGACCGGTTCCAATTATCCGGATCTGATTATCGGCACCATCGCGGGGGGCATTGTACTTAACGGTGCCAGACGCATTTTGGCGTTGAAGGGTTAAATAATGCTCATTATTGGCAAAAAGCTCTCGCCGTATGCCCTATTGTCCATATCGGGCCTGCTGGCAGCGTCTGATCAGGCTGTAAAGTGGCTGGTGCAGCAATCAATGGCCTATGGCGAGTATGTTTCGGTGACCCCGTTCTTTAACTGGGTGCACCTATGGAACACCGGTGCCGCATTCAGTCTTTTTGCGAATGGTGGAGGCTGGCAGCGCTACTTTTTTATCGGAATCGCGGTAGTGGTCTCGATTTTTCTGATCAAGCTGATCCTTGAAAATCGTCATAAAGGAGAAGCCATCGCTTACAGTCTTATCCTCGGTGGCGCCATGGGCAACCTGATTGACCGGGTCTTTCGCGGCTATGTTGTGGATTCCTTTGATTTCTATTGGCGAGACTGGCATTGGCCGGCCTTCAACCTGGCTGATATTGCAATTGTCCTCGGTGCCTTACTTTTCGTTTCCAGCAGCTTGTTGGGTAAAAAAGCAAACACCAATGCCGAGTCGGATGGATCTGACTGACACCTACGCCTATACAACACCATGACCGAACTTCCCGACAACATCCTTCACCTGCCGCAATACCAAGTACTGGGCTGCAAATCAACCGACGACGAAATGCACTTCCAGGTGGACGTGCCCGATCCCATCGCCTGCGAGGAATGCGGCGTGCAGGGTGAGTTCGTACGGTTCGGCAAGCGTGACGTTCCCTATCGTGATCTGCCCATCCACGGCAAGCGGGTCACTCTCTGGGTGGTCCGCCGCCGATACACCTGCCGGGCCTGCAAGACAACATTCAGGCCCCAGCTACCGGAGATGGTGGACGGATTCCGTATGACACTGCGGCTGCATGAGTACGTGGAGAAGGAATCCTTCAACCACCCCTACACCTTTGTGGCGGCACAGACCGGCCTGGACGAGAAGACGGTGCGCGACATCTTCAACGCCCGCGCCGAGTTCCTGGGGCGCTGGCACCGCTTCGAGACGCCCCGCATCCTGGGCATTGACGAGCTATACCTGAACAAGCGCTACCGCTGCATTCTGACCAACATTGAGGAGCGAACCCTGCTCGACCTGCTGGCCACCCGCCGCCAGGGCGTGGTGACCAACTACCTGATGAAGCTGAAAGACCGGCAGAAGGTCGAGATCGTCAGCATGGACATGTGGAACCCCTACCGGGCAGCGGTCAAGGCTGTGCTGCCCCAGGCCCGTATCGTGGTCGATAAGTTCCATGTGGTGCGCATGGCCAACGATGCCCTAGAGAGAGTGCGCAAGGGCCTCAGAAAGGAGCTGAAACCGTCCCAGAGCCGGACTCTCAAGGGAGACCGGAAAATCCTGCTGAAACGCGCTCACGAAGTCTCAGACCGGGAGCGCCTCATCATGGAGACCTGGACAGGCGCGTTCCCGCAACTGCTGGCCGCCTACGAGCACAAGGAGCGCTTCTACGGCATCTGGGACGCCACCACACGGCTCCAGGCAGAAGCCGCCCTGGACGAGTGGATAGCCACCATCCCGAAGGGCCAAAAGGAAGTCTGGAGCGATCTGGTCAGGGCAGTGGGAAACTGGCGCGAAGAGACCATGACCTACTTCGAGACGGACATGCCCGTCACCAACGCTTACACGGAGTCCATCAACCGACTGGCCAAGGACAAGAACCGTGAAGGGCGCGGTTACTCCTTCGAGGTGATGCGGGCACGAATGCTCTACACCACGAAGCACAAGAAGAAGGCACCGACTGCGAAGGTCTCTCCTTTCTACAAGAAAACCATCGGTTACGGACTGCCGGACTTCGCAGAGGAACTCAACTACGGAGTCGATCTATCAACCATCTGAGGGTGGTATCAGATTGATGGGGTGAAGGTGCCCCATCTGAATCGCCCCTGGTTTTCTAGACACTCTCCAAGCTCAGGAAATAGCGTTTCTCATACTCTACTGGAGACAGCTGCA
>NZ_JBWKXT010000096.1:0-14261 GCF_059423245.1 Pseudomonas sp. GW460-LB5
GTCGAGTCCACCAGGCGGCGATCATCGGCCTGGTCGCCGACGTTCAGCGGCAAGGCACCGAAAACACTGCCAGCGGACACCCGCTGCAGGCCGTTGACGCGGATGTCGGCGATCCTGAAAGCGGAGGCATGGGCCAGCGAGGCTTTCAGCAACAGGATGGAGAGCAACAGGCGCGGGTAGTTCATCAGGGGTTCCAGACAAGCGGATTCGAAGGGGAGCAAGCGCGGGCAACCCGCTGGCAGCGGGCGACGAGGATACGGGCGGGCTGTGTACGGCGCGGTTAGCCAAGGGTAAAGATGTGTAAAGTCCGACCAGCCGGCGGTGACAGTACTGGCCGGCGGGGCGATCATTACAGCCCCTGAAATTGCGATGTCTGGCCCCGATGATCCCTGTGCTGCTGGTCGACGACGACCGCGAACTGACTGAAATGCTCTCTTTGTACCTGGCACGCGAAGGCTTCCAGGCCACGGCGGTGGCCACGGGTGAAGAGGGCGAGACCCAGGCATTGTCCGGTCACTTCCAGGTGGTGGTGCTGGACGTGATGCTGCCGGGTATTTCTGGCATCGAAGTGCTGCGGCGCGTGCGTGCGCGCAGTCAGGTGCCGGTGCTGCTGCTGACCGCGCGTGGCGACAATATCGACCGTATTGCCGGCCTTGAGCTTGGGGCTGATGACTATGTTCCCAAGCCCAGCTCCCCGGGTGAACTGGTTGCACGCCTGCGGGCGATACTGCGCCGGGTGCAGCCGCAACCGACAGGCGAGGGCAGTGCGCCCGAACAGGTGCGCACGGGCGCATTGAAGCTGTGGCCAGGACGTCGTGAAGCGCATTGGGGCCAAGCCACGCTGGAGCTGACGGGCTCGGAATTCAGCCTGCTCGAAGCGTTGGCTCGCCAGGCTGGTCAGTTGGTCAGCAAGCAGGACCTGTCCCTCAATGCCCTGGGGCGGCCGTTGACCCGTTATGACCGGCGCATCGACGTGCACGTCAGCAGCATTCGGCAAAAGCTCGGCCCGCGGGCCGATGGCAGCAGCTGGATCCAGAGCGTGCGTGGCATGGGCTACATGCTGATTGTCGAATGATGCGTCGGCGTCTGTTCTGGAAGCTGTTCCTGGCGTTCTGGCTGGCCAACTGCCTGACCTTCCTGGTGGGGGCGGGGGCCTTCATGCTCAATGACTGGCGCGGTGATACCCCGGCGCTGCGTTCGCTGCTGGCCACAGAACTGCAGTTACTGCAGCGTTACGGCGAGCAGGCCGGTCGGCAACTGCTGGAGGTGTCACCGCAGCCGCCGGATGTGCAAGTGGGCCTATATGACAGCCAAGGCCAGCTGCTGGCGGGCAGGGCGGTGCCGGTGTCGCGTTTCGAGCAGGCGTTGAGCGACCGAGAAGGCCGCCCGTTGGTGTTGCGTGCGTCGGTGGCTACGGCGCTTGGCGAGCCGCCGCGCCCGCGTGGCATGGGCCCGTTGGTGACCGGCACGCTGATGAGTGCGTTGTTTGCCTTTCTGTGCAGCCTTTACCTGACTCGCCCATTGGCCTGGTTGCGTGAAGCCATGGGGCAGGTGGCCCAAGGCAGGTTCGATGTGCGTGTAAAACCCAGGTTGGGCAAACGGCGCGACGAGATCGTCGAACTGGCCGAGGACTGCGACCGCATGGCCGGCCAGCTCAAGGCCCTGGTACAGGCGCAGCAGAACCTGCTGCACGATATTTCCCACGAACTGCGTTCTCCGCTGACCCGCATGCATGCCGCCATCGGCCTGATGCGTCAGCAGCCTGACCGACACGACATGCTGCAGCGGGTGGAGCGCGAATCACGGCGCATGGACGACCTGATCGAGCAACTGCTGACCCTGGCCCGCGCCCAGGCTCGGCAGGGCGACGGCGCCTTTGCCAGTGTAGATGTGACAGAGTTGCTGGCGCAGATCGTTGAAGACGCCCGTTTTGAAGCGGGCATGAAGCGGTGCCAGGTATCGTTGCAAGCCCAAGGGGCGTTTCTCATCCTGGGGCATGAAGAGCTGCTGTACCGGGCGTTCGAGAACATCATCCGCAACGCTGTTCGCTATACCGCCGTCGGCACAGAAGTGTTGGTGAGCGCTGTGTTGGCGCCGGGCGGGCAATGGCTTCAGGTCAGTGTCAGCGACCACGGTCCGGGGGTAGACCCGGCCCGTCTGAAGCGTATCTTCGAGCCGTTCGACCGCGGCACCGACAGTAGCGACGATGGCTTTGGCCTGGGCCTGGCGATTGCCCAGCGGGCCATTGTCCTGCATGGCGGAAGCATTACCGCGCTGGCCGCAACCAGCGGCGGCCTGCGCGTGCGCATCGAGCTGCCGCAAAACCGCCCTACTTGAAGCCGGTCACGGCGTGGGGAACGTAAGGGGCCTGCAAGCGCGCCACCTCGGTCTCGCTCAGCTGCAGTGACAACGCGCCCAGTGCATCGTCCAGATGGGCGGGCTTCGAGGCCCCGACGATAGGGGCGCTAACGCCGGTCTTGCCCAGTACCCAGGCCAGCGCAACCTGGGCCATCGGCACACCCCGTTCGCCAGCGATCTGTTCGACGACATCGATCACTCGGCCGTCCTCTACCTCGGTCTTTTCGTAGAACGACTGGCCGGATACATCGCTGCGGGTGCGTGCTGTCTGCTGCCCGTGCGGCCGGGTCAGGCGCCCGCGGGCCATCGGGCTCCAGGGCATCAGCCCCACCCCCTGGTCCAGGCACAGTGGGATCATCTCGCGCTCTTCCTCCCGGTAGATCAGGTTGAGGTAGTTCTGCATCGACACAAAACGGCTCCAGCCGTTGCTGGCCGCCACCTGCTGTGCCTTGGCGAACTGCCAGGCGTACATCGATGAAGCACCGATGTAGCGTGCCTTGCCGGCCTTGACCACGTCATGCAGGGCTTCCATGGTCTCCTCGATGGGGGTGTGGTAGTCCCAGCGGTGGATCTGGTACAGGTCGACGTAGTCGGTACCCAGGCGGGTGAGGCTGGCGTCGATGCTGGCCATGATCGCCTTGCGCGACAAGCCTTGCTCATTGGGCCGGCTGGCGCCTTCCCACATGTTGGCAGGGAAGAACACCTTGGTGGCAATCACGGTTTCTTCCCGGCGGGTGAATGCCTTCAACAGTTTCCCGACGATGATTTCCGAGGTGCCGGCAGAATAGCTGTTGGCAGTGTCGAAGAAGTTGATGCCTTGCTCTACGGCATGGCGAATGATGGGGCGGCTGGCGGCTTCGCCCAAGGTCCAGGGATGCGTGCCGGCGTCGGGTTCGCCGAAGGTCATGCAGCCCAGACACAGCCTGGAAATGTCCAGCCCGGTGTTACCCAGCTTTACGTATTGCATCGTTTTCTCCTTCGGGGGGCGTTAGTGATGGGGGGAGACTAACGCTGGCCCGCCTGCGCGAAAATTCCGCATTAGTGCACGTGCATTACGCAAAAATTCACAAGCGTAGCAGTGGCCGCACCTGTTGCTGAAGGAAGTCGGTAACGGCCTTGATCCGTGGGGTGGCGCGCACGTCTTCATGGACTGCCTGCCAGATTTCGATGCTCATGGTCTGTTCGGCGCTGCCGGCGTCCTTCAGGCCGTGCTCCTGCGCCATGAACGCCGGCAGGCAGGCGATGCCGATGCCGCCGGCACAGGCCTGAGCCTGGATGCGCAGGTCATTGCTGCGCAGTGCGAACGGCTGCTGGCCGGCCTGGCGGTTCAGCCATTGCTGTTGCGGTGAGTTGGCCTGGGATTCGTCGTAACCGATGTAGCGTCGTGCCGCTGCACTGGCCAAGTAGCCGGGCGAGGCGTACAACCGGTAGTCCAGGTGGCCCAGAAGGCTGGCCACCAGGGTCGGTTCTGTCGGCCTGGCCAGGGTGATGCTGATGTCAGCTTCGCGGCGGGCCAGAGATGCCTTTGATTTGCTGCCCACCAGCTTCAGGCGCAACCGTGGGTAGCGCTGGTACAGCTCGCCCAGGCGTCGGGCGACGATGCTGCCGAGCAGTGCCGGTGGTGCCGACAGCACCACCTCGCCTTCCACCGCCTGTTGGCCGGCGCTGGCGAAATGTTCTAGGGCGAAGGAGGACAGGGTCATTTGCTCGGCAAGTTCGGCAACGCGTCGGCCTTCGTCGGTGAGCACATAGGCGCGGGGGCGCCGGTCAACCAGCTTGAGCTTGAGCGAGGCTTCGAGCGAAGCGATGCGCCGGGCCACGGTGGCGTGGTCGACGCCCAAGGCCTTGGCGGCGGCGGACAGCGAACCGGCCGAGGTGAAGGCAGAGAAATGACGCAGGTCTTCCCAATCGAACATGAAGGGCTCGGCAGTGGCTTGTGTGAAGGGGGTAGGGTAGCGGTTTCGGGGGGCACTGTAGATTGCGGCGGGTTGGAGATTTTGGGGCTGCTTTGCAGCCCCACGTGGCTGGCCTCAGTGGCCGCCTTTCATGCGTCGTGCCACCAGATAGATGCCCAGCCCAACCAGCGCAGTTGCCGCGCCGATATAGCCAGTGCTGGTCCAGCCCAGGCCCGCAGTAATCGCCATGCCACCCAGCCATGGTCCCAGCGCATTGGCCAGGTTGAACGCTGCATGGTTCGACGCAGCTGCCAGGCTAGGCGCTTCATGGGCAATGTCCATCAGGCGGATCTGCAATGGCGCTGCCAGTGCGATCATGGTACCCACCAGGCCGATGCCCAACAGCAGGCTCCACAGTGCCTGGGCGGCAATGGTGAAGAACAGCAGCACGGCGATCGACCACACCAGCACCAGCCCCACGGCGCGGAACTGCAGGCGGTCGAACAGTTTGCCGCCGGCAATGTTGCCGACGATGCCGCCCACCCCGAACGCCGCAAGGCCGAACGGAATCCACTGGGGCGATACCTGGGTCACCTGCAGCATGGTCGGCGCCAGGTAGCTGAATACCGTAAACATGCCGGCAAAGCCGATCGACGCGATGGCCAGCGCCATCCATACCTGCGGGAGGGTGAAGGCTTGCAGTTCCTTGCGTGGGTCGCTGCGCACTTCGTCGTGGCGCTGGGGCACAAAGCGCCATACCAGGGCGATGGTGCACAGCGCGATGGCGCCAACCAGCACGAACGCTGAACGCCAGCCAAAGTACTGGCCCAGATACGTGGCTAGCGGGTTGCCCAGCAGCATGGCCAAGGTCAGGCCCATCATCACCCGTGCAACGGCACCCGCTCGGTGGTCCTTGGCCACCATGCTGGATGCCACCACTGCGGCAATGCCGAAGTAGGCGCCGTGGGGCAGGCCGCTGATAAAGCGGAAGGCAACCAGGCTGCTGAACGAAGGGGCGAAAGCGGTAGCCAGGTTGCCAAGGGCGTACAGTGCCATCAGCAGCAGCAACATGTGCTTGCGCAGCAGCCGCGCACCCAGAATCGCGAGTGTCGGGGCGCCAACCATCACCCCCAGTGCGTAGGCACTGATGGCATGCCCCACCTGGGGCTCACTCAATTGCAGGTTGTTGGCAATGTCGGGCATCAGGCCCATGATGGCGAATTCGCCGGTGCCGATGGCAAAGCTGCCCAGCGCCATGGCGGCTGACATCTTCGCGACGGTGCCTTTACCGGGGAGAGGGGGTATTTGCGGAACTGACATCTGTATCCCTTTTGAAACATGCTGAAACGTTCAAGGCGGGATCATAGTCAATATTTGCCGGCAACGTCGAGGAACCTGAGCAGCTTGTGGGGGCATCGGCGGCCTGGCTGGGGAGCGTTTAAACGGTCAGCTTCTTGCTGAACTTGGTTTCCATGACAATGTGCGAAGCCGTGTGCGTAACCCCCTTGATCATGTTGATGCGGGTCAGCTCGGCATTGAGCTCGCCCAGCGTATGGGTGGTCAGGTGGATAATGAAGTCCATCTCGCCCGACACCGCATACACCGCCTGCACCGCGTCCATTTTGCGCAGGGTGGTCATCACATCGGTGTAGCTCTTGTTGCTGCACGAGGTCATGGTGAAGCAGTTGATCACCTGCTGCAGCTTGTCTTGGTCGATGCGCACACTGTAGCCGGTGATCACCCCGGCGTTTTCCAGGCGGTTGATGCGCTCCTGTACCGCCGAGCGAGACACGCCCAGCTTGCGCGCCAGCGAGGCGGTGGGCTCACGGGCGTTGGCCTGCAGCAGCCCGAGCAATTGCCGGTCCTTCTCAGTCAGTTTGAACAGCGCGCCGGGTGGGAGGGCGTCCATGGTGGTTCCTGGTGTTTGTTCTAGTTGTGGTACTGCGCGCGGGCTTCCTGGAACCTGTCCATCAGCTTCAGCCCGGCATACACCGTTTGCGCCGCAGCGGGTCCGAACGGCCCGCCATTCCATTCCAGGCCATAGGCGTCGAACAGGCGGTAGCGGTCGGTTTCGCCACAGATTGCTTCGCTGACAACCCGGGCGCCCACAGGTGCGGTGTTCATACCATGGCCCCCAAATGAAGTACAAGCCCACAGCCCTGGACCGAGGGGGCCGATGTGCGGCATTTTGTGGCGGGCGTAACCCATCAGCCCGGACCAGGCCTTGGCGATTTTCAAACCCTGCAACTGTGGATACACGCTGAGGATGTCACGGGTCAGCAACTGACCCAGGCGCTGTTCGTCCTGCAGGTTGCGCGTGGTGATATGGCCGCCCCACAGCAGGCGGTCACCCTCGACGATGCGGTAGTAGTCGGAGGCGCGGCGGTTGTCGCCGACTGCGTCCGTGGTACGTACTACGTCACGCAGGCGCTCACCCAGGTGTTCGGTCAGCACCACATAAGTGGCAATCGGCAGGAACGCCCGGCGCAGCTGGCCGAACTCCGGGCCGCCGTAGCCACCGCAGCAGTACACCACATCGGCACAGGTCACCGCGCCGTCGGCGGTGATCACGCGATGACTGCCGGCTCTGCGCTCTACCCGCAGCATCGGCGACTGTTCGTGGATGCGACCACCGGCCAGCTCGACCAGCTCGGCCAGGCCCAGGCAGTAGTTCAGTGGGTGGAAGTGAAAACCATGGCTGTCCCGCAACCCCTGGAAGTAGCGGTCGGTGTTCAGACGGCTGCGCAGTGCCTGTGTGTCCAGGTATTCCAGGTTGAAATCGAAGTCGCGGGCCATACGGTCGCGGGTGCGCTGCAGGTTGTCGGCGTCGTCGTAGCGCACCACGCTCAGCTTGCCGGTGGTGGCGGCGCAGCCTGGCAACTGGTGGCGGGCGATGGTGTCGCGGACGATATCGACGCCCTCCAGCGATAGCCGGAACAAGGCGGCGGCGGTCTGCTTGCCGCAACGCCGCTCGATCGCCGACAGCCCCTCGGACCACCCCTGCAACACAAAGCCGCCATTGCGCCCAGAGGCGCCCCATGCCACCCGTGCCGCCTCCAGCAACACCACCGAGCGCCCACGCGCCAGCAGCTCGCGGGCCACGCTCAGGCCTGCCAGGCCGCCGCCAATCACGCATGCATCTGCCCGGGTCTCACCGGTCAACCCGGCTCGCTGGGGGGCAGGGCGCATGGTCCCGGTATAGTAGTTGTTGCTGTAGCTGGCCATCGGCTGGGTCATCCTTTTACGGGGCGCTGCAGGTTTTGCGGGCATGGGGGGGCCGTACGCCCTTCAAGTCAAGGGCGCAGGCTTGCGGGTAATGGCGTTACTGCACTTGTGTAAGGTCGGCGCCGTACCATTTTTCCGACAGCTGTTTCAGCGTGCCGTCGGCCTTCATGTCGTCGATGGCCTTGGCCAGTTCAGCGTTGAAGGCGTCGTCGCCCTTGTCGGTGGCGATGGCCAGGGGCTCGTAGTAGGCGGGCTTGCCCTGCACCGGGGCAACCGGGTAACCGGCCTTGATCGCGCCCATGATGGTTGGCAGTGCAGACAGGGTGGCATCCAGGCGGGTGCCGTTGCCTATGCGCAGGTCGTCCAGCGGGCCCATGCTGTCGCCGTAGGTTTGCACGTTGCCCGGCTCCACGCTGTAGCTGAACGCGGGCACGTCCGCGGCGTCGATTTTCAGCCGACGGTTGATATAGTCCTCGGACGTGGTGCCAGCTTCAACGCCGATGGTCTTGCCATTGAGGTCGGCCGCGCTGGCGCCGGCGGCGTCCTTGTGCACCGCGAACACATACGGGGTGTAGTAGTAAATGGCCGGAAAGTCGAGCACCCGCCCCCGCTCGGTGGTGGGGGTCATCGAGCCGACTGACAGGTCCCAGCGGCTTGCCCAGCGCCCCGCGGTGATGATGCCGTATTCCGGGGTGACAAACGCCACCTTGGCGCCCAGGCGCTTGCCAATCTCGTTGGCCACATCAATGTCGAAGCCCTTGAGGGTGTTGTCCTCGCCAAGAAATGACTGCGGTGGCCAGTTGGCGGCTGTGGCCACTTTCATGACCTTGCTCTGGTGGATACGATCGAGCGTGGCGCCGGCCCACGCGGCGCCTGTCATCAAGGTCAGGCAGCCGGCAACGGCGGTAAGGGCAAACAAGCGAGCGACTGGGTTCATACGGAAAGTCTCCGGGCATGCAATTGTTGTTGTGGTATTGGCACAGCGGTAGACACAGGCTCAGTGGCTGAGGATTTGCGAGAGAAACTCCCTGGCGCGCGCATGGCCAGGGTTGTCGAAGAACGCGTCGGGCCGGCCTTGTTCGATTACCTGGCCTTGGTCCATGAAGATGATGCGGTCGGCCACCCGGCGGGCGAAGCCCATTTCGTGGGTAACGCAAAGCATGGTGATGCCGTCCTTGGCCAGCTCGCCCATTACGTCGAGCACCTCTTTGACCATTTCCGGGTCCAACGCCGAGGTCGGTTCGTCGAACAGCATGATGCGCGGCTTCATGCACAGCGCACGAGCAATGGCCACACGTTGTTGCTGGCCGCCGGAAAGCTGCCCGGGGAACTTGTCGGCCTGGCTGGCGATACGCACCCGGTGCAGATACTCCAGCGCCAGGGCGCGGGCCTCTGGCGCGCTGAGCTTGCTGACCAGGCGCGGGCCGAGCATCAGGTTTTCCAGCACGGTCAGGTGCGGGAACAGGTTGAACTGCTGGAACACCATGCCCACCTGGCGACGGATGGCGGCGACGCTTGCCGCATCACGGTTCAGTGGGTTGCCGGCGATTTGCACCTGACCTTTCTGGAAGTCTTCCAGCAGGTTCAGGCACCGGATCAACGTGGATTTGCCCGAGCCGGAAGGCCCACAGACCACCACGATTTCGCCGCTGGCGATCTCCAGGTCAATGCCCTTGAGCACATGAAACTCGCCGTACCATTTCTGCAAGCCGCGAATTGACACGGCGGCCTGGCCGGCAGCGGGGGTAAAAGGCTGGTTCATCAGGGGGTTCCTCGATCAACGGTGGGCGCGGTCGAAACGTTTTTCCAGGCGCGATTGCACGGTTTCGAGCAGGATCGACAGCACCCAGTACAAGACGGCAGCGGTGATCAGCATTTCCAAGTGGCGGAACTCCGCACGGCCCTGGGTGCGGGCGAGGAACATCAGCTCCCATACACCGATCACTGACACCAGCGAGCTGTCTTTGAGCATGGAGATGAACTGGTTGCCGGTAGGTGGAATGATCAGCCGCATCGACTGCGGCAGGATCACCCGGGTCATGGCCTGGAAGGGCGTCAGGCCGATCGCCCGCGACGCTTCCCATTGCCCGCGCGGGATGCTGCTGATACCGGCGCGGAAGATTTCCGTCATGTAAGCGCCGTAGCACAGCGACAACGCCAGGATGCCTGCCGGCACGGCGCCCACCACATAGCCGAGCTGGGGGATGCCGAGGTAGATCAGGTAGATCTGGATCAGTAGCGGCACACCGCGGAAGAACGAGGTGTAGAAGCTGGCAATGGCGATGGCGAAACCGTTGGACGACAGCCGGGCAGTAGCCCCCAGCAGCGCCAGAACAAAGGCGATGGCGATGGAGAGGGTGGACACGTAGACGGTGGTGAACACCCCTTGGGTGATCATGAAGCCGACCTTGCTGGCGATGAAACTGTAAGACAGGTCGAAGGTGTCGAAGAACAGCAGGAACAGCAGCAACAGCTCACACCAGACCGTTATCACCTGGGCCCGTAACGGAAAACGGCCAAGGATGAACAGGTTCAGTACCAGGGTCACCGCCAAGGTGCCGGCCACTGCGGCGTTACGCAGCAGCGGTGCCTGCAGGTCGAGTACGATCGGGCCCATCAGCCGGGCGAGGCTACCGTCACCCACGCCACAGAGCAGGGCGGTGGCGAATATCACAGCGGCGACCAAACCCATGAATGCCGGTTTATCGGTCGCACGCGGTTTGACGATGTGGTCTCTGTACATGGGGTCGTGCCTCACGGAGCTGGGCTCGTTTGTTGTTGTGGGGTCATTGTAGGGAGGCGAAGCGCAGGCAAGAACCTGTGGAATCGCAACAAATATCAAATTTGTTTTGGCAATTACGGAGGTTGCACCCTGACATCTGCCAGTGAATGCCCACCAGATTGCTACCGGGCCACAAGCGTGCGTACAAATGTACTCCATCCGTTTTTTAAGCTGTCTACTGCGCGCATAACTGAAATGCCGGGATGTTGTGGCAAGCCATACGCCTGCTCTTTTAGACTGCCACCTGCGTGCGCCGACATCCGGCCCGCTTGGTGGATAAGGCTGCTGTCGTGAATGCTGGCGTACGTTTTCCCGGGCCCTTGGGTATTTTCTGGCTGGGCCTGCTGCAAATCCTGGTGTGGGGTGGTTCGTTCTTCCTCCTGGCGGTGATGGGCAAGCCAATCCTGCACGAGACCGGCTGGGACAGCGGCTGGGTGTATGGGGCGCTGTCGCTGGCCCTGATGGTGTCGGCGTTGTTGGCGCCGCTGTCCAGCCGCCTGGTGGCGCGCTATGGCGGGCGCTGGCAACTGGCCGCCAGCGGCGCGGTAGTGGGGCTGGGCTTGCTGGTGGTTGCCAACTGCCACAGCCTGCAGGTATTCCTGCTGGCCTGGGTGATCATTGGCGCGGGGATGGCAATGGGGCTTTACGAAGCACTATTTGCCACCCTCGGTGCCCTGTATGCCGAACGGGCGGGACGGGCGATTACGGGCATCACCCTGATTTCAGGGTTTGCCACTACCGTGACCTGGCCGGTACTCGCCCTCGCCATCGAGCAACTGGGCTGGCGCACGGCCTGCATGGCTTATGCGTTGGTGCTGATCGTTGCCGTGGCGCCGCTGTACCTCTGGGTGTTGCCGGCAGGCCAGCCCCGGCAGAAGGCCCAGAGCATGACGGCGGTGGCAGATCAGCCCGTGCACCGCCGCCTTTACTGGCTGCTGACCGCAATCTTCGCCATTGGCGCGATCATCATGACTGCCGTTTCAGTGCAACTGGTGGCGGTCCTGCAGGGCCAGGGCCATTCGCTGGCGGCTGCCATTGGCCTGAGTGCCTTGCTTGGGCCAAGCCAGGTGGCCTCGCGGGTGCTGCAGATCATCGCCGGCAAGCGCCACCCGATATGGACTGCGCTGGTATCATCAGTGCTGGTTGCTGTAGGTCTGACGCTGGTGGCCGTGGCGCCGGGGATGACCGCGCTGGGCCTGCTGCTGTATGGCTGTGGCAATGGTCTGCGCGCCATTGTCAGGGGGCTGCTGCCGCTGGCCCTGATGCCGCCTGCCCAGTATGTTGCGCTGATGGGCAAGATGTCGCGCCCATCATTGATTGGCCAGGCACTGACGCCCTTGGTGGGCGGTTATCTGTTCCAGCACTTCGGCGCGACGGGGGTACTGGCAACGCTCTCGGCCCTGGCATTGACCAGTGTCGTGCTGGTGTTGCTGGTGGTGCATGGCCTCCCGCGGCAAACGGCGTGATCAGGCGCCACTCATTTGGCTAGCAAGGACGAAAACGATGTCGGATGCACCACGTAACCCGTTGCTTATCGATGGGCCGGCCGGCCAGATCGAGCTGCTGATCGACTACTCTGCCGGGCCGCCCAAGGGGGTGGTGCTGGTCAGTCACCCACAACCGCTGCTGGGCGGTAGCCCGCGCCATATCGTGCCGCTGACCCTGGCGCGGCAGCTGTGCGCAGCCGGTTGGCAGGTGGTGCGGCCGAGTTTCCGTGGGGTAGGGCAGACCCAAGGTGCGCACGACGAGGGTATCGGCGAAGCGCAAGACTGCATCGCGGTCATCCGTCACTTCAGACGGGAGTTGCCTGCGCTACCGGTAGCCCTGGTCGGGTTTTCTTTTGGTGCTTATGTGTTCGCCCGTGTGGCCTGTGCGCTTGAAGGGCAGTTGCAGGCAGTGGCGTTGCTGGGGCTGCCGGTGGGTGATGTACCGGGCGGGCGATATTACGAGCCATTGCCGGTGCCTGCGGATTGCCTGCTGCTGCATGGCGAACAGGATGAAATGGCGCCGCTGGCCAACCTGTTGCAATGGGCTGGCCCGGGGCAACGGGCGGTGTCGGTTTATGCAGGTGCCAACCACTTTTTCAAGGGCTGCCTGGGGCGGGCGGCTGAGCAGGTGATCGCCCATCTGGCGTTGAAAACTGCGCTCCCATAGGCACTGGCGCGTCGGTCTGGCACCGGCTTTGCCGGTGTTCGCGGCTAAAGCCGCTCCCACAGGGACTGCGGGTGCCCAACATTTACGCTGTACCTGTGGGAGCGGCTTTAGCCGCGAAAGGGCCGGAACAGGCGAGC
This sequence comes from Pseudomonas sp. GW460-LB5, assembly GCF_059423245.1. NCBI lineage: Bacteria > Pseudomonadati > Pseudomonadota > Gammaproteobacteria > Pseudomonadales > Pseudomonadaceae > Pseudomonas > Pseudomonas sp. GW460-LB5. The sequence continues at coordinate 12,552 of NZ_JBWKXT010000096.1, forward strand.
CTCACCGCTCCAGGTAATTCATCTGCGCAGCAAAGTCGATGAACCGCTTGCTGGCCAGCGACAGGTATTCCCCCGAGCGCCAACACAATCTGAAGCTCATCAGCTGCGCCGGCCGGAACGGCACCCCGACGATACCCGGCGTGCGCTGCTGGACCGAGCGCAGCAGGGTTGCCACGCCCATGTTGTCCAGCGCGGCCTGCACCACCAGTGAGACGAAGTTGCTCTGCAACGCCACTTGGTAAGTAATCCCGTGTTCGGCGAAGAAGGCGTCCAGTAGGTGACGTTGAACGAACGTGCGGTCGAACACGACCATGTCGGTATTGCGCAGGTCTTGCGCCGTGAGGAAGGCTTTGCCGGCATAAGGGTGGTCGGGGTGCATACACGCCAGCATCTCGTCACTGCCCAGCAGAATCGATTCCTTGTCGGGCGGCACTCGCCTGGACTCCAGCAGTGCCAGGTCGATTTCCCGTTGCTCCAGACGATGGCCAATGTCCTCGGCACTGCCTTCGAATACGGTCATGGCAATGCCTGGATACAGCTGGCGGAAGGCGTTCATCAACCCGGGTACATAGTGCAGGCCGAACATGGGCGGGATGCCCAGGCGCACTTCGCCGCGTTTCAGGTCGGCCATGTCGCGCAGTTCTTGCCGGGCGACATCCATCTCGCGCAACGCCGACGCAATGCGTGGCAGGAACTGTTCGCCCTCGGCGGTAAGGATGACTTTGCGCGTGGTGCGGTTGAACAGGGTCACGCCCAGCTCTTCTTCCAGACGGGTGACGGCCATGCTCAGCGCCGGCTGGGCAATGTGCAAATGCTGCGCAGCCTTGGTGAAGCTGCCCTGGCGTACGATCTCGACGCAGCAGCGCAATGCCTTGAGGTTCATTGAGGGGCTCTACCATTCATAACGAACTGTGATGCTAAGCATCATAACAATATATTTATTATTATTAACCAGAGGGCCTACGATGCGCGCCACTGAGACATCCTGCAACATCTCAGTCACGCAGCGAAATAAAGCTGCAATCCCACAAAGATTTTGAGGTAGTACCCCAAATGGCCAAGGCCGCCGATGTCGTTGTGCAATGCCTGGAAAACGAAGGTGTCGAGTATGTGTTCGGCATTCCCGGTGAGGAAAACCTCGACCTGCTCGAATCCCTGCGCAAGTCGAAGATCAAGCTGGTACTGACCCGCCATGAGCAGTCTGCAGGCTTCATGGCTGCCACCTACGGCCGCCTGACCGGCAAGACCGGCGTCAGCCTGTCCACCCTCGGCCCCGGCGCCACCAACCTGGTCACCGCCAGCGCCTACGCCTACCTGGGCGGCATGCCGATGATGATGATCACCGGCCAGAAGCCGATCAAGAAGTCCAAGCAGGGCCGCTTCCAGATCATTGACGTGTGCGGCATGATGGACCCCATCACCAAGTACACCCACCAGTTCGCCTCGGCCGACAACATCCCGGCCCGCATGCGTGAAGCCTTCCGCCTGGCCGAAGAAGAAAAGCCGGGTGCGGTACACCTGGAACTGCCGGAAGACATCGCCGCCGAGCAGACCGATGCACTGCCGATCCCGCGTAGCCTGCACCGCCGCCCGCTGGCCGAACACGTAGCCATCGAAGCTGCCGTCGAGAAATTGCAGAACGCCCGTAACCCGATCCTGGTGATCGGTGCCGGTGCCAACCGCAAGATGACCGCCAAGGTCCTCAAGCAG
>NZ_JBWKXT010000097.1:0-14258 GCF_059423245.1 Pseudomonas sp. GW460-LB5
CAGAGCGCCGGCCTGATCCTCGGGGGTTCGATCAGCCAGAGCAACTTCCTCGGTACCGGTAACAAGGTGTCCATCGGGCTGACCCGCAGCGAGTACCAGACCAAGTACAACTTCGGTTTCGTGGACCCCTACTTCACTGCCGACGGTGTCAGCCTGGGCTACAACCTGTTCTACAACAGCACCGACTACAGCGACTACTACGACGATGGCGTTTCGTACTACGCGATCAATAGCTACGGCGCCGGGGTAAGCTTTGGCTACCCGATCAACGAAACCTCGCGCCTGACCTACGGCCTGACCCTGCAGCACGACGACATTTCGCCAGGCACCTACAGCGCCGACGAGATCTACGACTTCATCGCCCGTGAGGGCAAGCGTTTCAACAACCTCAAGGCGTCGATCGGCTGGTCCGAGTCGACCCTGAACAAAGGCGTGCTGGCCACCCGTGGTCACTCCCAGAGCCTGACACTGATGGCCACCACCCCTGGCAGCGACCTGTCATTCTACAAACTGGATTACAACGGCCAGACCTTCCTGCCGGTAACCAACAACACCTCGCTGCGCCTGCACACCACCCTGGGCTACGGCAATGGCTACGGATCCACCGACGGCTTGCCGTTCTATGAGAGCTACACCGCCGGTGGCCAAGGCTCGGTGCGCGGGTTCAAGGATGGCACCCTCGGCCCGCGCAACACCCCGGCCACCGGTACCTACGCCAGCGCCGGCCAGGCTTACTATTCCGACCGCGACACCGATGTGCTGGGGGGCAATATCCTGATTAGCGGCGGCGCCGAATACATCTTCCCGCTGCCGTTCGTGAAGGACCAGAGCCAGCTGCGCAGCTCGTTGTTCGTCGACGCCGGTAACGTGTATGCCGACACCTGTTACCTGTCGACCACCCAGGGCTGCGGCAGCGTCGACCTGGCGCAGATGGCCGTGTCGCTAGGGGTTGGCGTGACCTGGTACAGCCCCATGGGGCCACTGAGCTTCAGCCTGGCGGCGCCGTTGAAAAAACCGGATAACGCCGAGACCCAGATATTCCAGTTTTCGCTGGGGCAGACGTTCTGAGCCCTTTCTTACGGTGGGAGGGCTCTTGTGGGAACGGCCTTGTGTCGCGAAAGGGGTGCGGAGCGCCCCCAGGTTTTCAGCTGCACCGCCAACATTGCCGGGGCCGCTTCGCGGCCCTTTCGCGACACAAGGCCGCTCCCACAAACAGCCGCGCACGCCAGGGTTAAGCATTACCCGCTTTTACCCCCGCTTAACCCAAGTTGACAGTCACCTTGCCTAAGCTGGCCAACACTCGAACCCGGCCAGCAGGACACACCCATGCTTCCCTTCACCCCTTGCTTCCCCAACACGCTGCGGCACGATGAAGTACCGCTTGCACTGCTCGACCTGGTCCAGCAACGCCTGGCCACGCTGCTCGGCCCCCGCTTCACGGTGGTACTTGGCGGCAGCGGCAATGGCGCGGGGGTCAGTCATTACCACCTGGCGATCCAGCATAACCAGAGCGGCGTTTCGCTTGAGGACTACGGCGACGTCGGTGCCGGTTTCATCGAGCGCCTGTTGCGCATGGGCGCCCAGGTCAGGGACATGCTCGACTCGGCCACGTTCAGCCGTATGGCAGGGGACGCCCCGGGCCGACCACTGGTATGGCTCAGCGAGCTGGCCAGCCACGGGGAAAGCATTACAATGCGCGCCCCAATCTGAAATATGTTTTTCTCATGAAATCACTGCTTTACGCCTTAACCTTAGTGTTTTCCTTCACCTTGCCTGCCTTGGCCAACCCCCCGGCGACGTTTACCGAGGCCAAGGTGGTAGCCAAGCAGAAGGTGTACCTGGACCAGGCCAGCAGTGCCATGGGTGACCTGTACTGCGGTTGCAAATGGACCTGGGTGGGCAAGTCGGGTGGGCGCATCGATGCCGCTTCGTGCGGTTACCAGACGCGCAAGCAGCAAAACCGTGCCGAACGCACCGAGTGGGAACACATCGTGCCCGCCTATACGTTCGGCAACCAGCGCCAGTGCTGGAAGAACGGCGGCCGCGAGCATTGCGTGGACAACGACCCAGTGTTCCGCGCCATGGAGGCCGACCTGTTCAACCTCTACCCGGCCGTGGGCGAGGTCAACGGCGACCGCAGCAACTTCAACTACGGCATGGTCGCTGGCAATGCCGGCGAGTATGGCCAGTGCACCACCAAGGTCGATTTCGTCCAACGTGCCGCCGAACCGCGCGATGAAGTCAAAGGCCTGGTGGCTCGCACCACGTTCTACATGTTCGACCGTTACCAGCTGAGTATGTCGCGCCAGCAGCAACAACTGCTGATGGCCTGGGACAAACAGCACCCGGTGTCGGCCTGGGAGAAAGAGCGCGACCGACGCATCGCCGCCATCATGGGGCACGCCAACCCGTTCGTGAGCGGCGAGCGCAAGTGGACGGCCGACTACAAGCCGGTTGGCAGTGGCGTGGTACAGGCGGTGCCGGCGAAAGCCGCCAAGCCAGAGCCCAAGCCGAGCCTGGCCAGTGTCCAGTCAGTCGGGGCCGTGCTTGGCAACCGCAACAGCCACGTATATCACCTGTCTGTAGGCTGCCCGGGCTACAACCAGGTCGCAGCCAAGAACCAGGTGACCTTCGCTAACGAGGGTGAGGCGCAGGCAGCGGGCTATCGCAAGGCAGGTAACTGCCGATAGACCTGTATTGTACGGGGGCCGCATAGCGGCCCCGTGTTCTCACGTTCTGCACACCTCATTCACCAAATTTGCCGGCCGCTCACCGGCCAGCGCGCTCAGCAGGTTGTCTACCGCGCAACGCGCCATGGCCTGGCGGGTTTCCTCGGTCGCGGAGCCGATATGCGGTGTCGCTACCACGTTATCGAGCTGCAACAGCGGAGAGTCTACTGATAGCGGCTCCTGCACAAACACATCCAGCCCCGCGCCACGTATGCGCCTGGCCCGCAACGCTTCGACCAGCGCCTGCTCATCCACCACGCGCCCCCGTGAGATGTTCACCAGGATCGCCTCATCCTTCATCAACGCCAGCTCTCGTGCACCGATCAGGCCTTCGGTACTGACGCTCAGCGGCACGGTCAGGCAAACGAAATCTGCCTGCTGCAACAACTCATCCAGGCTGCACTGGCGTGCCGCATGGCGCGCCTCCACCTCCGGTTTGGCACGTTGGCTGTGATACAGCACACGCATGCCGAAGCCGGCTGCCGCGCGCCGGGCCAAAGCCTCGCCGATGCGGCCCATGCCGACGATGCCCAGCGTCTTGCCGTGCACATCACTGCCAAAATGCCCCGGCCCCAGGTTGGCCTGCCAATGGCCGTCACGCACCCAGTTCGCCAGTTCCACCACCCGCCTGGCGGTAGCAAGCATCAAGGCAAAGCCGGTGTCGGCAGTGGTTTCGGTCAGCACGTCAGGTGTGTTGGTCAGCATCACGCCACGCCGGCTGAGTTCGGCAACATCGTAGTTGTCCACGCCCACCGAAACGCTGGACACCACTTCCAGCTGCGGCGCCAAGTCAAGCAGGCTGGCATCCAGGCGCAGGCTGGCCCCCAACAACCCATGCGCCCCCGGCAACGCGTCGCGCAGCCGGGCCAGGCCATCTGGCTGTGTGGTGTCCACCCAGGTCACCTCAACGTGGTTTTGCAGGCGTGCCATCAAGTCGTCGGACAGGCGTTTGTAAAGGACGATTCGCTTCTTCATTTCAGGTTTCCTGAGGGTTCATGGCCAGCCTCGCGCTGTCGCGCTTGGCCCGGCCGGACGTCTGGGGGGTATTGAGTGCAGCGGTCAGCGCCACAGCTGCCAGCAGCGCGCCGCACATGAACAGGTAAGAGGCGCCGGGCCCGCCGGTAGCGCCATTGAGGTAGCCCACCAACCACGAACCGCCGAACGAGCCCAACGCGCCCATGCTGTTGATCAGCGCCATGGCCCCGCCTGCGACGTTTGCCGGCAGAATCTCCGGCACGATTGCGAAGAACGGGCCATAGGGCGCGTACATGCAGGCGCCTGCGACCACCAGCAACGCGTACGACAGCCAGAAATGTTCGCTGCCCAACGCGTACGAGCCATAGAACGCCACAGCGGCAACCAGCAGCGGCGGCCAGACGAAGCGCTTGCGCTTTTGCAGGCGGTCGGACGCCCAGGACACGCCCACCATCGCCAGTACCGCCGCCAGGTAAGGCACCGAGGCCAGCCAGCCGGCCTGCACGATATCGACGTTGGCCGCCTGCTTCAGAATCGACGGCAGCCACAGCACGAAGCCGTACACGCCAATGCTCCAGCAGAAGTACTGCAGCGCCAGAATGATCACCTGTCGCGAGCGGAACGCCTCGCGATAGTTCTTTACCGGCTTGATGCCCTGTTGCTCAGCGGCCAGGGCCTGCGCCAGGTCGGCCTTTTCCTGAGCGCTCAGCCACTTCACCTGGGCTGGGCGGTCATCCACCAGGCGCCACCAGAAGAATGCCCAGATCACCGCAGGCAGGCCTTCGATGATGAACATCCAGCGCCAGTCGTAATGCTTGATCAGGTATCCCGACACCACCGACATCCACAGGATGGTCACCGGGTTGCCGAGCATCAGGAAGGTGTTGGCGCGCGAGCGCTCGGCGCGGGTGAACCAATGGCACAGGTACACCAGCATTGCCGGCATGACGGCGGCCTCCACCACCCCGAGCAGAAAACGGATACCGATCAGCATGTAGACGTTGCTGACCATGCCGGTGAGCGTGGCAAGGCCGCCCCACAGGATCAGGCAGACGAAGATCAGCTTCTTCACGCTGCGCTTTTCGGCGTAAATGGCGCCGGGTACCTGGAAGAAGAAGTAACCGAGAAAGAACAGCGCGCCCAGCAGGGAAGACAATACGGGTGTGATGTGCAGGTCTTCGGCCATGCCAGAGGCAGCGGCGAAGCCATAATTGGCGCGGTCCAGGTACGCCAGGCTGTAGGTGACGAACACGATCGGGATGATATACCACCAGCGGCGAGGTGCCAGGCTTTGGCTTTGCATGGTTTTGTTTCTCCTGAGCTTGTTGTTTTTGTCGCAACAGGTCTTTCGGGGCGGCTCACGCGCTTCTGCGCAGGTCGTGGGCCTCCAGTTCATGGCGCTGCGGCAGCCCTTCCATGTCGCCGCGTGACTGCACGGCACGGCTGCCGCACCAGTTGCCGCGCGCGACCGCCTCTTCCACCGCACGTCCCTCAAGCAACGCGCTGAGCACGCCGACAGCAAAGGCATCACCCGCACCGACGGTGTCCAGCACACGGCTGACCGCCACCGGTGCTACCTGCCCTTCGCCCTTGGCGCTGCGGTAGTAGGCGCCGGCGTCGCCCAGCTTGATCACCACCAGTTCCACCCCTTGGTCGAGGTAGAACCCAGCGATGTCCGCCGGGGTGTGCTGGCCAGTCAGCAACCGCCCCTCCTCCAGGCCCGGTAAAACCCAATCGGCCTTGGCGGCCAGGGCATTGATTTCGCGCACCATGCTGCTTTGATCGGGCCAAAGCGAGGGACGCAAGTTAGGGTCGAACGAGATGCTGCGCCCGGCTGCGCGCATGGCATCCAGCAGCGCGTGGGAAAGCGCCCGGCAGCCTTCCGACAGCGCCGGCGGGATGCCGGTGGCGTGCAGATGGCGTGCCTGCAGCAAGCCCGGGCCTAGCGATGTGGGCGACAGCTTGCTGGCTGCCGAACCACGGCGAAAGTACTCCACTGCCGGGTCGCTGCCATCATCGCAGCGGGCCTTGAGCTGAAAACCCGTCGGGTAGCAGGCATCCACCTCGACACCGGAACAGTCCAGGCCTTCGCTGCGCAAGCTGTCGAGCACAAAACGGCCCAGTGAATCGTTACCGACGCGGCTCAGCCAGCGCACCTTGAAACCCAGCCTCGCCAAGCCGATGGCCACGTTACTGTCTGCACCTGCTATGCGTTTGCCGAACTGGCCGACACTGGCCAGGTCGCCTGTCTGCTCGGCAACGAACATGGCCATGGTTTCGCCGAAGCACAGCACATCATGCTCATGCATGGGCCACCTCCTCGCCGGCGCTCAGTGCAGCCAGGCTACGCACTTGGGCCCGGGTGAGCGCCAACAGGTCTTCACCAACCAGAGGGTACTCGACGGCGCGCACCACGCCGGGCGCGAACTCGGCCATCAGCGCTGCCCACGCCTGTAGGTCCGCCGCTTCGGGCGGTGTGGCAACCAGACGGCCATCGGCCCGGCGCTGCACAGCCTTGCAATGTACATAGCGCACCCAACGGCCGAGTTGCCGAGCGGCTTGCCGCGCAGGCTCGTCCTGCCACTGCCAGTTGCCGATGTCGAAAGTCATGCCCAGGCGCAGCCCTAGCGTGTCGGCCCGCAGAAAGAACTGCAGCAGCGGCTCGATCCTGCCACCCTGTGCAGTCTGATCGTTTTCCACCAGCAGCAGCGGCCCATGAGCAGGCAGCAGCGCCGCCAGAGCCATTACATCGCAGTGCTCATCGAAATGCCCCAGCGATACCTTCAGCGCCACCGCGCCAAGCGCCCGAGCGGTCTCCAGCTTCTGCACCAGTCGCGGATCGGGCACGCCTTGCGCGGTCCACAATTCAAGGGGGCTCGAGTACAAGCATTCCAGGCCCAGTGTGGCAACGACTGCACCGAGTGCGGTCGCGTCCGGTGCGCTGGCAAACAATTCTTCGCGCAACTCCACTCGGCTGACGCCAGCGGCTGCCAGCATGTCCAGGAACTGCTCCTGGCCACGTTGCCGCACAAAGTCGGCGCCGTAGCTTGAGAGGCTGATGGAAACGGGGTTCGGGTGCATTGTTTTTATCCTTATGAAACCGGTTTCATTTTTAGTCGGCAGCCGCAGGCGCAAGCCTGCCGTTGCTTACTGGGGTTGGGTTGAGCCGCGGATGATCAGGTTGGCCTTGAAGTCGATGCGGCGGGCGGCGCCGCTGTCGCCGCGCAAGCGATCGAGCAGGCTTTCGAATGCCGCCACACCAATACTCTCGGTGGGTTGGACCAGTGCCGTGATGCCTTTGCCGACCAAGGGGTACCAGTCGAGGTCGTCGAGGGCAATCAGCCCGACGTCGGCAAACAGATTGCACCCAGCCTCCTGCAGGGCGCGGGTCACTGCCAAGGTGGCAACGCCGTTGAAGGTGAACACTGCTTGCGGGCCATGGCCACGGCCGGCAAGAAACGCAGCCAGTTGGTCCGGCAACCCGGCGTTGATTTCCAGCACCTGCTGACGCATGCCGGGCCGGCGACTGACCGACGCCCCGAATGCCTGCACCCGCTCCAGGCGCGAGCTGGTGCCATCGAGGGGTTCGCTGACCGCCAGGATATCGCGGTAACCTTGGGCCTGCAGGTGGTCGAGGGCCTGCTCGACCGCGTCGGCATTGTCCAGGCCCACCAGGTCGACATTCAGCTCAGGCAATTGGCGGTCGACCAGCACCATGGGGATGTCACGCTGCAGGTTGAGCAATTCGCCGGGGTGATGGCCGAGCGTGTTCACGATCAACCCTTCGACGTTGTAGCTCTGCAGGGCCACCAGGTGGTGACGCTCCTGCTCGTCGTCGCGGTTGGTGTTGCACACCACCAGGCTGTAACCGTGCTGACGGCAGGCGGTTTCCACACCATGCATCACGGCCACTGAATAGGGGTTGAGAATATCCGCCACCAGCATGCCGATCAGTCGCGTCTGACCGCGCTTCAGGCCGCGGGCCATCTGGTTGGGGCGGTAACCAAGACGTTCGATGACCTCTTCCAGGCGCTTGGCCGTGGCTTCCGCCAGCAATTGGCGATCGCCACCGATGTAACGGGAGACGGTGGCTTTGGAAACACCAGCGACACGCGCCACTTCGCTGATGGTGACCCGTTCGCGGGCATGGGCAGGCGCGTCGGTCATGGGCTGTCCTTATGATTATTGTGATAGCGATGAAACCGGTTTCAATACAGCAAAACTACGGCAGTTCGTCAACCTGCCGTTGGTCAGGAACCGTCTGATTATCTTGAGTTATTATCTGAACAATATCTTATAGGTTCCTGATAAATATGGACTAGATGATAGCTCTGTGGGCGCGGGCATGCCCTCGAAAAATCCAACGCGGTGGCTGGCACGGGCTTCGCCCGTGTTCGCGGGACAAGCCCGCTCCCACAGTGATCCCATCAAGCTTTGAGATATTGAGCAAGGCAGGGGCTCCCACAGAGCGCCTGCCAACGCAATCAGCCGTTTACAGCTCTGTGAGGACGCAGTCAGCGAAGCGACTTCACATCACCGGCCGTAACAGCGCTACCCTGATTACCCCAACTGCTGCGGATGAAGTTCACCACCTCTGCAACCTCCTGGTCGCTGAGGCGCCAGCCGAATGCCGGCATGGTGAAGTTCGAGGGCGCGGTGTGCGTCGCGGGCACCGTCCCCCCCGCCAGCACCACGTGAATCAGCGACGTGGCATCTGCAGTCTGTACCACCGGGTTGCCAGCCAACGCGGGGAACACGCGGGTGTAGCCTTGGCCATCGGTACGGTGGCAGGCCGCGCAGTTGTCGATGTACACCGCCGCCCCGGGTTTGCTGTCGTCGCCCTTCCACAGCGCATCCGCCACCTGCTTGTCGTAGACGTGCGGCTGGTCATTCGGGTTACTCGGCGGCAGGGTCTTCAGGTAGCGGGCGATTGCGGTAAGGTCGGCGTCACTCATATGCTGCATGCTGTGCTCAACCACATCGCTCATGCCGCCGAACACGGCGCTGCGATCACTGCGCCCAGTCTTCAGAAACTGCACCAGTTGCGCCTCGCTCCAGCTGCCCAGGCCATCCTTGTGGTCGCCACGCAGATTTTTCGCAACCCAGCCTTCCAGCGGTGCGCTGCCGGCCAGGAACTGATCGCCATCTGCAGGGCTCAGCGCCTTTTCCTGCATGGTCAGCGCACGTGGGGTATGGCAGGCGCCACAATGCCCAAGGCCTTCGACCAGGTAGGCTCCACGGTTCACCACAGGGTCAGCTGCTGCCGATGCCTGCCAAGGCTTGGCCTCTGGCGCGAACAGGCCGCGCCAGATTGCCAGTGGCCAACGCATGCTCAGCGGCCAGGGAATGTCAGTGGCCTTGTTCGTTTGTTCGACCGGCTCCACGCCTTTCATGAAGTAGGCGTACAGCGCCTGCATGTCCTGCTCGCTGACCCGTGCGTACGACGGATAAGGCATGGCCGGGTACAAGGTGCTGCCATCCTTGCCGATACCCTTGCGCACAGCCTGGTCGAAGTCGTCGAAACTGTACTGGCCAATGCCGCTGGCCGCCGGGGTAATGTTGGTGGAGTACACCGTGCCTATGGGTGTTTCCATCGGCAGGCCTCCGGCAAAGGGCTTTCCGCCCTTGGCGGTGTGGCAGGCCACGCAGTCACCGGCGCGGGCCAGGTACTCGCCCTGGCGCACCTGTGCATCGTCATTAGCCAAGGCCTGCGCGGCCGCGGAGGCACCCAGCAACAGGGTTGCGATCAACATTGTCTTCATGCTCATCGCTCCTCAAGCCTGGACCAGCGGGCCAGGGTTTTTCAGGTACTGCTCGCGAATGGCACGTGCAGACCAATAGGTCAGCGCGGCCACCAGCCCGGTCGGGTTGTAACCCAGGCCCTGCGGGAACGCCGAAGCCCCCGGTACGAACACGTTATGCACGTCCCAGCTTTGCAGATACCGGTTCAGGGCGCTGGTTTTGGGGTCGGTGCCCATGATCGCACCGCCGTTCAGGTGGGTGGTCTGGTAACTGGCGGTGTTGAAGTGATCCTTGACCTGCTTGCCCAGCACCGCAATGGCCTTGGGGTTCATCGCCTGAGCGATCTTGCTCAGTTTGTCGACCATGAACTGGTTCATCTTGATGTCGTTTTCCTGCCAGTCGAAGGTCATGCGCAACAGCGGCTGGCCGTAGGCGTCGCGGTAGGTGGGGTCCAGGTCCAGGTAATTGGCACGGTAGGACTGGTGCGCACCGTGGGCGTCCATCGACACCTGGTGGGTGTAGTAGTCGGCTGTGGCCTTCTTCCAGGCACTGCCCCAGGCAGGCGTGCCCGGCGGGTTGGAAGTGCCGGCAATCGGCCGGCTGCCGGCCTGGTTCACCCACATCGGCGAGCCGCCGACAAAGCCGTGGGGGCCATGGTCGAAGTTGTCGGCATTGAAATCGTCAATGGCAATGCCGTTGCCACCCGCGCCGATGAAGTTGTTGGTGTAGGTGTTTTTGTCGAAGAACGCCTTGACCGTGCCCATGTTCTGGTAGGCAAAGTTACGCCCGACCACACCTTCGTTCTTGACGGGGTCATAAGGCTTGCCGATGCCGGAAAGCAGCATCAGGCGCACGTTGTTGAACTGGAACGCCGCCAGGATCACCAGCTCCGCCGGTTGCTCCACCTCGCGCCCCTGGGCATCGATGTAGGTCACCCCGGTGGCTTTGCGCTTGCTGTCGTCCAGGTTTACCCGCAGCACATGGGCATTGGGCCGCAGCTCGAAGTTGGGCACCTGGCGCAGCGCCGGCAGAATGTTCACGTTGGGCGAGGCCTTGGAGTACATGTAGCACACGTAACCGCTGCAGAAACCACAGAAGTTGCATGGCCCCATCTGTGCCCCGTATGGGTTGGTGTAAGGCCCGGAGGTGTTTGCCGATGGCAGGTTGTAGGGTTTGTAGCCCAAGCTGGTGGCGGCTTTTTCGAACAGCCTGGCCGACACCACGTTCTTCTGCGCGGGCAGCGGGAAGGGGTTGGAGCGGTCCGGCGCATAGGGGTTACCACCCTTCCCTTCACCGACCACCTGGCCGTTGACGGTCCACGCCTGGCCTGAAGTGCCGAAGACCTTTTCGGCGAAGTCGAAATACGGTTCCAGCTCTTCGTAACTGACGCCGAAGTCCTGGATGGTCATGCCCTCAGGGATGAACTTGCGCCCGTAGCGCTCTTCGTAGTGGCTGCGCAAGCGCAACTCCACCGGGTCGACCCGGAAGTGCACGCCCGACCAGTGCAGGCCCGCGCCGCCCACGCCCTTGCCCGGCAGGAAAGCACCGAGCTGGCGATTGGGCAGCGCGACGTCATTCACGTTGTGGCGGACAGTGACGGTTTCTTTCGACACATCCACGAACAGCTTCTTGCGCACGCTGTAGGTCAGCTCATCGATCACTTGCGGGTAGCTGCCTTCCGGGTAGGTATCCTGCATCGGCCCCCGCTCCAGGGCCACCACGTGCAACCCGGCCTCGGTCAGTTCCTTGGCCATGATCGCGCCAGCCCAGCCAAAGCCAACGATGACCGCATCCACTTTGTTCAACACAGTCGCCATGCCTCAGGCCCTCTCGCCACGGATCGATACAGCCGGGAAGGGGTAAGGCTCGTTGCGTTCGACCCAGTCCATGAAATCGGCGCGGGCGCCGGGGAAGCCGATCTGGGTCCAGCCGACCATGCCTTTGTTGCCACCATGGATCGGGTCGCAAAAGAACCCTTCACGGGTGTTCTGCACCAGCAGGCTGAAAAACACCTTGGCCGGGACCGTGTCGAATACCAGCTCTCCTGCCTCGACTTTGCCAAGAATACGGTCGCGGGTAGCGCTGTCTTGTTCAGCAAAAACCTGCCCACCATTGGCTTTGCACCAGCCGTCCACGGCAGCAATGCCCAGACGGTAGATTTGTTGCGGGCTGAGCTGTAGTTGATAGCCCAGTTCGGGCGCAGCGTCGGCGTTGAACGGGCCTTGCATGTACCACTGCGCGCCAGTGGCGTAGGGGGTGTTCATCTGCCGGTCGATAAACTCGGCGGCGCCGGCTTCGAGTGCGCCGGGGCCAAGCTCATCGGCCGGGATGATGCGCGACACCGCAGCTTGTACAAAGGCCCATTCTTCGGCGCTGAAGAACGTCGGTTGATAGTGGCCCGCAGGCGGCGTGGCCGGCACTTGTGGTGGCTGATGCGGTTGCGGGGCCGCAAGCAGCTGGCTGGCGCCCACGCCAAGCCCTGTGCTGGCCACGGTAACGACTGGGATCAGGGTCAAGGTCTTGCGCAGAAAATCCCTGCGCGGGTTGTCTGGGGCATGCTCAGGCATTGCGAATCCTCATCGGCTGTGCGGCGGCCTTGATTAGCGCCATCTGCTTTTCTGTGGGAGGTGATCTTGATAGGCCATCAAGAAGACAGCCGAATAATCTAGCGCGTTCAGAAATATTATGAAACCGGTTTCATACTTGACATATCATCACGTTAGCCACCCGCATTGCTGAAGGGTCAAGGCTTTTTTCACATCTGTCTCACCCTCTACCGACATCCCGCTACCTACAGTGCCGACGCTCTCTTATGGAGCGAGCTGACTGGAGTGGCAAATATGCTGCAAAGTGTTATCGACCCATCACCCGCCTCACGCCATGCGCAGGTACACCGATTGCCTTGGGGCAAGGCGTTATTCGCAGTCTTGTGCGTACTGTCAATTCTGGGTGTTGCAGCAGCCTGGGCGCATACCCGCACGGCCATCGCTGACCTCGGCACCGCCCATCACCTGCAGCACAGCGGGCTCGAAGCCGCCTGGGCGAAAGGCTCGGTGATCGTGGTGCTGCGCCATGCCGAACGCTGCGACCGCTCCAGCAGTGCTTGCCTGGGTGACCCCAGCGGTATCACGGTCGCGGGCAGCCATGTTGCCGCCGATGTAGGCCACGGCCTGCAGCATCTTGGTCTGGGCGCAGCCGATGTGTGGGCCAGCCCGGAGGTGCGGACCCGGCAGACCGCACAGGCCATGTTTGGTAAGACCATTGCCACGAAAGGCTGGCTTAATCAATGTGACGGCCACTTCGCCGAAAACGCCCTTGCCCTCAAGCGAAACGGCCACAACCTCGTGCTGGTCAGCCACAGCGGCTGCATGGAACGGCTGGAGCAGGCGCTCGAAGTACCTGCCAGCACGACCTCGAACAGCTATGCCAGTGCCCTGTTCATCACCCAGGGCAACGATGGCAAGGCGAAACTGCTGGGCCAGATAGCAGCCAGTGAATGGCGCAAACTCGTTGATGCCAAGGAGCTCTGAACATGCCACCCTCTCGCACCACTTTTTACCGCAATAACCTGCTGCTGCCGCTGTTGCTGGCTGCCATCGTGTTCATTGCATTCGACCTCACAGAGCTCGATCGCTGGATCAGCAACCTGCTGCTCGACCCGACCACCGGCCAGTTCCCGCTGCTGCACAACCAGTGGTTCGAGAAAGCCACCCACAAATGGCCGCGCATCATGCCGGACTGGACCGGTGAGCTCGCCGTCATCGGCAGCGTGCTGTCGTTCATCTGGCCGCGTCTGGCCAACCGACCTCAACTGGGCCTGACCCGGATGCTGGAAAAGGCCCGTATCGCACCGGTGCTGCGCTTTACCACCCAACATCGCCGCGACCTGCTATTCGTGGTGGTGGCATTCGCACTGAGCACCACCGTGATTCATTACCTTAAAAGCCATACCAGCGTGTATTGCCCTGTGGAAACCACCCTGTATGGCGGCCCGCAGGCCCGGGTCGAGTGGTTCGAAAACTTCTCGTTATGGAACAAGGCCGGTGATGGCCGCTGCTGGCCGGGGGGCCATGCCTCCAGCGGGTTTACTTTGTTGGCGCTATATTTCGTGGCCCTGCGCCACCGCTGGGCGCATGCGCGCAAGTTGCTGGTGGCAATTCTGCTGATCGGGTTCGTGTACGGAACTACCCGCGTGCTGCAGGGCTGGCACTATATGTCTCATACGTTCTGGGCCGGGATCTTTGTCTGGCTTACAACTTGGGCAACGGCATTGTTCTTCTACGGGCGCGTCGCGTTGCAGACGCCTGAAAACAGCCCTGCCATAGGTGTCACTGCTGCGCCGCAGCCCGCTTAGCAGAGGCTTACAAGCCCCCAAAATTAACAGTAACTTATACAAACTTGTCGACCCATTCTCTGCTGATAATAATTTCAAAACAACTTGAAGCGAAGCTTCCTACAGCTATTTAGGAAGTTTCAATCTCCCATAGAAATTGATTCCTCGTTAGTCTTCAGGCTTTCGCGAATTGCTTGCGCCCGGTCACAGGGAAGTTCGCAGGCATTGCGTGAATTGACCTGCTAATTGACGAGGATTAAGGATGTCCAGACGGTCCGATGGCACTGAAAACCCGGTGCCGCTCAAGAAAAAGCCAGTCCTGCTTGAGGATATGGAGCAAAGCCAAGAGCCCCGTCCCGGCGCTGATCCTCAAGTCGCAATGGCGCTACCCGGCTACCCCGCCGACCCGGAGTTCCAGCTGCGTGGCGGCTTCGAAAACCTGATGCTCGACGCGGCGAGCCCGCTGTTCGGTCTGGTCA
>NZ_JBWKXT010000098.1:0-14070 GCF_059423245.1 Pseudomonas sp. GW460-LB5
CGAAGCGGTCAGGGTCGCAGTGGTGGTGTCGACCGAATCGTTGATCGTGGTCTGCGCCGGGGTCGGATTCGGGGTCAGCTGTTCGAAGTTACCACCGGTAGCGCCAGTAATAGTTGTGCTGACGGTCGAGCCGTTGTTGTAGACGTCGTTCGCCGGGGTCTGGAAGTCAACGCTGCCTTGGGTCTTGCCCGCTTCAACAGTGATGGTCTGGCCGTTGGACAGGGTCACAGTCACTGGCGTCTGGGCAGGGTTGCTCAGGGTCACGGTGTAGGTGATTACGCCACCTTCAGTGACGCTTGGCGAAGCGGTCAGGGTCGCAGTGGTGTTGTCGACCGAATCGTTGATCGTGGTCTGCGCCGGGGTCGGATTCGGCGTCAGCTGCTCGAAGTTGCCACCGGAAGCGCCGGTTATGGTTGTGCTTACAGTCGAACCGTTGTTGTAGACGTCGTTCGCCGGCGTCTGGAAGTCGACGCTGCCCTGGGTCTTGCCCGCCTCAACGGTGATGGTCTGGCCATTGGACAGAGTAACGGTTACCGGCGTCTGGGCAGGGTTGCTCAGGGTCACGGTGTAGGTAATCACACCGCCCTCGGTCACCGACGGATTCGCCGTCAGTGTCGCAGTGGTGGTGTCGATGGTATCGGTAACCTGGGTAACCGCCGGCGCTTGCGGCACAGTCACCGTCAGGCCGTTGCCACCGGTGGTACCCGTTACAGTTGCCGAGATCTGGCCACCGTCGATATACGGCGTGTCATTTGCCGGAACCACGACATTGACGCTGCCGCTGGTCTGCCCGGCCGGGATGACGATAACGGCACCGTTAGACAGGGTGACGATCAGGTTGGTGGTCGGCGCTTGGCCAACCGTAGCGGTATAGACGATTACGCCACCCGCTTCGCTGATGGAAGGAGTGGCGCCAAGAATAAGGTCGGTAGCAACGTTGGTGCCTGTCGTCGGCGTAGTCACCTGGTTGTTGCTGGTGGTATCCAGCAAGCCAACTTCTTCACTATCGAGCGCGCCAGCAAAGCCCAGCCCTTGCGTCGGGAACCCGACGGTAGCGTCTACCCGGCCCGCGGTTTCCTCCAGCATCACAAAGCTGTGACCACCGCCCAGCGCGCCGCCGCCCGCTGCGGACGGGCCGGCTGCGGTGGCCTCAAGCTCGGTAGTCGGGTCGACACCTGCAGCGATCGCCTGTTGCAGTTCTTCCACCGACGGTGCGGCCTGTGCGGTCGCCTGGCTCAGGTCGGTGCTGCTGTTGGGCGCATCGGCACTCCACTGGCTGTCACGGCCAAGGTCAAGCAGACGGCCATCGGCCAGCTCAAGAGTAACTGCGCCACCCGGGCCAGTGAGTACTTCCTCACCTGCCAACAGGCGGTCCCCTTCGATGAGCACACGGCGAATACCCTCTGGGGATACCGCAATAACCTGGCCGACAATGCTTTTGACGATGGCTACAACGCTGCTCATTGGACTCTCCGTGTGACCCTATGGGTACTTCCCTGCCAGAGCGGCACTCGCAGCCACTTCAGGCGGAACTATGTCGATGATCTCTTGACGCTTTTTTTCGTCAATTTTTCGTCTATAACTATTTGGAATTACTTAAATGCCAAACTATTGACCTTATACAGGCCATCCTAAACAATCGGCAATGTAATGTCACATTGATATTTGTACCTTAGCCAACGGTTCATTCAGAACAAATGTCGTACATCATCGAAAGCGCGCTCAACGCTATTTTCGGCAACATTTATTACACCCTGAGTCGGTAATTCATGCTGCAGCCAATCCCGCCTCAGCAACCGTCAAGCCTGCAGACGTCAATTTAAAAGCTCCCGGGCTGCCGCGTTTAGACAAGCACAAACCTTGCCTTAAACCCGACGGGCAGGGGCATCAAAACCCGCAAAACCAGGGATTGTATAGCCGCACGAGCCAACACCAGCCGCTGAGCGCGTGACGTGCAACAACACTTCATCGCAGATCAAAGGGATAGAGAACGATTGCGCAGATAACCACACGGCGATGATGGCAAACCATTGACGATTTCTGAACCAGAACCGAGCGTGCAAACAGACTTACGCCGATGAATTTTAACGATCGATACCTATAAGACCGTCAACAAATCAGCGCCCATTTACTGACGACGAAAAAGATCGATCACCGACGGCAATTCTCACTCGCCCCGCGGGCAGTCTATGCTGCTGAAAAAGCTTCAGCCTGCATGCACACTGGATCAAAAATGAAACACCCTTGCTCAGGAGCAGCCTGGTAGCAATGAACGACGTACAATTGTTTACTCAGTATCGATTCGAGGCGACCATTGGCCGTCTGCTCAGCCAAAGGGCCTTGTAGGCCTCACCTACACCGCTTGGCAGTACCATTGAACGCCAGGGCGAGCCGGCCCGACCTTAATGCCGGCACAGCCACCCCACCCACCACAAGGATGAAGAGAGCGCCGCGTGGAATCTGAAGTCAGTCGAGTCCAACTCAACCATGATCCACGCAGTCAGCATGACGATCCCTTGCTGGATAGCCTGCTGAGCCTGTGTGTCCTGCACCAGAAACCCGCCAGTCGGGTCATGCTGACCACCGGGCTGCCGCTACCCGCCCAGCGCCTGAGCCCCGAGCTGCTGCCCCGCGCCGCCGCCCGGGCCGGTCTGCAAGGGCGCCTGTTGCAGCGCAAGCTGGAACAGATCCCGAGCATCGCCATGCCTGCGATGCTGCTGCTAAAGGAAGGCCGCAGTGCCGTCCTGCTGGGCTGGGAGAACGAAGACACCGCGCGCCTGTTGCTCAGCGAGAGCGATGGCGGCGAGGTGCATGTAAGCCGCGAAGCCCTGCAAAGCGACTATAGCGGCCGGGTGTTCTTTGCCCAGCCGCAGCACAAGTTCGACGTCAACCACGGCAACCTCATCCCGCGGGCAAAGTCGTGGTTCCGCGATACCCTGCTGCGCAGCAAGTGGCTGTATATCGACGCCATCGCCGCCAGCCTGGTGATCAATCTGATCGCCCTGGCCGCGCCGCTGTTCGTGATGAACGTGTACGACCGTGTAGTGCCCAACCAGGCAACGTCAACGCTCTGGGTGCTGGCCATCGGTATCGCCGGCGCCTACATCTTCGACCTGATCCTCAAGGGCCTGCGCGGCTTGTGCCTGGACCTGGCCGGCAAGAAGACCGACCTGATCATCTCGGCGACGCTGTTCGAGCGCATCGTCGGCATGTCGATGAAATACCGCCCGGCCAGGGTCGGCAGCTTTGCCCAGAACATTCACGAGTTCCAGGGCCTACGCGACTTCCTCGCCTCACTGACCCTGACCAGCCTTATCGACCTGCCGTTCACCGTCCTTATCCTGATCGTCATCGCCATCATTGGCGGGCACTTGGTGTGGATCCCGATCATTGCCTTCCCGCTGGCCCTGGGTATCGGCTATGCCTTGCAACGGCCGCTGATGGCGACCATGGAACGGACCATGGCCCTGGCCTCCGAGCGCCAGTCCAGCCTGATCGAGACCCTCGCCGGCCTGGATGCGGTAAAGGTCAACAACGCCGAAAGCGAACGCCAGTACATGTGGGAGCAGACCCTCGGCACCCTCAGCCGCCTGGAACTGCGCGTGAAGGTGCTGTCGAGCCTGGCGATGAACATCACCCTGCTGATCCAGCAGCTGGCTGGCGTGGCGATGATCTGCGTCGGCGTGTACCTGATCATCGACGGCAACCTGAGCATGGGCGGCCTGGTGGCGTGCTACATGCTCAGCGGCCGTGCCCTCGGCCCGCTGGGCCAGCTCAACGGTTTGCTCGCCCGCTACCAGCAGGCCAAGGTAACCATGGTTGCCACCGACCACATGATGGAACTGCCGCAAGAGCGCAACTTCGAGGAGCGCCCACTGAGCCGTAAGGTACTGCAGGGCAGTGTCGAGTTCCGCGGGGTCGATTTCACCTACCCGAACCAGCAGAACATGGCGCTGAAAAACATCAACCTGACCATCCGCCCCGGCGAGAAGGTCGGCATCATCGGGCGCAGTGGTTCGGGCAAGAGCTCGCTGGCCAAGCTCATCGTCGGTCTGTATGAGGCCGATGGCGGCTCGCTGCTGGTCGATGGCGTGGACATTCGCCAAATCGACGTCAGCGAACTGCGCCACAACATCGGCTATGTACCGCAGGACATCCAGCTGCTGGCCGGCACCCTGCGCGACAACCTGGTCAGCGGTGCCCGCTACATCGAGGACGAGCTGATCCTGCAGGCCGCCGAGCTGGCAGGTGTGCATGAATTCGCCCGCTTGCACCCGGACGGTTACGAACTGCAAGTGGGTGAGCGCGGGCAGAACCTGTCCGGCGGCCAGCGGCAGAACGTCGCCCTGGGCCGTGCGCTGCTGCTCAACCCGCAGATCCTGTTGCTGGACGAGCCCACCAGTGCCATGGACAACACCGGCGAAGAGCGCCTCAAGCAGCGCCTGCAAGCGGTGGTGGAAGGCAAGACGGTGCTGTTGGTCACGCACCGCGCCTCCCTGCTGTCGCTGGTGGACCGGCTGATCGTGATCGATCGCGGGCAGATTGTCGCCGACGGCCCGAAAGCCGCGGTCATGGATGCGCTGAAGAAGGGGCAGATCAGTGTTGCATAAGCTGGATATTGGGCAATTCAAGGATGGCCTGCGGCGCTACTTCAAAGGTTCCGATTCACTGGGCGGGCAGCCGCTGCCAGAGGTCAACAAGGCCCTGATCGAAGATGCGCCGCGGGTTGTGCGGCTGACCATCTGGGGCGTGATCCTGTTCTTCGTGTTCTTGATCGTGTGGGCCAGCGTCGCCCCCATCGACGAGGTCACGCGGGGCGAAGGCAAGGCCATTCCGTCTTCCAAAGTGCAGAAGATTCAGAACCTGGAGGGCGGTATCGTCGCCGAAATCTTCGCCAAGGAAGGGCAAATCGTTGAAGTCGGCCAGCCATTGCTGCGTCTGGATGAAACCCGCTTCGCCTCCAACGTTGGTGAAACCGAAGCTGACCGACAGTCCATGGCTCTGCGGGTCGAACGCCTGAGTGCCGAGGTAGAGGACCGCCCGCTGAAGATTGACGAAGAACTGCGCAAAGCGGCACCAAGCCAGGCAGCCAGTGAAGAGTCGCTGTACCAGAGCCGGCGCCAGCAACTGCAGGACGAAATTGGCGGCCTGCAGCAGCAGCTGGTCCAGCGCCAGCAAGAGCTGCGTGAGTACAGCTCCAAACGCGCCCAGTACGCCAACAGCCTTGAGTTGCTGCGCAAAGAAATCGGCATGTCCGAACCGCTGGTGGCAACCGGCGCAATCTCCCAGGTCGAAGTGCTGCGCCTGCGCCGCGCCGAAGTGGAGAACCGTGGGCAGCTGGACTCCACCGCGCTGGCCATCCCCCGTGCCGAGGCGGCCATCCGCGAGGTGCAAAGCAAGATCGAGGAAACCCGAGGCAAATTCCGCAGTGAAGCGCTGACCCAGCTGAACGAAGCACGCACCGAGCTGAACAAGGCCACGGCCACCAGCAAGGCACTGGACGATCGGGTGCACCGCACCATGGTCACTTCGCCTGTACGCGGTATCGTCAAGCAGATGCTGGTCAACACCATTGGTGGGGTGATCCAGCCTGGCAGCGATATCATCGAGGTGGTACCACTGGACGACACGCTGGTCATCGAAGCGAAGATCCTGCCCAAGGACATCGCCTTCCTGCACCCTGGCCAGGAGGCAACCGTCAAGTTCACGGCCTACGACTACACCATCTACGGTGGGCTCAAGGCCAAGCTGGAGCAGATCGGCGCCGACACCATCACCGACGAAGACAAAAAGACCACCTACTACCTGATCAAGCTGCGCACCGACCGCAGCCACCTGGGAACCGACGAGAAGCCGCTGCTGATCATTCCGGGGATGGTGGCGACGGTGGATATCATGACCGGCAAGAAGACCATCATGAGCTACTTGCTCAAGCCGATCATGAAGGCGCGTTCGGAGGCGCTGCGCGAGCGCTGACAGACGAGATATGAATGCCCCAGGGTCAACGCAACACCTGTAGGAGCGGGTTTACCCGCGAAGCAGGCAACGCGATGGATGGCACGGGCTTCGCCCGTGTTCGCGGGTAAACCCGCTCCCACAGGTACGGCGCTGGTGCCACGGGCAGCGTCGTATCTGCTGGGTTGTCGGTGGCCAAGTGTGATCAGCGCCAGGGCGCAGGTTCACCTACCAGTTGCCCCTGAATGCCGCCTACCCCCATCTCCTGCAACACCCGCCGCTCACCTTCTGTCTCGACCCGCTCAGCAATCAGCGGCAGGTCGATGCTGTGCGCCGCACGCTGGATCGCCTCGATGAACAGCCGCTTGTGCTGCTCATGGTCGATGTTGCGAATGTAGCTACCGTCAATCTTCAGGTACGCCAGGCCCAGGTGGGCCAGGTTGCCGATCATGCTGAAGCGCCCGCCAAAGCGCTGCAACGCTAGCCCGAAGCCCAACCCGTGCAGGCGCCGGGTGAGTTGTTCCAAGGCTGCCTGCTCAGGCAACTGTTCCTCGCCGATTTCAAAAACCAGCCGCGGGCCGAGCGCCGCATTCTGGCCCAGCAGTTCAAAGATGCGGTGCAGGGCCTTGGGATCGGCCAATGTAGCGGCGGACAGGTTCAGCGCCAGCACCTGGTCATGCCCACGCAGGTGCGTCAACACTTTCTCCAGCACCAGCACGTCCAGTCGCGGCATCCAGCCAAAGCGCTCCAGCCAGGGCAGGAAGCGGCCCGCCGGCAATGCCTCGCCCTGACCATCCTGCAAGCGTGAAATCACCTTGTGGTGCAGTACCCGTTGCACCGAAGTGCAATCCACCACCGGCTGGAAGAACAGCTCGAAATGCCCATTGTTGAACGCCTGATCGAGCCGCTCGTGCCAGGCGTGCTGGCTATCGGCAGCAACTGCAGCCACGCCTTGTTCAAGGCATACCCACCCTGGCGTTGGCTGGTTTTCGGCACGGGCCAAAGCCTCATCGGCGAGCTTCAGCAAAGCCTGTGGAGAATCGCCTGGGCTGAACGGCGCGAGGCCAATACAAGCCACCGGGTCGATATCACTGGCGCCCGTTTCGTGCAGGCTCTGCAGCGTTGCCTCCAAGGCCTGGGCAAGGTTTACCGCTTCTTCATGCACCATGCCCGGCGCCAGCACGGCAAACTCGCCACCGCGGCTGCGGGAAATCAGGTCGTTGGTTTCCGGGAAGCTGGCACAGGTGCGGCGCAACTGCTCACCCACGGCCTGCAACAACTGGTCGGTACGCTGGCCGCCAAGGCGTGCGTTCAGCCCCGCCAGCCCTTGGACACGCAGTAACAGCAGGTAGCCGGCGCGCGCGTCCTCCAGGTTGCTTACCCGGGTGTTCAACTGCATTTCGAAATAGCGGCGGTTCGATAGCCCGGTCAGGCTGTCCTGGTAGGACTCTGCACGCAGTCGTTCGCTGCGCTCGGCCTGCTCGGTGAACAGCGCCTTGAGCTTCTCGACCATCTGGTTCATCGCCTGCACCACACGGCGCAGCTCCGGTGTGCGCGGCAACTCAGGCAGGCTGAGGAATTCACGACGCGCAATGGCGTGGGATTGCTCGACCATATAGTCCAGCGGCCGCAACTGGCGGCGCAGCAGCAAGGCGCCGAGCACGGCGCTGGCCGCTCCGCACAGCAGCAACCAGCCCAAGCTGCCCAAGGCGCTTTGCCAGAGTTTGGCAATGGCAAACATGGGGTGGCTGATCACCTCTACCCGCGCGGCCTGTTGCCAGCCACGGCTGACGATGGCGTCGCCACCAGCGGCCTCAAGGCCAATCAGGTGCACGAACCAGGCTGGTACGCCGCCAGGGTCCGGCTCCGCGTGGCGCTCCACCAGCACGGCATTGGAGCCCAGATCGACGACCTTGATGCTCGCATAGTAACCACTGTCGAAGATCGAGCTGACCATCAGCTCGACCATCGCCGGGTCGTCGATATTCGGCGTCAGCGATAACGCCAGCGCGGTCGCTGCATCCTGGGCGTGCGACCGCAGCTGGTTGACGTACTGGCTGCGTGAGCTTTCCAGGCTGACCATGAAACTGCCACTGAAGGCGACTACCAGGAACAGGCAAATGGCCAACAGCAATTGTTTGAACAGTGACATCTGTGCTCCTTCAGTAAACCGGCTCGGCCGGGAACCCTTCGGCCTGCATTTTCTTCAGCAAATCCTGCCAGCGTGACAGCCGCTTGGTATCGCCGACCTTCTTGTTGCCTGTTGCGCCCGTCAGCCACAAGCCTTCGCCATTGAAAGCGTAAACCGGCAGCAGGTCGGTACGTTGGCTTGCCGGCTTGATGGCATCCATCAGGCTATCGAGCACCAAGGGCTGGGCCTGTGGGTTCGAATAATAAGTCAGGACCATGTGTGCCCGGTTCTGCCGCAACGCCTTGACGTAGGTGATGCGTAGTTTTTCGCTGGGTATACCCATGCGCCGCAGGCTGAAATATTTGGCGATGGCGTAGTCCTCGCAGTCCCCGGCACCTTTGATCAGTGCCTGCACCGGTGTCGCCCAGTAGTCGACCTCGTGCCACAGGTCGATGTCCTCTACATAGCGCAATTGCTGGTTGAAGAAACGGTTGACCACTTGCAGCCGCTCAAGCTCAGTACCCTGCTTCTGCGTGGCCATCAGGTTCTGCCACGCATCGATACGGCCCTGCCCGGCACCCAGAGGGCCATACAGGGCCTGCGACTTGCGGCTGATCTGGGAGAAATCCCAATCCGCGTGCAAGCCGCCCAGCAGCAGACTGCCCAGCAGCGCGGCAAAGCCGACACGTCGCACAACGGTTTTGAACATCCAGGATATCGCCACTGCCAAGCCCTGTTCAGGCCAGTCGAAAGCAGCGATGGTGCGGCTTGCTACCGCAAAAAACAATGGCACCCTGCAATCATGCATCCGCCTGTCAGCCCGCCTACACTTTCTGTTTATATCCTTCTATAGCCTGCTTCCTTTGGCACGTGACTTCATCCACCATAGCCGCGCTTTTGGGGCGCCCGTTCCAATCCGGGCCTTGGTTTGACAACTCCCCCAAGCTGTTACTAGTGTCATTGGATCCAACTTTAGTCATCGTTGAGGCAGACGTCGCGTGGCCGAAAAAATCAAATTGAGCAATGTGCTGGTCAGCGAGCAGCTGTCGCCGCACCAGGCCCGTGCCGTGATCGAAGAACGCCTGCGTAGCGCCATCCTCGATGGCCGCCTGCCCCCTGGCACCGCCGTGCGACAACAAGAGCTCGCCACCTTGTTTGGTGTCAGCCGCATGCCCGTGCGCGAAGCCCTGCGCCAGCTTGAAGCGCAATCGCTGCTGAAAGTGGAGATGCACAAAGGTGCGGTGGTTGCGCCGCTGATCGGCGAGGATGCGGTGGATACCTATGCCCTGCGTGTTCTGCTGGAGAGCGAAGCGCTGCGCCAGTCTATCCCGCTGCTGGATGCCAGCGACATCGCCAGCGCACGTGGCTATATCCAGCAACTGGAGAACGAAACCCGCCACGCCGAAATCGGCCGACTGAATCGCTTGCTCCATATGACGTTGTACAGCAAGGCGTCGAACAGGAAGCTGTTGCGACTGATCGAGGACGAACTGAACGAAGAAGAACGCTTCCTGCGTTTTCATCTTTCATCCATGGGCTTGGGCAAGCTGACCCAGGACGATCACAACGCACTGGTAGATGCCGCCAGCGACAAGCTGGTGGACGAGGCGGTAGCGGTGCTGGAACGGCACCTCAATAGCGGGGCTTTGGTGATCCGCAACTATCTTGATACCCAGCGAGGGCGTTAGCCCGTAACTGGCCTTATGTGCGGGGCGAGCAGATGGGTTGCAAATTCAGCTCGCCGCGCCAACAATGAGACTAATTATCATTCATGTCCATTGATGCCAGCACCCTCCCCCTATGCCCAGCAATGACTCCGTGCAAACGCTCTACAGTGACCACCACGGTTGGTTACACGCCTGGCTACGCAGCAAGCTGGGCAATGCCGCCGATGCCGCAGACCTGGCCCATGACACCTTCGTCCGCTTGCTGCAACGCCGCGAACACCTGCAGCTAAACACCCCTAGGGCCTTCTTGCGCACGGTAGCCCGTGGGCTGATCATCGATCACTGGCGCCGCGAGGAGCTGCACCGGGCCTACCTGGAGGCATTGGCCCATGTGCCGGAAGCACAGTCTCCATCAGCCGAAACCCGCGAGCTGCTGCTGGAGTTGCTTGAACGTATTGCGCGCATGCTCGACGGCCTCAAACCCAAGGTACGTCGCGCCTTCCTCCTGGCCCAATGCGAGGGGCTGAAGCATCAGGCCATTGCCGAGCAGATGGGGATCTCAGTGCGTACGGTGGAGCGTTACATCGCTGATGCGCTCTACCATTGCTATGTGCTGCGCTACGAAGACGAGTGTTGAGCCAATGAGTGCCGCACGCCCTGATGCAAAAGCGGTCAAGCAGGCCATCCAGTGGATGCTGCGTCTGCGTGAGAGCGGGCATGAGCCGACCTTGCAGCAACAGTGCGCGCAATGGCGCAGTGCCCACCACGAACATGAGCAAGCCTGGCAACGGGTAGTGCACCTGCATCAGGACCTTGACCTGCGCTCGATCCCGGGTGCAGGGCTGGCGTTGCAGACCCTGGAAACCAGCCAGCAGCGCCTGCACCGCCGGCAAGCGCTGAAGCTGCTTGGCGGCGTTGTCATGGCTGGGTCGGCGGCATGGCTGGCCAAGGACCTCGATGCCATCAGTGCGTGGGCGTCGGACTATGCCACCGGCACCGGTGAGCGACGCGTCTTTACCTTGCCTGGTGGCTCACTGCTGCAACTCAATACCCGCAGTGCTGTGGACCTGGCCTTCAATGAGCAGCAGCGTATGGTCCGCCTGAAGCAGGGGGAGCTGATGATTACCTGCAACGCCCGGCATCCCGTACTGGTACAAACTCGCGATGCGCTGCTGGAAGGGTTCGAAGGACGCTTTGTAGCCTATCAGGACAACGACTGCACACGTGTCAGCGTCAGCCACGGCAAAGTGGCGATCCACCGACCTGGCAATGGTCAATTGCTGTGGATTGAAAGCGGCCAGAACTGGCGGCTGGATGCTGAGGGGGCGCACCCGCTCGCGCACCTGAACATGGATGCGATGGCCTGGACTGAAGGGCTGATCGTTACCCAGGACATGCGCCTGTCCGACTTCCTCGCGCAGGTCAGCCGTTATCGCCATGGTTACCTGGGCTGCAGCGACGAGATCGCCGATCTGCGCCTGTCGGGGGTGTTCCGCCTCGAAGATCCGGAACGTTTGCTCCAGCTGCTGCCACAGACACTGCCCGTTAGGCTTCGTCACCGTACACGCTGGTGGGTACGTGTAGAGAGCATGACCTGACAACGCCTTGTTGATTTATGGCGGGTTTTCAATCGCGGTCCGGCTAGGACAGTAAGCGACACCTTCTGCCCTCAACTCTTCAACGGACCCTGCATGCCTATCAACCCGGTGGTAACCGACACTTCCAACTTGAATGATTATCGACCTGTCCTGCAATCAGAACGCTTGCGCCACGCTGTCCGGGCGGCTCTGTTTGGTACTGCATTGGGCTTGGCATTTGCTCCGCAACTTTGCGCAGCGGCTGCAACAGCTCAAGTGAGTCATCACTATGCAATCCCGGCCGGTCAACTGGCCGACGTTCTCAATCAGTTTGCCCGCCAGGCCGGCATAACCCTGTCGAGTACACCTCAGCTCACAGATGGCCTGCGGTCTGACGGCCTTCAGGGGCAGTACGCTACCGATCAAGCACTGCGCCAAATGCTCAATGGCAGCGGCCTGGAAGCCGTCAGCCAGGATGGACGTAGCTATGTGCTGCAGGTACAGCCCCAGGACACCGCCCTGTCATTGCCGGACACCGATATCCGTGGCTTCACCCTCGGTAATGCGCTCGGCAGCATGGAGGGTTACAACGCCACGCACAGCCAAGTGGCGACCAAGACGAGCACACCGTTGGTGGAGACGTCCCAATCCGTCTCGGTCATTACTCGCCAGCAGATGGACGACCAGGGCTCACAGACCGTTGCCCAGGCCATGCGCTACACGCCTGGGGTGATGACCAATCCTTACGGTGCCACCCATCGCTATGACTATGTCGCGATGCGCGGCTTCAACGACGGCTCTGTGGATAACATCTACGTCGATGGCCTCAAGTCGATGGGCGACAACGGCACCTACAGCACCATGCAGGTAGACCCGTACTTCCTGGAGCGCATCGACATTCTCAAGGGCCCATCTTCGGTACTGTATGGGCGAAGCTCGCCGGGGGGCCTGGTCGCCCTGACCACCAAGAAGCCGCTGTTTACTCCCTACCATCAGGTTCAGGCCACGGTTGGCACCCAAGGCCAGCGTGGCATGGGTTTCGATTTCAGTGGCCCTGTAGATGATGACAAGCGCATTGCTTATCGCCTGACAGGCCTGGCGGATGCATCCGATACCCAGTTCGACCACAACAAGGAAGAACGCTACACCATCGCCCCGGCCATCAGCGTCGACTTTACCGAAGACACCTCGCTCACATTGCAGGCTTACCTCCAGCACGACCCTAACGGCGGGTACCATGGCGGTAACCCTGCAGACGGCATGCTGCACAAACGCAACGGCTTGCGCTTGTCAGACCACTTCTTCGAGGGCGAGCCGGGCATCGACAATTACGAACGTACCCAGCAGTCGTTCAGCTACCAGTTCGAGCACCGCTTCAATGATGTGTTCACCGCGCGGCAGAACTTCCGTTACCAGGATTCCGACGTCTCCATGGACCAGGTGTACTCAGCCGGCTGGACGGATGCCGACAGCAACATCCTCAACCGCGCCTATACCGGCGGCGACGAGCGCCTGCATTCGTACATCATCGACAATATGCTGCAGGCGGAATTCTTCACTGGAGCTGCCAAACATACCCTGCTGCTGGGCGCCGACTACCAGCGGCGCAAAGCCGACGTCGCATGGCGTTATGGCACGGTCGACCCGCTGGACGCAGCTAACCCGCAGTATGGCAATGGCAACCTTGAGGTCCTGGGCGAAAACCGCTACCAGCGGCGCTTGCAGCAAACAGGTGCGTATCTGCAGGATCTGGTGGAGCTGGACCAGTGGCGCTTCTCCTTGGGGCTTCGTCAGGACTGGGTGAAGGTGTCCGAGGAGAATCGCGACAGCGACACCAAGGTCAACGATCAACGCACCAAATTTACTACTCGGGCCGGGGTGCTCTACCTGTTCGAGAACGGCATTGCGCCCTATGTCAGCTACTCGGAGTCGTTCAATCCCAATACCGTGTCCGACCAGGAAGGCCGCCCCCTGGCACCGACCGAAGGCACTCAATGGGAAGCCGGCATCAAGTATCAGCCTCCGGGCAGCGACAACCTGTTCACCGCATCGGTGTTCCGCATCGAGCAGGAAAACCTGGCTTCGAAGCAGCCTGACGAAAATTTCTATCGCCCGGTAGGTGAAGTACGTTCCCAAGGGCTGGAGCTGGAGGCACATGTGCAGGTGACCGACAGCCTCAAACTGCTAGGCGGCTACACCTTCACCGATATCGAATATTCCCGGTCGATGCCGAGCCTGACGTCGGCCAGCCTGGACAACAAGGGCAATTCGCCAACCCAGGCACCGAAACAGATGTTCTCGCTTTGGGCTGACTACAACTTCCACCAAGGGCCTCTGGATGGCCTGAGGCTGGGCGGTGGCGTGCGGTATGTGGGCTACAGCTGGGTAGATGCGGAAAACAGCATGAAGGTGCCTTCCTACACTGTGTTAGACGCTTCGCTCGGCTATGACCTGAGCAAGGTTGGGCTCAGGGGCGTGGATGTGCGCCTTAACGCCAACAACCTTACCAATGAAAGCTACATCACCTCATGTGCCAGCCTGAACTACTGCTACATGGGTGAGGAACGCAATTTGAGCGCCACGGTCAGCTATCAGTTCTGACCGATACAACTACCCAGAAAAGACAAAGCCCCTGTCTGCATTGCAGACAGGGGCTTTGGGTTTGAATCTTGACGATGACCTACTCTCACATGGGGAAACCCCACACTACCATCGGCGATGCATCGTTTCACTGCTGAGT
>NZ_JBWKXT010000099.1:0-13639 GCF_059423245.1 Pseudomonas sp. GW460-LB5
CCCCCTGCTACCACTGCGCCCTGCCCGTCCCCGCCGGCAGCCGCTTCACCGCCGTGGTCCTCGGCCAGCCGCGGCAGTTCTGCTGCCACGGCTGCCAGGCGGTGGCCGAGTCGATCGTCGCCGCTGGCCTGGAGCACTACTACCAGCACCGCAGTGACAACAGCGCCAACCCCGAGGCCCTGCCCAGGCAGTTGCAAGACGAACTGGCCCTGTACGACCGCAGCGACGTGCAGCAAAGCTTCGTGCGCCACCTGGGCGAGCTGGCCGAAACCACCTTGCTGGTCGAAGGCATCAGCTGCGCCGCCTGCGGCTGGCTGATCGAAAAGCACCTGCGCAACCTGCCCGGTGTCGCCGAGGCGCGCCTGAACCTCTCCAACCACCGCCTGCTGCTGAGCTGGGACGACAAGCAACTGCCACTTTCACGCCTGCTCGCCGAGTTGCGCCAGATCGGCTATGCCGCCCACCCCTACCAGCCCGACCAGGCCGCCGAGCAGCTGGCCCGCGAGAACCGCAGCGCCCTGCGCCGCCTGGGCGTGGCAGGGCTGCTGTGGTTCCAGGCAATGATGGCGACCATGGCCACCTGGCCAGAATTCAACATCGACCTGTCCCCCGAGTTGCACACCATCCTGCGCTGGGTGGCGCTGTTCCTGACCATTCCCATTGTGTTCTATAGCTGCGCGCCCTTTTTCAAGGGCGCGGCGCGCGACCTGCGCACCCGCCACCTGACCATGGACGTTTCGGTGTCGCTGGCCATCGCCCTGGCCTTCGGCGCCGGCATCTGGACGGCCATCACCGGCAGCGGCGAGCTGTATTTCGACACAGTGGGCATGTTCGCCCTGTTCCTGCTCACCGGCCGCTACCTGGAGCGCCGCGCCCGCGAACGCACGGCTGCGGCCACCGCTCAGCTGGTCAACCTGCTGCCGGCCTCGTGCCTGCGCCTGGACGCCATCGGCCGCAGCGAGCGCATCCTGCTCAGCGAATTGCACTGCGGTGACACGGTGCAAGTGCTGCCCGGCGCGGTGATCCCCGCCGACGGGCGCATTGTCGAAGGCCGCTCCAGCGTGGACGAATCACTGCTCACCGGCGAATACCTGCCGCAACCACGCCGGGTGGGCGAACGGGTCACCGGCGGTACGCTGAATGTCGAAAGCACCTTGAACGTGGAAGTCGAAGCACTCGGCCACGATTCGCGGCTCTCGGCCATCGTCCGCCTGCTGGAGCGCGCTCAGACCGAAAAGCCGCGGCTGGCCGAAATCGCCGACCGGGCCTCGCAATGGTTCCTGCTGTTCTCGCTGCTGGCTGCCGTGGCCATCGGCCTGTGGTGGTGGTACCTGGACCCTGCACGGGCCTTCTGGATCGTGCTGGCCATGCTGGTGGCCACCTGCCCTTGCGCACTGTCGCTGGCCACGCCAACGGCGCTGACCGCCGCCACCGGCAGCTTGCACAAGCTGGGCCTGCTGGTAACCCGCGGCCATGTACTGGAGGGCCTGAACCAGATCGACACGGTGATTTTCGACAAGACCGGCACACTGACCGAAGGCCGCCTTACGTTGCGCAGCATCCGCCCGCTCGGCAACCTGCCCGCCGACCGCTGCCTGGCCCTGGCCGCCGCCCTGGAAAACCGCTCCGAACACCCGATCGCCCGCGCCTTCGGCCGCACCGCCATACCGGCCGAAAACGTGCAGACCGTGCCAGGTCTGGGCCTGGAAGGGCAAGTAGACGGCCAACGCCTGCGTATCGGCCAGGCCACCTTCGTCTGCGCCCTGAGCGCTGCGCAAATCCCCGCCGTGCCGGAACCACGCGGCCAGTGGCTGCTGCTGGGTGACCGCCACGGGCCTCTGGCGTGGTTTGGCCTGGACGACCGGCTGCGCGACGACGCACCGGCGCTGCTCGCCGCCTGCAAGGCCCGAGGCTGGCGCACGCTGCTGCTGTCGGGCGACAGTTCGCCGATGGTCGCCGAGGTGGCCGCGCAACTGGGCATCGACCAGGCCATTGGTGGCCTGCGCCCGGACGACAAGCTGGATCGGCTGAAGGCGCTGCAGGCGGCCGGGCGCAAGGTGCTGATGCTCGGCGACGGGGTCAACGACGTGCCGGTGCTGGCCGCCGCCGACATCAGCATTGCCATGGGCAGCGCCACCGACCTTGCCAAGACCAGCGCCGACGCCGTGCTACTGTCCAACCGCCTGCAGGCACTGGTGCAGGCCTTGGACCTGGCCCGCCGCACACGTCGCAACATCCTCGAGAACCTGCTGTGGGCCACCCTGTATAATGGCCTGATGTTGCCGTTTGCCGCGCTTGGCTGGATCACCCCGGTGTGGGCCGCCATCGGCATGTCGGTCAGCTCGCTGATCGTGGTGCTCAATGCCCTGCGCCTGACCCGCATGCCGTTGGCATCGAACCTGCCGAAAACCGAAGCACCCCTGCCCGGGAGGAAGACACCATGCCCGCCCTCTATGTCATGATCCCCGCAGCCTTGCTGCTGGTCGGCGTGGCCGTGTACATCTTCTTTTGGGCAGTGGACAGCGGCCAGTACGACGACCTCGAAGGCCCTGCCCACAGCATCCTGTTCGACGACCAGGACCCGCGCCACCAGGCCGCGGTGAAGCCTGACGACACACCGGGCGATACCGACAAGGAACCACCACCCCGTGCCTGACCTGCTTCCCCTGCTGGGCTCGGCACTGGTCCTGGGCCTGCTTGGCGGCGGCCACTGCCTGGGCATGTGCGGCGGCCTGATGGGCGCGCTGACCCTGGCCATCCCACCGGAACAACGTAGCCGGCGCTTGCGCCTGCTGTTGGCGTACAACCTTGGGCGCATTTTCAGTTATGCCAGCGCCGGCCTGTTGCTAGGCCTGGCCGGCTGGGCGGTGGCCCGCAGCCCCGCCGCCCTGGGGCTGCGGGTGGTGGCAGCGCTGTTGTTGATTGCCATGGGGCTGTACCTGGCCGGCTGGTGGAGCGGGCTGACCCGCATCGAAGCCCTGGGGCGCGGGCTGTGGCGGCATATCCAGCCGGTGGCGTCGCGCTTGTTGCCGGTGTCCAGCCTGCCCCGGGCGTTGCTGCTGGGTGCCTTGTGGGGGTGGCTGCCGTGCGGGTTGGTCTACAGCACCCTGCTGTGGGCCGCCAGCCAGGGCAACGCCGGGTACAGCGCGGCGTTGATGCTCGCGTTCGGCCTGGGAACCTGGCCGGTGTTGCTGGCCACCGGGCTGGCTGCCGAACGGGTAAACGCCTTGTTGAGGCGCCGCAGCGTGCGTGTGGCGGGCGGTGTGCTGGTGATGCTGTTTGGGGTCTGGACCCTGCCAGGCCCACACCAGCACTGGCTGATGGGGCATTGACGGGGGCTGCTGTGCAGCCCCAACGCCCTTGATACAAATCAACACACACCCCTACAGACAGCCATATAGTCCGGTGCACTGCTGCTCTTTCCGGGGACCGCCCTCATGCTCGACGACCTACGTTGGGATACCGACCTGATCCGCCGCTACGATCTGGCCGGGCCACGCTACACCTCCTACCCGACCGCCGTGCAACTGCACAGCGAGGTGGGCTCGTTCGACCTGCTCCACGCCCTGCGCGAGAGCCGTCGAGCCGTGCGCCCCCTGTCGCTGTACGTGCATGTGCCGTTTTGCGCCAACATCTGCTACTACTGCGCCTGCAACAAGGTCATCACCAAGGACCGCGCGCGCGCCGCACCCTACCTGCAGCGCCTGGAGCAGGAAATCCAGCTGATCGCCTGCCACCTGGGCCCGCAGCAGCGTGTTGAACAGCTGCATTTTGGCGGCGGCACGCCGACGTTCCTCAGCCATGTGGAACTGCGCCAACTGATGGCCACCCTGCGTCAGCACTTCCACCTGCTGGACGACGATTCCGGCGACTACGGCATCGAGATCGACCCGCGCGAGGCCGACTGGTCGACCATGGGCCTGCTCCGCGAACTGGGCTTCAACCGCGTCAGCCTGGGCGTACAAGACCTCGACCCGGCCGTGCAGCGCGCGATCAACCGCCTGCAGAGTCTGGAGCAGACCCGCACCCTGATCGAGGCTGCGCGCACCCTGCAGTTCCGTTCGGTCAACCTGGACCTGATCTACGGCCTGCCCAAACAAACACCCGAAGGTTTTGCCCGCACGGTCGAAGAAGTGATCCGCCTGCAGCCAGACCGCCTGTCGGTGTTCAACTATGCCCACCTGCCCGAGCGCTTCATGCCCCAACGGCGCATCGACAACAACGACCTGCCCAGCCCGGCCGCCAAGCTGGAGATGCTGCACACCACCATTGACCAGTTGACCGCCGCCGGCTACCGCTACATCGGCATGGATCACTTCGCCCTGCCGGACGACGAACTGGCCATCGCCCAGGAAGAAGGCACCCTGCAGCGCAACTTCCAGGGCTACACCACCCACGGGCACTGCGACCTGATCGGCCTGGGCGTGTCGGCCATCAGCCAGATCGGCGACCTGTACTGCCAGAACAGCAGCGACCTCAACACCTACCAGGACAGCCTGTCCAACGCCCAGCTGGCCACCCAGCGCGGCCTGGTATGCAACCACGACGACCGCATACGGCGGGCGGTGATCCAGCAACTGATCTGCCATTTCGAGCTGGACTTCGAGCCGATCGAACAGGCCTTCACCATCGATTTTCGCGGTTATTTCAACGAGCTCTGGCCCGAACTGCTGACCTTGCAGCGCGACGGCCTGATCAGCCTGGACGCCAAGGGCATTCGCATCCTGCCGGCTGGCCGCCTGCTGGCGCGCTCGGTGTGCATGGTGTTCGACGCCTACCTGGCGATGCACAACCGCCAGCGTTTCTCGCGGGTTATCTGAAAACCGAGTCGTTCAACCGCATGGACAAGCCTCCTTGCCAGGCACACTATGGGCACACAAGGACTCCCGGCAGGACGGCTGCCGGGGTTTCGCCAGGGCGCACCATCAACGCGCACGCTGGCCTACACCCTGTGTCGTGGGTTACCCTTACGACTTATGTGTGCTTTCCCACAAGGATCGATTCAAATGTCCGAGCCAGTCAAACTGCGCCCACACAACCAGGCCCATTGCAAGGATTGCAGCCTGGCCCCCCTGTGCCTGCCTCTTTCGCTGAACCTGGAAGACATGGATGCACTGGATGAAATCGTCAAACGCGGCCGCCCGCTGAAGAAAGGCGAGTTCCTGTTCCGCCAGGGTGACAATTTCGGCTCGGTCTACGCCGTACGTTCCGGTGCCCTGAAAACTTTCAGCCTCAGCGACAGCGGCGAAGAACAGATCACCGGCTTCCACCTGCCCAGCGAGCTGGTCGGCCTGTCAGGCATGGACACCGAAGCCTACCCGGTGTCGGCCCAGGCGCAGGAAACCACTTCGGTGTGCGAAATCCCCTTCGAGCGGCTTGACGAGCTGTCGGTGCAACTGCCGCAGCTGCGTCGCCAGCTGATGCGGGTCATGAGCCGGGAAATCCGCGACGACCAGCAAATGATGCTGCTGCTGTCGAAAAAGACCGCCGACGAGCGTATTGCCACCTTCCTGGTCAACCTGTCGGCACGCTTCCGCGCCCGCGGCTATTCGGCCAACCAGTTCCGCCTGAGCATGTCGCGCAACGAAATCGGCAACTACCTGGGCCTGGCAGTAGAAACTGTGTCGCGGGTGTTCACGCGCTTCCAGCAGAACGGCCTGCTGCGCGCCGAGGGCAAGGAAGTGCACATCCTCGACCCGATCCAGCTGTGTGCGCTGGCCGGTGGTGCAATCGAGGCCTGAGGCCGGCGTTTAGCGGGTATACTTTGGCATTCGTTTTCCCAGGATACCCGCAACAATGCACAGCGACGCTTTCGACCTCAAAGCCCTGATCCGCCCGGTAGTGGACTTCCCCAAACCGGGCGTGATCTTTCGCGACATCACCCCGCTGTTCCAATCGCCGCGCGGGCTGCGCTATGTAGCTGACCAGTTCATCGAGCGTTATGTCGAGGCTGAGTTCAGCCACATTGGTGCCATGGACGCGCGGGGCTTCCTGATCGGCTCAATCATCGCCCACCAGTTGAACAAGCCGCTGATCCTGTTCCGCAAGCAAGGCAAGCTGCCGGCTGACGTGCTGAGCGAGGGTTACCAGACCGAATACGGCGAAGCCTTCCTGGAAGTGCATGCCGACAGCCTGTGCGAGGGGGATTCGGTGTTGATCTTCGATGACCTGATTGCCACCGGCGGTACGCTGCTGGCTGCAGCCAACCTGGTACGCCGTACCGGGGCGCAGGTGTTCGAGGCGGCGGCGATTATCGACCTGCCGGAATTGGACGGGTCGCGTCGGTTGCAGGCGGCCGGGGTGCCTACCTTCTGCCTGACCGAGTTTTCCCTCAGCGAGTACTGAGTTGGCTTTGGGGCTGCTTTGCAGCCCATTCGCGGGACAAGCCCGCTCCCACAAAGTGAAGCATCGCTATATCTCTGTGGGAGCGGGCTTGTCCCGCGAATGGGCCGCAAAGCGGCCCCAGCATTTTTGAATCAGAGCGAAATTGGCCGGCGCCCTGCAAAGGCATGGGCCAAGGTGCCGCCATCCACCATCTCCAGCTCGCCGCCCAGCGGTACACCATGGGCAATGCGAGACGCCACCAACCCCTTCTCGCTCAACAATTGCGCGATATAATGCGCCGTCGCCTCCCCCTCCACCGTCGGGTTGGTCGCCAGGATCACCTCGGTGAAGGTGCCCTGCTCCTCGATGCGTGCCATAAGCTGCGGAATGCCAATGGCCTCCGGGCCCAGGCCGTCCAACGGCGACAGGTGCCCCTTGAGCACAAAGTAGCGGCCACGGTAGCCCGTCTGCTCCACCGCATACACATCGGTCGGCCCCTCTACCACGCACAGCTGGGTGTCGTCGCGGCGCGGGTCGGCGCACTGCGGGCACAGTTCCTGCTCGGTGAGGGTGCGACACTG
The DNA here is from genome assembly GCF_059423245.1 of Pseudomonas sp. GW460-LB5. NCBI lineage: Bacteria > Pseudomonadati > Pseudomonadota > Gammaproteobacteria > Pseudomonadales > Pseudomonadaceae > Pseudomonas > Pseudomonas sp. GW460-LB5. The sequence continues at coordinate 6,906 of NZ_JBWKXT010000099.1, forward strand.
GCGGCAATGCCCTACCCCTTCCATGGCCTGGGTCAAGGCCTGAGCCAGGCGCAGCCCGCCACTGCGGTCGCGCTCCAGCAATTGCAGGGCCATGCGCTGTGCGGTCTTCTGGCCAACGCCTGGCAGGATGCGCAGGCCGTCGATCAGTTGGCGGATAAGGGGACTGAAGCTCATGGGAATGGCCTGACAAATCAATAAGAGGCGGTTTATACCCAGCGGGGGCGGCGGCGTCAAATAAGGTCACCCCAAGCCTACCCGGCCTGCTGTTGCTATCACATAAAAAGCAGACCGCGCCTGGGTTGAAATCGCTCAAAAAAAACCGCCGCTGATATCAGCGGCGGTTTTCGGTATCGCAATGCGCTTAGAACGGCATCTTGAAGCCCGGCGGCAGTTGCATGCCGGCGGTCATGCCGCCCATCTTTTCCTGGCTGCTTTGCTCGATCTTGCGCACGGCATCGTTCAGCGCGGCGGCGATCAGGTCTTCCAGCACTTCCTTGTCGTCCTCGTCGGTCGACATCAGGCTTTGGTCGATGCTGACGCGCTTGACGTCGTGACGCCCCGTCATCACCACGCTCACCAGGCCACCGCCGGACTGGCCGGTGACTTCGGCGTTGGCCAGCTCTTCCTGCATTTTCTGCATCTTTTCCTGCATCTGCTGGGCCTGCTTCATCAGGCCGGCCATGCCACCTTTCATCATGGGGGTATACCTCGATTGGGTCATGTGATGCGGCTCGGCGCAGGGCCAGCCGCATGGTTATCCGTTACTGGCCCTGTTTGGCCAGGGCCTCTACAGGCTCAATAGTATCCTGCCGCACCTTGGCACCGAACAACTTGATCATCTGCTGGATCAACGGATCCTGTTCGATAGAGGTGACCGCGTCCTGCTGGCGCTCTGCACGCTTGCGCGATGCCGCCTGGGCCGGGGTTTCCTGCTCAGGCAGGATCAGCTCGATACGCAGGTTCAGGGTGCGCCCCAGGTGCTGGTTGAGCGCCTCGTTCAGGCGACGCTGCTGGGTCGTGTTGAACAGTGCGCCTTGGCCAGGGTCCAGGTGCAGCAGCCAGTCGTCGCCATCGGCGGCAATCAGCGTACAGTTTGCCGCGATGTTGCCTGTCATCCCGGACACAGGCAACTGTGGGAATAATTCCAGCCATTGCAGGGCCAGCCCGGTGGCCGGTTTAGCTGCTGGCAGCGGCTCGGCAGCCGGCTTCGATACCTCTTCCTGCACATGTTCGGCCAACTCGTCCAGATAGCTGAAACCGACCGGGTCGCTTTCACCGCTGTAATAGTCTTCGTCCAGCGGCGGCTCATCATCGCGATCCATGCCTACGGCAGCGTAGGCGGAGGGGTCGAAAGGCGGCTCGTCGCTTGCCGCTGTGGGCTGTGGCGCCGGTGCAGGGGCAACAGGCTCGGGCGCAGGTGCGGGCACAGGTTCAGCCGCCACCGGCGCAGGTGCAACTGCCGGCTCTTCCCACGGCAGGTCGACCACCTCCGCGACAGGCTCAGGTACCGAAATGGCCTCGATCTCGGCCTGCAGCTCGGCGTCTGGCTCGGCCTCCGGCTCATGGTCGGCTGTCGCAGGTGCAGGCACCTCCAGCTGTGGGGCCGCCGCCGCGGGTTCTGCCGGCGCGGCCGCAACAGGCGATGAAGGCCCGGCCAAGGCCGAGGCTGCCACCGGCGCTGCAGGATCAGCTGTGGCTTGGCTGATCCCCACTGGCTTTAGCACCGGTCTCGGCGCGTCGTCGGTATCAGCCGGGCGGAACGCCAACATGCGCAGCAGGACCATCTCGAAACCACCACGCGGGTCCGGCGCCAACGGCAGGTCTCGGCGGCCGATCAGGCCCATCTGGTAATAGAACTGCACGTCCTCGGCCGGCAATGCCGAAGCCAGCGCCAGTACTCGGTCGCGGTCACCCTGGCCGTTGTCCACGGCCTCTGGCAGCGCCTGAGCAATGGCCACACGGTGCAGCACGTTAAGCATTTCGGCCAGCACGCCCGCCCAGTCCGGGCCCTGCTCGGCCAAGCTGCGCACGGCCTCCAGCAATGCCCGGGCATCGCCTTCGAGCAACGCCTGCAACACGCCGTAGACCTGGCCGTGATCCAGGCTGCCAAGCATGGCCCGCACATCAGCGGCCAGCACCTTGCCTTCGCCAAAGGCGATGGCCTGGTCGGTGAGGCTCATGGCGTCACGCATCGAGCCATCGGCCGCGCGGCCCAGCAGCCACAGGGCATCCGGTTCGAACGGCACGTTCTCGGCAGCCAGTACGTGGCTGAGGTGTTCAACCACCCGCTCCGGGCTCATGTTCTTCAGCGAGAACTGCAGGCAGCGCGACAGGATGGTGGCCGGCAGCTTCTGCGGGTCGGTGGTGGCGAGGATGAATTTGACGTAGGGCGGCGGCTCTTCCAGCGTCTTGAGCAAGGCGTTGAACGAGTGGGTCGACAGCATGTGCACTTCGTCGATCAGGTAGACCTTGAAGCGCCCACGGCTCGGGGCGTACTGCACGTTGTCCAGCAGCTCGCGGGTGTCTTCGACCTTGGTGCGGCTGGCGGCGTCGATCTCGATCAGGTCGACGAAACGGCCTTCGTCGATTTCACGGCACACCGAACAGGTGCCACAGGGCGTGGAGGTGATGCCGGTTTCGCAGTTCAGGCACTTGGCGATAATACGGGCGATGGTCGTCTTGCCCACGCCCCGGGTACCGGTGAACAGGTAGGCGTGGTGCAGGCGCTGATTGTCCAAGGCATTGATCAAGGCCTTCAGCACATGGGCCTGGCCGACCATTTCGCGGAACGAGCGCGGACGCCATTTACGTGCAAGAACCTGATAACTCATCGAAAAACCATCGTAGCCTGATAGAGCGGAAGATCGCTAATGCTAGCGGAGCGGGGGCAAAATTGCACCCTGCGCGCGTCGTCTAAGCTTTGAGACAGGCGCGCTGTTCAGGGAGGATACGCCTTTGCGAAGATTGCTGGCCCTGCTGTTGCTCTGGACCACCCACAGCCTGGCTGAACAGCCGGCACTGCGCTTCTCTGTAGCGGAGAGCTGGGGCATGCCGCTGGTACGCATCGAAGGCGATCAGCCAGTGGAGGGATTGCTTTACGACCTGATGCAGGCCATGGCCAAGGAAGTGGGGGCTCGCCCCAACTACCACGTCATGGCCCGCCTGCGCCTGGAGGAGGCCATGAGCAGCGGCGACATAGATGTGCGTTGCTACGTCAGTACCCGATGGCTCAATGACCGGCCGGGGGATTTTGTGTGGAGTATCCCGCTGATTCACCAGCGCGACGTGCTGGTTGGCCGCGCCAGCGACGACACCCCGATGCTCTTGGAGCAACTGCCACCCCAGGCTATCGGCACGGTGCTGGGCTACACCTATTCAACCCTGCAACCGCTGCTGGCCAAGGGCCAGCTGCACCGTGAGGACAGCCGCAGCCAGTTGCTGGTGCTGCAAAAGCTGCAGGCCGGGCGGTATCGGCATGCGGTGAGCAACCAGTTGTCGTTGCAGTGGTTCAACCAGGGGTTGCCAGCTGAACAGCAATTGCAGGCGCTGGCGGTGCTGGAAGAACAGGATTTGGGGTGCATGGTGCGCAACGATCCGGCGATACCGACACAAGCGCTGTTGCGGGCGCTGGTAAGAATGAAGCAGTCGGGGGAGATCGAGCGGATTGCGCAGCGGTATGGGGGAGCGGGCGACCCGGACAATATGTCTGTGGCCCGGCCCTGAAATGCCCAGCAAAATGCCGGCACAACTTACTGCCCTGCTCAATTTGTGAAAGCTTGTGCAAACCCTGTGGGAGCGGGCATGCCCGCGAACACCGGCATAGCCGGTGCCATCCACCGAGTAATGTTCTTCGCGGGCATGCCCGCTCCCACAAAGTTGTGCGGCACCCTCAAAATCTCTACTGCAAACGCAACATCACTGGCCTTTGCGTTCAAACGCCAAGCTGGCAGCATCCGCCTGCCCCCAGGCAATCTGCATGGCCCGCAGCCCATGCTCCAATAATTGCCTGGTTTCTTCGTCCTGAATGCGCTCAAGCGCCCGCCGGCTATCGCTGTAGGCGAACATCAGGTAGTGGGAAACATTCATCAGCGCGAACTCCATCGGCACGATGCCTTCGCTGATGGCGCGGGAGAGGGATTTGCCTTGGGGAAGATCGAAGACGTGGGGCGGATCGGGGACCAGTTTTTTCATGAGTTCACCATACCGGGCTGAGAGCACCCTTTCGCTTCCACACTTAGGGTGACAGTTGTACGCGGGGTGGAAGACCAGGGGTATGGCAAACCCGGCAGGCCCGAAGGCCTCCCACGCACAACTGTCATATCGACAGCCGCCAAACCACCCAGGCTTCCACACCCGGTCGCTGAACTGACAGCGACCGCGAAAGCCTAGTGGGCGAGGTTGACCGGGACAATCAGACGGGAGTCGACGGAGATCGTAGGATAATTCGCGGTAATTATCCCGCAAGTAGGCGCTTTCTTAGACTGTTATCGGACCTCTCTTAAAAGTGCGCACTCTGATCGGGGGTTCGCTGTAATCGGGGCATCTGGCGCGGCCAGCGGCGGCAGTTTGCGGCTGATGTGGCAGACCGGCTGGCACTGATCGCCCTGGGGCAGGCTGCGGGGTTTTCGCTGGATGAAGTAGGGGCGATGCTGGTGAACCTGCAGGTCGACCGGCAGATGCTGATCGCCAAGGCGGACGAGCTGGATGCGCGAATCAGGCGGTTGCAAGCGATGAGCAAGGGATTGCGGCATGCGGCGCAGTGCCCGGAGGAGGATCATCTGGCATGCCCGAAATTCCAGCGGCTGATGAAGCTATCGGCGGCCGGAGCATTGGGCGGAAAGCAGGCAAGAAGGAAGGCGTTCGTTGCAGACTGAGGTTTTCCGACCCCAGAAATGGAGGCGGCCCCACCAGCCACACCCCGGCACTCGATGTTCCCGCTATGGCTGCTCCCTTCCGGGCCTGACCAGGTGGCATGCAAGCATGCTCGGGAATCAATGCAGGCCTTATGGGGCAAGGGTTTCAGGCTGATGGGGTAGCAGACGCTCTACCCGTGCAGACACTCAGCACGATCGCTCAAAACTTGGGGTGTAGCCAGCACTGTCACACTTTGCTGTCACACTTTGGTGTCACACCCATGGCCTATCTGATCAGACGCAAAGCCGTCTACTACCTGAATCTCAAGCTACCCAAGCACCTCTTCCCGAGGTGTCACACTTTGCGTTTGAGCCTGAACATCAGGCACCGGCAGAGCGCCCTGTTCCTCGCTGCGTCCATCGTCCAACGGCTACACGGCCACCTCAGCGAGCACCCTCTAACAGACCTTCAGACGCTTCGTGGATTATGTTCACAGTGGCGGGACTCAGCCCCAACACCAGCCATTCCCGTAGCACCACGTGCGACTTCGACTGCCCCAGTGAAGGTCGGAAGCGACAGCCCAACCCTCGCCACTCTATCGAAGCTCTATATAGAAGAAGGGAAACGCGGCGGCACATGGCGGCAAGTCAGTGTGGATGAAGTCGAGCGTGCCTTATCTGACCTGTTCGAGCTGATGGGTGACATGCCTGCTCTGGCCTTCGATGCCCAGCAAGCACGCCTGCTGAAAGAACGACTCAGCCGCTGCCCCCAGTACTTCGGCTTACGACCTGAGTTCAAGGGCAAGACACTGAAGCAAGTGGTCGAGTCAGACAGCATGTACAAGACCATCACTGCCGTCACCGTGAACAACCGGCTACGCAAGCTGACCGCCTTCATGAACTGGTGCAAGGCCAACAGCTATATAGAAGCGAACCCGCTAGCCGGCATGAAGGTCATGACGGGATCAGCGAAGGAAGCACGCCTGTCATTTGACCGCCGCGATCTGGCAGCCCTGCTGGATCATGAGGCGCTGCGAAAGGAAGCACGCAAGCACCCATGGCGCTACTGGCTGCCATTAATGGGAAGGGCGACCGGGGCACGACTGGAAGAGCTGTGCCAGTTGCGGCTGGATGACTTCGCTGAGCAACAGGGTATCCAGTGCATCCGCATCGATGACACTCGTGAAGGCCAGAATCTCAAGAACGCTAGCAGTCGCCGCGTCATTCCTTTACACCCTGCCCTGCTCGACCTGGGCCTTCTCCAATACGTTGCGTCAGTCAAGGCGACTGGAACTGATCGCCTATTCCCCGAATTGGACGCAGTGCGTGGGAAGCTGGGGCATGCACCGTCGAAGTGGTTCGGTCGGTTCAAGGCCAAGCTCGGCATAACTGACCCTCGGAAGACCTTCCACAGCTTCCGCCACACACTCATTGACGATCTGCGAGACGCTGGTGTGCAGGACTCGCTGATCAAGCGGATAGCCGGCCACGAGGACGGTGCTGTGACATTCAGCGTGTATGGCAGCCGTAGCCCGCTGAGAGCCATGGCAGATGCTCTGCGTCACATTCACTTGCCCGCCCACCCAGTCGTGGTCACTGAAAGGCACGGAAAACATCAATAGTTATATAGACAAGTCAAACATGCTGCATTGCTGCAAATGGGTAAGTACGCAAGTGGGTACTTGTCTAGACAGGTAATGGTTCAATGGTTCGATGGTTCGATTGAACGCTTGAACCAGTGATTGCTTGAACCATTGAGCACGGGAACACGTACGTACATGCTTAGGTAAGTGGGTACTTGGGTACTTGGGTACTTGGGTACTTGGGTACTTGGGTACTTGGGTACTTGGGTACGTGGGTACGTGGGTACGTGGGTACGTG
>NZ_JBWKXT010000100.1:0-13344 GCF_059423245.1 Pseudomonas sp. GW460-LB5
CCCTCGCTCCGGGCTTGCTCCCGGGAGGACCGCGCTGCAGGCCCCATCCTGGGGCCCAGCGCTTGACGGGCATCCATCCCCGTCACCTCCCTCCGCAAGCCCTGCGCTCGGCCTCCTGAAGTCGCAATCTGCGTTGCCTGAACTACCGCGCACTTAGAAGCCAAAGCAAGAGCAAGAGCAAGAGCAAGAGCAAGAGCAAGAGCAAGAGCAAGAGCAAGAGCAGCGAGATTACTGCTGTGAGGAAATGGCCTTCTCGATGGCTGCGCGGAATTCGGGATCATCCGGTTTGGTCAGGCTGGAGAAGTTACCGATCACCTTGCCCTTACGATCGACAACGTACTTGTAGAAATTCCACTTCGGCGCACTGCTCTGGCTCGCCAACTCAGCGAACAGCGGTATCGCATCCTTGCCGCGCACCGCCTGCGTCTTGGTCATGGTGAAGGTAACGCCATAGTTGGCATAGCAAACCTTGGCAGTCTTCTCGCTATCGGTATCTTCCTGCTTGAAATCATTGGATGGCACGCCAAGCATTTCCAGACCTTGCTCGTGATATTCCTTGTAAGTCGACTGAAGCCCCTCGAACTGTGGTGCAAAACCACAATAGCTGGCCGTATTGACCACCACCAAAGGCTTCCCGCCAAAGCGCTGGCACAGGTCGATCGGCCCCTTGCCACGCAATTCCGGCAGGCTGCCTTGCAACAACGCCGGGCAATCGGCAGCCCAACTCGATGTGCTGGCAAGCACGGCCAACAACGGCACTGTCAACCAATGAGCACGCATGATTCGTTTCTCCTGCTAGACAACCCTTGAGCTTGCAGGGTAGCGCCTAACAAACACTCATGCCCAGTTGCATCAACGCCATCCCGCCCCTGTGCCAGCCCCACCACGCCAACACCAGCAGCGCCAGCGCGCCAAAGGCCAGCAACCCCCGGCCCAGGTAGCGCTTCATACGGCCTGGGCCTGCAGGCGCGCCACCGGCCGTTCGCGCACGGGCCAGTTCAGGGCAGCGGCCAGCAAACTGAGCAGGATGGAAATCTGCCAGACCAGGTCATAGCTACCGGTGCGGTCATACACCACCCCGCCCAACCAGCCACCCAGGAACGCACCCAGCTGGTGGAAAAGGAAAACGATACCGCCGAGCATGGACAAGTTACGCACCCCGAACACCGTAGCCACGGTGCCATTGGTCAGCGGGACCGTGGACAACCACAACAGGCCCATGGCAATGCCGAACAGATAGGCACTGAAAGCACTCACCGGCGCCCAGAGGAACAGCACGATCACCACTGCACGCAGCAGGTACAGCCCGGTCAGCAGGCGCGGCTTGGACATGCGCCCGCCCAGCCAGCCAGCGGTGAAAGTACCCACGATATTGAACAGGCCGACCAGCGCCAGCACCGTGGTACCGGTGGTCGCGGCCAGGTGTTGGTCAACCAGGTAGGCCGGCAGATGCACGCCAATGAACACCACCTGGAAACCACACACGAAGAAACCCAGCGCCAGCAACCAGAAGCCCGAATGCGAGCACGCTTCGCGCAGCGCCTGGCCCAGGGTCTGTTCGGTGCCATGGCTGGGCAGCGGGCGGTCGCGCAACAGGCCAACAAAGGGCACGATGAACGCCACCATCAGGCCCAGCACCAGCAACGCTGCGGACCACCCCAGCCACTGGATCAGGCCGAGAGTGCCCGGCAGCATGGCGAACTGGCCAAAGGAACCGGCCGCGCTGGCAATGCCCATGGCCATGCTGCGCTTGTCGGCCGGCACCGCACGCCCGACCACGCCGAGGATGACCGAGAACGATGTGCCGGACAGGCCGATGCCGATCAGCAAACCGGCACTGAGCGACAACGACCAGGCAGAGTCTGCCATGCCCATGAGGATCAAACCGACGGCGTACAGAATGCCGCCGATGATCACTACCCGTGCGGCCCCCATACGGTCGGCCAAGGCACCGGCAAACGGTTGCGCCAGCCCCCAGATCAGGTTCTGCAGGGCAATGGCAAAGGCGAATACCCCACGCCCCCAGCCAAAATCGGCGCTCATCGGCCCCAGAAACAGGCCAAAGCCATGCCGTACCCCCAGAGACAGCGCCAGAATCAAAGCCGCCCCCACCAGTACCCACCCGCTGGTTCGCCACACCGAAGTCATTGTCGTTATCTCCAGCACATCGCAAGGTTTTTACGGGTATATACCCGCTTATGGTCGTATCAATTCAGGCCAATTGGTCCAGCAAACGCACCAGTTCATCCCGCTGCCCGGCGCCCAACCGCTCCACCAGTTCGATCTGGGCTTGTTCCCAGGCTGGGTGCGCGGCATGCAGCAGCTGCGTCCCGGCCGCAGTCAGCAGCACCACGCGGTTGCGCTGGTCCTCGCCTTCGGCCAGGGCCACCAGCCCTTCCGCCTCCAGTACCCGCAGGTTACGCCCCAGGGTACTGCGCTCCAGGCCCATGGCTTCGGCCAAGGTGGTGATGCTGGGGCGGTCGAGCCGCTGCAGGTGCCTTAGCAGGGAAAACTGCGCGACATTGACCCCGAAGCCGGCAAGGGCCTCGTCATAATGCCGGCTCACCCCGCGGGCGGCGCGACGCAGATGGGTACAGATGCATTCACTGGTCAGCATGGATACGTGTATATACCCGCGTCATGACTGTTGCAAGAGATTTCACAATGGGTGATGAGTGTCAGTCCGGGTTCAAGCGCTTTCGTATAGGCTCGAACTCAACCGTTGCTGTGCGCGGCAATGGGTCTGGCGTACCTTGCTCGATCGCCTGCCAGTAGCGCCACGGCACCTTCGCCGAACCCAGTTCGTAGTCCATGCCGTCCCAGTTGTCTTCACGGAAGCTATAGAAAGCCCAGTGCAACTGATTGCGATCCAGCACGGTGAGTACGTCTTCAAGGTATTGCCGGCAACCCGATAGCCTGCGCATGCAGCCAAACTCGCCTACCACCAGGCGCGACCGCGGCAGGCCCATGGCTTCGGCCCATGCCAACGGCTGGCGCAAGTAGCGTTCAACTCGCGCCCCATCCCATTGCTGGGTTTGCCCGGCAAACGGTGCGGCGCCCGGATAGGCGATGGGGTGCTTGCGCGTCATGTTGGGCGCACTGGTAGCGGCATAGGGCTCGTACATGTGCACGCTGTACAACACTCGCGGGTCTTCCAGGGGAGCAGGCCAGTAGTCGAAGGCGTCTGCGGCAGCAAACCAACCTGCATCGACCATGACCGGTGTGTCAGTGTCCTGCTCGCGAATGGCCGCTATCAGTTGCCGGTACAGCAACGGCAGATCGCGCGCGGAGCCCTGCGCTCGCACATACCACTGCTGCATTTGCCCCGGTTCGGCGTGTTCGACCAAGCCGCCCAGTTTTTCCGGGGCGGGCTCATTGATCAGGTTGTAGGCGCCAATGGCCGGGTGGCCTTTCAGTTCACGTGCCATGTCTCGCCAGAAGGCCATGGCCTGGGACCAGTAGCGCTTGTCTTGCCACAGTCGATCATCGAATTGGCCCTGGTTGTTTTGCGACCAGCGCATACCGGGTAGCGAGAGTGGGGCAATGACCACCTTGAGCCCCGCCTGATGAGCACGGTCAAGGGTGGCGCGCAGCGTAGCCAGGTCGGCGGCGGGCAGGCCTGCATAAGCGTCGGCATTGCCGAGCAGGAAATCACGTTGTACCGGTTGCCATTTGTCGTAAGACAGCCGCACCCATGTGGCGCCATACCCCTTCAGGGCATCGAAATAGGCTTGATCGGGTGGCAGCCGGTTGAAGCTGTTACCGCCGTGGCGAGGGGCATCCCAGAACGCCATGAGGTCTGCGGCGGTGGCTGGGAGGTTGGGCAGCATCAACAGACTGGCAAAGATCCAGTTTCGCACGGGAGGCCTACCGGGTCGTATGGGGGGAGGCAGAGGATACGCTGGCAGAGAAGCTGCAGGACTTACCGAACCGTTGCCGGAAGTTACTGCACCCACCCCACAGACAAAGGCACCGATGGCACGGGCTTTGCCCGTGTTCGCAGGCAAGCCCGCTTCCACAGCAGGTGAGTGGCCTTCACAACGCGCCCAGGCTTTTAGATTTCGACCGACTTCAAAGGCCTAGCGCCAATCCAAGCACGACAACCAGTTCGAGCAACTCCAGCATCGCGCCAGCTGTATCCCCGGTAGTTCCACCCAGGCGTCGGCAAATGAGGTGCCGCAACCAGGCAAACATAGCCAGCGCCAGCACTGCCACCCAGCCGCCCAAGACCAGGCAGAACAGCGCACTGCCCAGCAGCACCCACCCGGCTATACGTCGGGGCAAGTGCTCGGCCAACGCCTGGCCCAACCCGCCAGGCCGCACATAGGGTGTACAGAGGAACAGGCCCAACATCGCCGCCCGGCCGATCAAGGGAGCCAGCAGCAACTGCGCCCCGATGCCCTGCTCAACCAACACCCACAAGGCGCAAAACTTCAGCAACAGCACCAGCACCAGGGTGACCACGGCAATCGGCCCGCTACGGGGGTCTTTCATGATCTGCAAGGTGCGCTCACGGTCGCCGAAACCACCCAGCCAGGCGTCGGCACTGTCAGCCAGACCATCCAGGTGCAAGGCGCCACTGAGCAATACCCACAACGTCAGCAGCAATGCCGCATGCAGCGGCGCTGGCGTACCCTGCAGCAGAAGGCTGGCCAGCCACAGCAGCAGCCCGAACAACAGCCCGACCAGCGGGTAGAACAGCAGCGAACGCCCCAGCTCACGCGGCTCCGGCATGCCCGGCAGGCTCACGGGCAAGCTGCTGAGAAACTGCAAGGCAATCGAGAACGGCAACATCTCAGTGTTCCTCGGCCAGTTGACCGTCGCCACCCATCACCAGCCGCACCAGCGCCCCGTGCCCGACTTCAACCTGCAACAACTGCTCCTTCGGCAGGCCTCGCGCCCGGGCCAGCAATAACCGCATCACCCCGCCATGGGTGACCAGCAGCACCCGCTTACCCGCATGCTGGCGGCTCAAACGCTCGACAGCGGCCAGCACCCGCTCGGCGAATGCCTGCACCGGTTCGCCGTTGGGCGGGGTGCAGGCGTAGGGGTCTGCCCAAAAGCGCCCCAAGGCATCCTCCTGGTCTTCCATGATCTGCGCTGCACTACGGCCTTCCCAGTCACCAAAATGCAGCTCTTGCAAACCTGCTTCGCGTTGCACGGTCAAATCCAGCCGCCGACCCAGTTCATCGGCAAAACGCGCACAGCGCTGCAGCGGCGAACTGACCAGCACCTGCCACGGGCCCGCTTCGGCCACGGCGCTGCGCATCTGCGCCCAGCCCTTGTCAGTGAGGGCATCGTCCAGGCTACCGCGCAAGCCGCCCTGTTCCGTTTCGCCGTGGCGCAGCAGGTCGAGGATCATGCCGGGCGGTCCGCCACGGCGGCCTCGGCAAAGGTCGCCATCTGCCCGTGCAGCGCACAGGCCAGGCGCAACAACGGCACGGCCAACGCAGCACCACTGCCCTCGCCCAGGCGCAGGCCCAATGCCAATAGCGGTTCGGCCTGCAACGCATCCAGCAAAGCCTTGTGCCCAGGCTCCGCGCCCTGATGGGCAAACAGCAACCACGCCCGGCACTGCGGGTTGAGGCGCACCGCCACCAGGGCGGCAACGCTACAAATGAAACCGTCCACCAGCACGGCGATGCCCGCCTGCGCGCAGCCGATATAGGCCCCGGCCAATGCCGCGATCTCGAAACCGCCGACACAACCCAGTGCCTGCAATGGATCTGCGGCCTGCAGGCCATGCAGGTTCAGCGCCCGCTCGATGACCTCGGCCTTGTGCCGCACGCCAGCGTTGTCCAGGCCGGTGCCCGGGCCGCTGAGTTCAGCAGGCGGGCAGCCTAGCAGGACGCTGGCCAAGGCCGCAGCGGCCGTGGTGTTGCCAATCCCCATCTCGCCGCCAATGAACAGCTGCGCGCCCTGTTCAGCGGCACGCAGGGCGCTGTCGCGGCCTGCCTGCAAGGCTGCGTGCAACTGCCCCTCGGTCATCGCTGGCTGGCGGGCGAAGTTGGCCGTGCCGGCCCCCAGGCGCAGGTGGCGCACACCGGGCAGTTCCAGATGAGGATCGATGGTGCCAAGGTCGACCACCTCAAGGCTGGCCTGCAGCTGGCGCGCCAGTACGCTGATCGCCGCACCACCGCCGACGAAGTTGCGCAGCATCTGACCGGTCACCGCCTGCGGGTAGGCCGAGATACCTTCTTCGACCACGCCGTGGTCACCCGCGAAAATGCTGATGGCGGCCTGATCCAGGGCTGGCCGTTCACGCCCTTGCAGGCCCGCCAGCTGAACGGCCAGGCCTTCCAGTTGCCCGAGTGAGCCAGCAGGTTTGGTCAGCTGTTGCTGACGGGCACGAGCCTGGTCCATGGCGGCGTTGTCGAGAGAATGGCAGGCGTCACGCCACCAGGCTTGAGTCATAGTGCAGCTCCTTTGAGCATTAGGGGCAGGCCGGCTACGGTCAGCACCACGCGCTGGCAGCGTTCGGCCACGGCCTGGTGCAGCCAGCCGGCCAGGTCGACATAGCGCCGGGTCAGCTCGCCCATGGGCACGACGCCCAGGCCAGTTTCGTTGCTGACCAGAATGAGGGTGCCAGGCAACTGCTCCAGGCAGGCCAGCAGGGCGTCACGCTCCTCGGCCAGGCGCTGGTCGTCTTCCAGCATCAGCAGGTTGGTCAGCCACAGGGTCAGGCAGTCCACCAGCAGGCAGCGCCCTTCGGCCGCTTCGGTACGCAGTACTGCCGCCAGGGCCAACGGCTCTTCGATCAGCCCCCAATCGGCGGGGCGGCGCTGACGGTGCAGCGACACGCGCTCACTCATTTCACCATCCAGCGGCTGGCTGGTGGCGATGTAGGTTACCGGTAGGCCACTTGCACTGGCCAGCTGTTCGGCCAGGCGACTCTTGCCGGAACGGGCCCCGCCGAGAATAAGGTTGCGCATGTCAGGCCACCCCACACAGTTGGCGCAAATGCGCCGTGTCCAGGTGTTTTTCCACCAGGTCGGCCAGGCGCTCTATGTCGCGTTCACGCAAGGCTTCGTAATCGATGCTTTGCACCTCCTCCAGGCCAGCCCAACGCAGCAGCGCAGCACACGACTGGCTGCCTTCGAACAGGCCGTGCAGGTAGGTGGCGAGGATCTGGCCATCGGCGCTCACAGCACCCTCGCAGCGGCCATCGGCGAGCTGTACCGCTGGCTGTTCGAGGGCCGGCCCCGTGGTGACGCCAGCGTGAATTTCATAGCCGGCCACCGGCACTGCTTCAAGCTTCAGGGTACCGGCAACGTTGCGCAGTTGCTTCTCGGCCTCCAGCACCGTGGCGTAATCGAGCAGGCCAAGCCCAGCGCTTGAGCCGGGAGCCCCTTCCAGACCCAGCGGGTCATGCACTTCGCGGCCCAGCATCTGCAGGCCGCCGCAGATCCCGATCAGCTTGCCACCGTAACGCAGGTGCCGCTCGATGGCTTTATCCCACCCACGCTCGCGCAGCTGTGCCAGGTCACTGCGTACGCTCTTGGAGCCCGGCAGGATGATTAGGTCTGCAGCCGGGATCGGCTGGCCCGGGCCAATGAACTGAAGGTCCACCTGCGGATGCAGGCGCAACGGGTCGAAGTCGGTATGGTTACTGATGCGCGGCAATACCGGCACAATCACCTTGAGCACGCGCTCGCTTTTGGCGCCTTGGCGCACATCGATGCCGTCTTCGGCCTCCAGGTGCAGGTCGGTGACATAAGGCAGCACCCCCAGCACTGGCTTGCCGGTGCGTTGCTCCAGCCAGTCCAGCCCCGGCTGCAATAAAGCGATATCGCCACGGAAGCGGTTGATGACAAAGCCTTTGACCCGCGCCTGCTCACTGGGCGACAGCAATTCCAGCGTGCCCACCAGGTGGGCGAACACCCCGCCGCGGTTGATGTCGGCAACCAGGATCACCGGGCAGTCCACCGCCTCGGCAAACCCCATGTTGGCGATGTCGCCGGCACGCAGGTTGATCTCCGCTGGCGACCCCGCGCCTTCGACCATGACCACCGGCCAGGCGGCACTCAGGCGCTGGTGCGAAGCCAGCACCGCCTGCATGGCGATGGCTTTGTAGTCGTGGTAAGCCACCGCGTTCATGCTGGTGACCGCACGGCCGTGGATGATCACCTGGGCGCCGGTATCGCTGTTGGGTTTGAGCAACACGGGGTTCATGTCGGTATGGGGTGCCAGCCGGCAAGCCTGCGCCTGCACCGCCTGGGCGCGGCCAATTTCACCGCCGTCGGCAGTTACCGCGCTGTTCAGTGCCATGTTCTGTGGCTTGAACGGCACCACGCCAACGCCTTGGCGCAACAGCCAGCGGCACAGGGCAGTTACCAGCGTGCTCTTGCCAGCGTCGGAGGTGGTGCCTTGCACCATGAGGGTGGTCATGCCGATTCCTTTTGAAAGTCCGCCAGGGCCTGGGCGAGACGCTGTTCGTCCGCCGCACATTCAGGCAACCCCAGGCGCACGGCCGGTGGGTGTTCGAACAGGCGCACCAGGATGCCGCGGCGGGCAAGAAAGTCATGCAACTGCACGGCGCGCTCGCTGCGCACGTACTGGAACAGGTCACAGCCGCCGCTGGGGGCAAGGCCGGTGCTGGACAGCATTGTTGCCAAGCGCTGGCTGGCGGCAGCGCAACGTTCAATCTGCACGCGCTGGGCAGGCTTGTCGGCCAGGCTTGCCTGGGCCAGCACCCGGGTTGGCCCGTTGACCGTCCACGGGCCAAGCACCTCGGCCAGGCGCAGCAACAGGCTGCGCTCGGCGGCGACGAAGCCCAGGCGTACCCCGGCCAGCCCAAAGAACTTGCCGAATGATCGCAGCACGATCAGCCCCGGGAGGTCGGCGCAATCGACCACGCCATCCGCCGGGGTGTTGTCCATGAACGCTTCGTCGACCAACAGCCAGCCACCGCGTGCAGCCAGGCGCGCGTGCCAGCCCAGCAGGCGCTCACGCGGTACCCGCTGCCCGGTCGGGTTATTGGGATTGACCAGCACCAGCACGTCGAGGCTGTCGAGCATCGCCTCGACCTGCGTTTCATCCAGCTCGACCAGATGATGGCCCGCCCGATGCCAGGCATACGGGTGTTCGGCATAGCACGGCGACAGCACCCCTACCCGGCCAGCCGCACGCAGCAGCGGCAAAGCCTGGATCGCCGCCTGGGAACCCGCCACCGGCAGCAGCTCGCGGGCGCCGTAATACCCGCGTGCCGCCGCCTCCAGGCCGTCTTCGGTCTCAGGCAGGCGAGCCCAGGCATCTGTAGGTATCGGCGGGATCGGGAACGGCCAGGGCGCGATGCCGCTGGACAGGTCGAGCCACTGCTCGCGAGGGATACCGTAATGTTGCACCGCACGCAGCAGGCGGCCACCGTGTTCAAGCATTGATGTAAGCCCCCAGGCAGATCAACAACAGCCACAGCCACACGCCGCGCTGCACCAGGCTCCAGCCACGCTCGATGGCATCGGCGTCAGCCATCGGCCCTTCGCCCAGGCGT
Organism: Pseudomonas sp. GW460-LB5; assembly: GCF_059423245.1. Taxonomy (NCBI): domain Bacteria; kingdom Pseudomonadati; phylum Pseudomonadota; class Gammaproteobacteria; order Pseudomonadales; family Pseudomonadaceae; genus Pseudomonas; species Pseudomonas sp. GW460-LB5. The sequence goes on from NZ_JBWKXT010000100.1 coordinate 9,491, forward strand.
GGCCGCTCATGCAGTTCGCCGTGGTAAACAGCCGGGCCGCCCAGCGCTACACCGAGTGCTCCGGCACCGGCGGCCATCACCGGTCCGGCGTTGGGGCTGTCCCACAGCGGGCCCTGCTTGCGCCAGCAAGCCAGCGCCAGGCGGGTCTTGCCCAGCAGTGCGTAAGTCAGCGCCACCAGCCTTGCGGGAATATAGTTGAGCACATCATCAATGCGCGCCGCGCACCAGCCGAAGCGCTCGAAGCGTTCGTTGCGATACCCCCACATGGCATCCAGGGTGTTGCTCAGGCGGTACAGCACCACGCCCGGCGCGCCGGCCACCACAAACCAGAACAGCGCGGCGAACACCGCGTCACTGCCGTTTTCCAGTACCGACTCGGTGGCTGCGCGGGCCACGGCGGGCTCGTCCAGCTCCCGGGTTTCGCGGCTGACCAGGTAGCCGACGCGGCGCCGGGCTTCCTCCAGGTCGCCCTGGCGCAAGGCGTTGGCCACCGGCAGCACATGTTCGCCCAAACTGCGCAGGCCCAGGGCGCAGTACAGCGCCAGCACATCCACCAGCCAGCCGATGTACGGCAGCCAGGACAGGATCAGCGCCACCAGGGTCAGCGGCACCACCGCCAGAAACCACGCACTCACGCCGTGGCTGCGCCAGCCGCGGCCACCTGCATTCAGGCGGCGCTCCAGGTTACCGGCCATATTGCCGAAGGCCACCAGCGGGTGGCGCCGCTGCGGTTCGCCCAGCAAGGCATCCAGGGCCACCCCGGCCATGGTCAGCAAGGCCACGCTCATTGGCGCTCTCCCCATTGGTTTTCGTACAACATGTCACTCAAAGGCCGTTCTTCGGCCCAGTTTTCCAGCACCAGCATGGGTGCAGGGTAAAATTCGGTCACGGGTCCCAGGCACAGCACCGCCACCGGTTTGGCCCCTTCCGGCATACCCAGCAGTGCTGCCAGCGCCAGAGGGTCGAACAGCGACACCCAGCCCATGCCCAGCCCTTCGCCACGGGCCGCCAGCCACAGGTTCTGAATGGCGCAGGCCAGCGAGGCCAGGTCCATCTCCGGCAGGGTGCGACGGCCGAAGATGTGCGGCTCGCGGTTGTCCATCAAGGCCGCTACCAGCAGCTCGGCACAGTCATTGATGCCTTCTACCTTCAGCTTCATGAAGTCATCAGCCCGCTCGCCCAATGCCTCGGCAGTGCGCAGACGCTCCGCCTCCACCAAGGCCTGGATGCGGGTACGCAGGTCACGCTGGGTGATGCGAATGAAACGCCAGGGCTGCATCAAACCGACGCTAGGCGCCTGGTGTGCGGCGGCCAGCAAGCGGCCCAGCAGTGCTGGCGCAACCTGGCCACCGGCAAAATGGCGCATGTCGCGACGCTCACCGATAGCCCGATAGATCGCAGCGCGTTCGGCGGCGCTGTAGGCGTGTTCGCTCATGGTCGCAACAGCGCCGCCGCCGCATCAGGGTTGGAGGGGAAGTAGAAGTGCACGTAAGAGGCCGTCAGCCGACCCAGGCGATACACCGCTTCGTTGCCCCGCCCGCCGTTGGGGCTGAGGCCTCGGGCGATCGGCTCCAGCGGCGTGCTGGTTAGCGAGTGGTGATAGGTATGGCCGCGCAGGGTACCTTCCGGCAGCTCCACCGCCTGCAAGGCCAGGGCCGCCAGGCGCTTTTGCATGGTCGCCTCGCCTGGCAGCAGGCCGAGCAGTTCGGCACGCTCGCCGGCGACGTCAGTCAGGGCATCGAGCAGGTACAGCATGCCGCCACATTCAGCCAGCAACGGCTTGCCCTGAGCATGATGGGCGCGGATTGCCTCGCTCATTGGCGCATTGGCAGCCAGGGCGTGGTGATGCAGTTCGGGATAGCCACCCGGGAGGTACAGGCTGTCCACCACTGGCAGTTCACGGTCGTGCAGCGGCGAGAAGAATTCCAGCTGCGCGCCCAGGCTGCGCAGCAGCTCAAGGTTGGCACCGTAGGTGAACGCGAACGCTTCGTCTCGCGCCACACCAATGCGCACACCGTCCAGCGAGGCAGCACGCACCTGCGGCTCGGGGCCGACAAAGGTCACCGGCGGAGGCATCGCGGCGTCGCAGCTGGCGGCAAGCGCCTCGGCGGCGGCATCTAGGCGGGTATCCAGGTCGTTCAGCTCGCTGGCCTGAACCAGCCCAAGATGACGGCTGGGCAATTCAATGCCGCGCTCACGGGACAAGCCGCCATACCAGCGCAGGCCCTCGGTCAGGCTACCTTCGAGCAGCTGCGCGTGGCGCAGGCTGCCCACGCGGTTGGCCAGTACGCCGGCGAACGGCAGGTCGGCCTGGTAACGCGCCAGGCCCAGGGCCAGGGCGCCGAAGGTCTGGGCCATGGCCGTACCGTCGATCACAGCCAGCACTGGCACGCCGAAGTGGCGCGCCAGGTCGGCACTGGACGGGGTGCCGTCGAACAATCCCATGACCCCTTCGATCAGGATCAGGTCGGCCTCGCCGGCGGCTTCCCACAGCAGACGGCGGCTTTCCTCGGCTCCGATCATCCACAAATCCAGCTGGTACACCGGCGCGCCACTGGCCCGCTCGAGAATCATCGGGTCCAGAAAGTCGGGGCCACACTTGAACACCCTCACCTTGCGCCCGAGGTTGCGGTGCAGGCGGGCCAAAGCAGCAGTGACGGTGGTCTTGCCCTGGCCAGAGGCCGGTGCCGCGATCAACACCGCGGGGCAGTGGCGCGATTGACTCACAGCTCGACGCCCTTCTGTGCACGGATACCGGCCTGGAAGGCGTGCTTGAGCATGCCCATCTCGGTCACGGTATCGGCCAATTCGATCATCTCGGGCTTTGCAGCGCGGCCAGTCACGATCACGTGCTGCATGGGCGGACGGGCCTGGATGTCGGACAGGACCTGGTCCAGGTCGAGGTAGCCATGCTTGAGGGCGATATTCAGCTCATCCAGCACTACGAACTGCACACTTGGATCCTGCAGCAACTGCCGCGACACCGCCCAGGCGGCTTCGGCGGCAGCGATGTCACGCTGGCGGTCCTGGGTTTCCCAGGTAAAGCCCTCACCCATCACGTGATAGCGAACCTGCTCGGGGAAGCGGCGGAAAAACAGCTCTTCGCCGGTGCTGTTACGGCCTTTGATGAACTGCACCACTCCACACTGCATGCCATGGCCCAGGGCGCGGGCGAGCATGCCGAAGGCAGAGCTGCTCTTGCCTTTGCCATTGCCGGTCAGCACCAGCAGCAAGCCGCATTCGTTGGGGGAATTGGCGATGCGTTCGTCGATGACCGCCTTCTTGCGCTGCATGCGCGCCAGGTGACGTTCGTCGCGTTCGGTGGCTTCGCTCATCAGGGTTCTCCGCAGGCTGGCACCACGGCACGCGTGGCGACAGGGAATAGGCAGGCAGACGGAGAGCGCGCAGGGGCCATGGCAGGGCGCCACGGTGCACCGCGCATCACCCTCCGTGATGCCGTTGACAGTTTCAGGCCGGTCTCCGGGCTTGTGAGCGGGCCTTGGCCCAAACCTGCGCGCCTTCCCGGATGCTGGCATCCAGTGGCCCTGCGCGGCCTTCTACTCACCTACCGTTGCGGGGGCAGCGCCGGAATCGCGCCATGCTGGCGCCCACCGGCTTCCCAGTTTCACCCTGCCCAGTGGGGGCTGGCAGGGCACCTGAAACACGCCGCGAAGGTTAGAGGGTTGCACCGGGAGCGTCAATCGAAGTGGTTGCTGCAGCAACGTAAGCTTTTGATCTTGATCTTGCTCTTGCTCTTGCTCTTGCTCTTGCTCTTGATCTTGATCTTGATCTTGATCTTCGCGACTTCAGGAGGCCGAACGCAGGCCTTGCGGAGGGAGGTGACGGGCATGGAT
>NZ_JBWKXT010000101.1:0-12842 GCF_059423245.1 Pseudomonas sp. GW460-LB5
CATCTGGCTCATGGGCGGCTCGGATCAGGTGTTGCGGGGATTCTCGCATAACTGAAGGCTTGTTCGGAGATTCCCTAGGGCACCACTTATCGCCCAGGAGCAACGGCGTAGAGGCCCAGAGCCCTAATGCATATGACCCGCGAGCAAACCTTACATGCCGAAAACCATCCTCATTGTGGAAGACGACGACCTCCTGAGAGACCTAACTGCCGAGAGCCTCTCGTCACTCTACGCCGTTGCTATGACGTGCTGCGCAAATGCTGACGAGGCGTTGCATTACCTTTGCAATAAGGATGTCCCTAGCTTGGTGATGACCGATATTCATATGCCTGGAAGCATGGACGGTTTAGGCCTTGCACACGAGATTTGGCGTCGATGGCCTACCCTGCCAGTGATTCTGACTTCGGGCGACGCAGTAATCGACACCGGTTTGCTGCCTGCTCGGACAGCATTTCTCCCCAAACCTTGGGAGATTTCTGATCTCGCCTCGCTGATCAACAAATTAGTAACGCTCCCGCCGCAAGTAGAAGCTTGATCCAAAGAACGCTGCCTACCCCTTCCATGCTTCGTATTTGGCTAGCAGCGGTTGAACGCTCAATCCATGTAGCAGAATGCTCAACGCCACCACCGACAAAACCAAGCTAATGCTCTGTGCGGCCAAGGTGGGAAGCAGCCCATGATTGAGGGCATAGAACAGGTAGTAGAAGCTGCCGATACCTCGGATGCCAAACCACCCCAGAAGCCCGCGCTGACGGATATCCAGCATTCCCCGAGCCGGGAAAAGCAGAATGCTGACGGGGCGAATGACAAAGAACAAGGCGCCGGCTACCAGCACTGCCCGCCAGTCCCAATGTTCAATGAGCACTACCCCGAGCATGGTGACGAGAAACACTTCCAGTGCCCGCTCGATCAAGCTACCGAATGCCAGCATGTCCCCCAACATTATCCCCGCTGCCACCTGTGAGTCATCGAGCCCTTCCACATCACCTTTGACGGCCAGCTCCGGCGCGACATGCTGGTGTCCTACCACAGGCTGTACTAGATGCTCGGCAGCTGGATCCTCGGGGCTATTTGAGGTGTGAACCTCCGCCTGGCGCAAACCGAGGCCCGCAGCGAACACCGCGAGAAACCCATAGGCCTGAATAGTCTCGGCGCTCACATAAGCCAGCGCGATCAGGGCAAGGGCGAGATAGTCGTTGGGCGACACGGTGCTGTCGTCGTTGCGCAAACGCAAGAAAAGCGTGAGTTTGCCCAAGCCACGCCCCATCCAATAGCCCAGCAGCAGACCTGCAGTGACTGCCCACAGCATGTCCTTGAGGAGCCAGCTAGAGAACCAGGCTTGCCCGGTATCCTGTTGCAGGAACAGGCCGAGGATGACGAAGGGAAAAGCCACTCCATCGTTGAGCCCTGCCTCACCGGACAGGCTGAAACGGACAGGATCATCGTCCTGGGCATCAACCACCTGTACCAGGGTTGCCAGCACCGGGTCTGTGGGTGCCAGGATAGCTCCAATCAGAACGGACACTCCCCACCCCAGGTGGAGGCCGTAATGCAGCACCAGCGTTACCCCACCGATGCAGAGCAACATCACCGGCCCCGCCAGATAGAAAGCGCTCAACCAGCTGCGGTTGTGCAAGGGCAAGCGCAACTTCAGGCCACTGAAGAACAGCGAAAACAACACCGCGACTTCGGTGAGGTGCTCCATCCAGCCACTCGACTTGCTCAAGTCGAGCTGTAGGAAACCCAGGCCCGATGTTCCCAGAGCCATACCTAAGCCAAGGCACACAACGGACGTTGTAACTGGAATCCAGCGCAGGTACGAGGATGAAAGCGAGAGTAGCAGGAGCACTGCACCCAGCATGGCGAACCAGACGATGAAGGTCATCTGCGCAGAAGCCTTGGGAGAATTTTCGATTATTTTTTGACTTTCTGGCTAAACACGTCGTTCCGCTGCACTTACTACGTTCGTCCATCATCACGGCGAAATGTAAAAAAAGATTTCAGCGCTCCTCTGCTGTCAAAACCGATAGGTCGCATTGGAGTTATCGTCATGAAATTCGCCCAGTTCTGCCAATCGCTCGCTAACCACGCCGGTAAACCGAGTACCTTCTTGATCGCCGTGGTACTAATTGCCACATGGGCTGCATCCGGGCCCTGGTTTCACTACAACGACACCTGGCAACTCATCGTTAATACGTCGACCACCATCATCACATTCCTGATGGTTTTCCTGATTCAGAATACCCAGAACCGGGACAACGACATCATCCACGTGAAGCTCGACGAGCTTATCCGTGCTACAAAATCCGCAGAGCAGTCGGTGCTCGATCTTGAAGCACTCGACAATCGAGAAATCCATAAACTTCGCAAGGAATATCAGGCGATGGGCAGCCACTGCGAGACGCCCCACCAAATGTCTAGCGAGCAGCGGGCGGACGATGCAGATCGAGACAACCTGCAGCGCTAAAGAGCGTTATGGTCGGACGATGCGGGCAGAGCTGGCGGAACACTTGCAGAGCTGAGCGCCTGGTTAATAGCTTCAGCGAGCTCGTCAATTGACCATGGTTTGAACAGGTAAGTGACAGGTGGGGTGACCTGCGATGGATCAAGCTGATAGCCCGAGGTGAGAATGGCTGGTAATCTTGGCCACCTTTCGTGGGCCATGGAGATGAACTCCATGCCTTTGATGCTTCCAGGAACACCGTGATCGGCGACGATCAACGAGCAGTCGCTCCCAAGTCCCATCAAGTGAATCAAAGCGTCTTCGGCGTTATCGAAGGCATCGCAGGCGGCGCCCAACTCGATTAGGATCTCCACCAGCAGGGTCTGAAGCGTTGGATCATCTTCCACGACAACTACTGTCTTCCCTGATAGCGATAAACTCTCGATGTCAAGCTTCATCACCCTCTCCAGTCCATAATTGATTCTTTGAGTGTTCCACTCATCTGGACGCGCGTCGATGGAGGCCAATCGCCGTCATCCGCTCAATGGCCTTCCGACACTGACAAATAGCCAAGCGCCTCTCGCATGAAAATCTCCACCGTCTTAGGGCCTATACCCTCGAAGCTTAGCAGCCAGCGCTTGAAGTTCTCACAACCTGGATCGTCCCGCAGCGCCTCAAGTTGAACACCCAATTCCGCGTCTACCTTCTTACCAAGGGCATGCAATCGTCGGGCAGTGGATTCATCGTATCGCGCATACCCAGCCTGCCCGAGCAGCCTCACAAGGGTCGCATGTGTGGCCTGCGCAAGCTTTTGCGGCGTATCAAGCCCCTGCTGATCGACAAGTATCCGGTACGCCCTCAAGGCGACAGTAGATCGTATGCGCTTGCCCATGAGAAAGCTGGCCATCAACCACCTGAACACACCCCCGACATCCGTGACTTCGATGCCGAGATCACAGGCATTTACGGTCTTCAACCTTTACTACGGCGCGGGTCAGCAGATCGTGGGTAGGTGCGCTCCTCTTCGATAGTGCCATCCGCCTTATGGATCTTCACCGATGCCGTCTTGCCATCAAAGAAATCTGCGAGGGCGCTGACCAATTCATGCTTAGTCGCCGCTCGCTTGGAGGCGCGTTCAGCACCGGCTTTCTTCAATTCCCATCCATTTGCTGTAGGGCTGAGGTGGTAATTGTCCATCGTGTGCTCCTCCTGGCTCATATGGGTTGGCCGTCATCCTCAATGTCTTCCTCTGCCTCGGCTGCTTCAGTGGCATCAGCGTCATTCAAAGGAGGCGACGTGGGCTTTTCCGGATCGTTAATGAAAGGTAAGTCGCTTGGGCCTTTCTCTTCAGAGCCTTCGGTTTTAGGCTGCATAGCAACATCTCCAAAAAAGTGGCCGGCCTCAGGGGTTCAGGCACCTTCTCCAGCACCTGAAAATTTGCCGACATCGATAGGTTGGGGAATGAATTCAGGGCCATTGCCGGCAAGTCGCCACTTCACGTTCGCGATGCCATAGCCCTCTGCCATTGGACGACTGACCAGCTTGATGTTCTGCTGACTGAATCGCGGGATGATGCCAACACCGGCATCGCAACTAGCCCAGTGCCAGGCCACGGGATCGTCCATTTTTTCCAAGCGAATAATGAACGCCCGGCTCTCGCCATGGAGTGTGTAATCGATAACAAATAATTGCTGCCCAGGCACGTGAGTATCTCCCTTTGACCCAAATTTACAGAGGGGGATGTACGCGTAAAAATTCAATTGAAAAGTCAGACGGCAGACCCTGCGCTCAACCACCGGCCACCCACCAACAGATTGGACTGAAGTCCATTGGTCATCCCTTAGGAACACGTACTGCCTCGGCAACCTCCATGGCTATACCAGCATACGGAGGTCGTGGTCATGATTGATCCAACAACAGGCATGAAGGCGGGTGAGCGTTACTCCGTGGAGAACGTCGAACGCGCTCACCAGTTTCCAGGCTTCTTCCTCGATGGAAAATACTACCTCGGCCCCGAGTTACTCACAGCCGTTGGCTGGCTGGAGGGCAAGCGCTTCATTTACGACAACCTCGATGCTGCAGGCGAACCGGTTTTTCCAGGTCGCGCAGCGGGAGACATTGAAAACCTGACACTGACCCTGGTGGACGGCACAGCGTTGAAGCTGAACCAATTGGACGTCAGCGCCACGGCTGAGGAGGTTGAGCCCGTCGCTCAGTCCAGTCCGGACACACCATTGAACCGCAGTTCCGACGCACTGGAGTCCTCCGAGAATCTGTCCACGCCAACAGGTAGGCCGGGAAGCATGGACGGCATCGGCCTAACCCCTAAAGACAAGATACCGCTGTTGCTAAGTGCGGCAGTCATCGGTCTGCTCGCGGGACTTCTCATCGCTCATGCCCAACGTCGACGCCGTTGAGGCCTCCCCTGTCAGCTTTATCGAAAATGGAGATTCAAAGATGAGTACACAACTGAGTGGCAAGCGCGTTGCCTTCCTGGTGACTGATGGTTTTGAACAAGTCGAGTTAACAGGGCCTCGTGAGGCCTTGGAGAAAGCTGGTGCGGTGATCGACATCCTCGCTGATAAGGAAGGCACTGTGCGTGGTTGGAATCACGACAAGCCCGCCGACGAGTTTGCCGTGGATGCAACCTTCGAAGGTGCCCAACTCGATCTCTATGATGCCCTCGTGCTGCCCGGCGGCGTTCAGAACTCCGACACGATTCGCTTGATCCCCGGTGCGCAGAACCTGGTGAAGAGCCACGACGCGGCTGGCAAGCCGCTGGCCGTCATCTGCCACGGAGGCTGGCTCCTGGTGTCCAGTGGCTTGGCCAAAGGCAAGCGGATGACAAGCTACAAGACATTGCAGGACGACATTCGCAATGCGGGCGGCAATTGGGTGGATGAGCAGGTTGTAGTGGACGGCAACCTGATCACCAGCCGCCAGCCAGACGATATTCCGGCTTTCAACGAACAGTTGATCAAAGCGCTGGCAGGCTGAGTCCAGCTTTCTGCTTCGCGCCCTCCGGTGATGCCTCAGGCACCTGGAGGGCGCGGGTCACGCCAGCTGGATGTAGTGGAGCCTCACACAGAAAGCGCGACACGGGTCAGCGGTAGAGCCGACCAATTCCCGATAATTCAATGGAGATAGAAGGAGTGACCGCCCGTCGTTCAAACCCTGAATTCATCTCAACGTCGGCCCTTAGCTCCGTTCGAACGATAACAAGCGTTCTCAACTGCAGGAGCTTCCACCATGCGAGACTTCCCTACCCCGCCCTTCCCTTCACAGCCTCAAAATGTCCCCGGCTCACAGCGCAAGATGGAGCCCTACCCGGATTGTGGTGAGCAATCGTATACCGGCCACAATCGACTCGAAGGCAAGATTGCACTCATCACCGGAGCAGACAGCGGCATCGGGCGGGCAGTAGCGATTGCCTATGCCCGTGAAGGAGCCGACGTCGCCATCGCTTATCTGAATGAGCATGAAGACGCCCAAGAAACCGCGCGCTGGGTTGAGTCCGCAGGCCGTCAATGCCTGCTGTTGCCCGGAGACCTGGCGCAGAAACAGCACTGCTACGACATCGTCGAAAAGACCGTTAGCCAGTTCGGGCGCATCGACATCCTGGTCAACAACGCGGCGTTCCAGATGTCCCACGAGACCTTGGAAGAAATCGACGATGACGAATGGGTGAAGACCTTCGATACCAACATCACCGCGATCTTCAGGATTTGCCAGGCGGCTCTGCCTTCCATGCCCAAGGGAAGCTCGATCATCAATACGAGCTCGGTCAATTCCGACGATCCATCCCCCAGCCTGCTGGCCTATGCCACGACCAAGGGAGCCATTGCCAACTTCACTGCTGGCTTGGCTCAGTTGCTAGCCAAGAAAGGCATCAGGGTCAACAGCGTCGCGCCAGGCCCTATTTGGACGCCTTTGATTCCGGCAACCATGCCGGACGAGGCCGTCAAGAACTTCGGTTCCAGCTACCCGATGGGGCGCCCGGGGCAGCCGGTCGAAGTCGCGCCGATCTACGTGCTGCTGGGCTCCGACGAGGCCAGCTACATCAGTGGCTCACGTTACGCAGTGACTGGCGGTAAACCGATCCTTTAGCGAAAAGAGGCTCGCCGAGTTGGCGAGCCTCAAACCCTTTTCGTGGGCAGTTTCAGCGTTTTTGCTGATCGTGATCACGGGCCGTTTTTTGCGCCGTGGAGTCGTGGGCTGTCCCCGTTGATCCGTCCGGACGATGAGCATCGTTGTCTCGCTCCTCTTCCCCATGCGGCCTCGTCTGCGCACCTGCATTTTGCCTATCGCTCTCATTCTTCATCTTGCTCTCCTACCCTTGTCTTTGAATAAAAGAAGCCAATGTACGAGGCAAAGTTCAGGTCAGGTTCACTCCCCGAGATAGCCGGGCATTAGATGCGATGAACCAAATACCCCAGCATCGCGTCCACCGCAAAACAAGCGAGTCGATTCTGAAATGGAAAACGACCCTGTACTGGCCGCTCTCGGCTATCTCAAAAACAACAAACTGATTTTGAGCACAGCAGAATCGTGCACTGCGGGCTGCCTTGTGGCTTTGTTGGCGGCGGTACCGGGTACCGGCGAGGTGCTGGAAAGCGGCTATGTCGTCTACTCGCCCAGCGCCAAGAAGCGCTTGCTGGGCGTCAGCGCCGAAACCATCGAACGATATGGCCTGACCAGCGAAGCAGTAGCCTGGGAAATGGCCTTGGGCGCCTTGAGAGACAGCGATGCGAACGTGGTGATCGCCACCACCGGGGTAGCCGGGCCGGCACCCGAATCCGGGATACCACCGGGGACGATGTGCTTTGCGTGGGCTTTCGCCGGCGAGCCAATTGCCGTTTTCACGCGCACTCAGCGTTTCTTCGGCGAGCGGTCTGAAGTGATGCGCCAAGGCGCCGTTTTCGGGTTGACCCGGCTTTCCCACTATCACCAGCGCTGGTTACGCGGCGAGCGCGCCTGAGGGCTGTGATCATGTCGGAAGATGAACTGCTATCCAGGCGTCACCCTGTTCATGAAGATATACCGATGCAGCAGCGCGTCTGGCGCTTCGAGCGCGTGGGCTGGTACGTGCTCGTGGCCATCGTATTGCTTGCCTTGGCAGGCCTGTTCGGTAATGGCCCGTTGAGCGATGCCGAGGTGGTGAGCCAGGATGGCCGGGTACGGGTTGAGTACCAGCGCCTCAGCCGAAGCGGCACGACAGACAGTCTATTCATCACCGTTCAGGGTATCCCTGGTCAGCCGGTGGAAGTGCAAATCGAGGGATCATTGCTCCGTGACGCCAGTATCGAGACGTTGCAACCGGAGCCACAACAGTCGATGTCGCATGGCCAGGCCCTGCTGTTCCAATTGGGTACTAAAGAAGATGGGGTCGCCACCTTGTACTTGACCCTTCGAAGTGAGCACGTAGGCACTCTGGAGGGCAGCGTCAGGGCTGGCCCTGAAAGCGCCGTTCACTTCTCCACATTTCTTTACCCCTAGGAGTGCGTCATGGATTCGATCCTCCGCGCAGCCGGAATGTATGTCGCCCTCATGCTGCTGTTTCGCGTGGCCGGGCGGCGCTCGCTGGCCGATTTGACGACCTTCGACTTCGTGTTGTTGCTGATCATCGGGGAAGCCACCCAGCAGGCGCTTCTGGGTGACGATTTTTCATTCACCAATGCCACGCTGGTGATCGCCACGCTGATCGTACTGGACGTCGGCCTTTCACTAGCAAAGCTGAACTCCAAGCCCTTGGCCCGACTTCTGGACGGGCACGCTACCCTGGTTGTTGAGAATGGGCGCTTTCTGCATCACCGCATGCGTCGGGCACGACTCACGGAGGACGATATCCTCGAGTCAGCACGAGACAGCCAAGGCATCGAAAAAATTGAGCAAGTGAAGTTCGCTATCGTCGAACGCAATGGAAAGATTTCAATCATTCCTGCCGAGTAAGACAACAGGCTGTCAGTGGTAGAACCCATGTCCGTTTAGAGTGCCAATATCGCCTGGCTATGGTCGATGGTAGGGATGGGCATCAGTTCGCGCCGAGATACCAGCCAGGCCCGCATCCGCTCGGTATCAAAAATCTGACCCTCTTCCATCATCACCAGAATGAGCGTTTGGGACATTCGGTAACAGCCGCATTGAGAACAGTGTCGCTCTTCCCAGCCACCGGTGCATTCAACGGACTCAGCTTGCCCCGCGCAAATCAGACAACTCATGTAAGCCCCCTTTTGTTCTTGTTCCCTGCAGGGTAAATGCGAGGCAACGAAGCTCCCTTGTGTCTCGCTTTACATGAGATATCCATGCCAATTCTAAATTCCCTCTATTTACGCAGCGCTCACATAAGACGAACCAGACGCCAGATAGCCCTGTCGGAATGAGAACACGTGATCTCGAAGGCATGCTGATGGAAAGAGAACCGGTAGAAGCTCAACAGGGTGCACCTCAACGAGATGAGGGTGGATGGTTGCCCTTGGAGCAGTATGGTGCGCTCGGCGATGGGCGTTCCGTGGCACTGATTGGCCTGGACGGTTCCATCGACTGGTGGTGTGTGCCGCACATGGATTCACCACCCCTATTCGACAAGCTGCTGGCCCCTGAAACAGGAGGCTTCTTTTCCATTACCCCTAGCGAGCCGTTCGTTGCTGAGCGCCGCTACTTAGCAGACAGCAACGTCCTTGAGACAATTTTCATCACCACTCAGGGTCGTGCCCGGCTGACGGAATCCTTGAACAGCGGGCCAGCCGGACGCCTGCCTTGGGCCGAACTCGCCAGGCGCATTGAGTGTGTCGAGGGTGCGGTCGATTTCGAGTTAGCCATCGACTTCGGAACCCAAGCCGACACGGTAAGCCCCTACGTGGCGCCGAATGACAATGCCTGCGTTTTTCATGCGGGGCGAATACTCGGCATGTTCCTGCACGACCATCATGTGCACATCGAACGCAAAGACGACATGGGCGTCCGTGCTGTCCTTAGCCTTGCAGCTGGACAACGCTCAGTGGTTGCAATTATCGCAGGGCGTGATGAGCCCCTGGTGGCACCGCCGTTGGCCCTGATCGATGAACGCATCGACGGCTCGCACCGGGAGTGGTGCCAATGGTCGAAGGGACTGGTCTACGACGGCCCGTACCAGACTCAGGTCATCCGAAATGCGCTGGCCCTCAAGCTTCTGCTGTCCTCTCCAAGTGGCTCGATCATGGCGGCAGCGACTTCGTCCCTTCCCGAACGGATTGGCGGCTGCAAGAACTACGACTACCGGTTCGCCTGGATACGCGATGCCGGCTACACCATCGAGGCGTTTCTGGGCATCGGCGCACAGCCAGAGGCTAAGGCTGCATTCACCTGGCTACTGCGCCGGTTGGATGAACATGGGCCACGGGTGTTCTATACCCTGGACGGTGCAATCGGTGATTGCGTGCGCCCGGTCGATCTGCCTGGCTACAAGAACTCCCCTCCAGTCGTCGGCAATGATGCCCGCGACCAGCTCCAACACGGTGTGTTCGGCGATATCTTCGAAACAGCGCGCTGCTTCATCGACAGCGGCAACATTCTTGATTCCCCGAGCGCCATGCTCCTCTCAGGCCTTGCCGACCAGTGCGCCGACTGTTGGCGTCAGCAGGATGCCGGTATCTGGGAGTTGCCGGAAAAACAGCACTACACGATGTCCAAGGTCAGTTGCTGGCAAGCCTTGAGCCGGGCCATCGAACTGGCAGATGGCGGCCACCTTCCCACCACCTGCCGTGAACGCTGGGATCGCGAGCGACAGCGCATCCAACAATGGATCGAGGCGCACTGCTGGAGCGAAGAACGCCAGGCTTACCTGTTCTATCCAGACAGCGACCGACTGGACGCTTCACTGGCACTGGCCGTCAGGTTCGGCTACCCAAGCAAGGAACGTATGCGCAGCACGCTGGAAGCAATTGATCATGATCTAGGGGCCGGCGCTTTCCATTATCGCTGCACCGATGCACAGGAAGAGGAAGGTTGCTTCTTAGCCTGCACATTCTGGTTAATCGAAGCCTGGGCCATTCTGGGTAACCAGGAACGCGCCGAAGCCGCCTATGCAGACGCTTTGAAAGGGCTATCACATGGAGTAGGCATCTACTCGGAGATGGTCGATCCGCAGACGGGGCAGTATCTGGGCAACCTTCCGCAGGGCTTGACTCACCTGGCAGCCCTCAGAGCTGCGATGGCCATCAGTGGTTGCCATCCTGAACGGTGACGCCAGACATCATCTCCATTGAACCGTGTCGTTTGGCGGGGACTCAACCAGAGGCAAGTTCTTACATCCCATCCGTGATGAGGTAACGCCAATGAACGCTATCGACTTGCTGATTCAAGACCACAAGCTGGTGAAGAAGCTACTCGAAGAATTGTCGACCACCACCGAGCGAGCGGTGAAGAAACGGGCCGAGTTACTCCACAGGATCGAGCAGGAACTGCAGATTCACACCGCGCTCGAAGAAGAAATTCTTTATCCGGCCATCAAGGAAGCGGGAGGCAAGGAAGAAGCGAAGATGTACTACGAGGCCAAGGAGGAGCACCGGACTGTCGATTCGCTCGTCCTACCCGACCTGCTGCATACCGAAACTGGCACCGTCGAATTCGCCGGGCGGGTCAAGGTCATGAAAGAGCTGTTGGAGCATCACATCGCGGAAGAAGAAGGCGAGCTGTTCCCCACGGCGAAGAAGCTGCTCAGCAAGGACACCCTCGAGGAGCTGGGGCGAACGATGGAAATGCAGAAAAAGATGCTCAAGGGCGAGCAGCGAGCGGCTTAGTCGAGCGATCACCTGCCAGCGCTCAGGACGCTGGCAGGTGATCAGCTTCAGATACCCCATCATCAGTTGGAAGGTTTCATGGAATATTGGATTGGATTACTTGAATGGCCCGCCATGGTGATGACCGTACTGGCAGCCTGGTGCATTGGTTCGCGTCGTCCGGGTAGAAGGAAGATAGGATTTTGCTGCTTCATCGCAAGCAACGTGCTGTGGGCTGTGTGGGGCTGGCAAGCACATGCCTGGGCTCTGATCATCCTGCAGTTCTGTCTCTGCGCCATGAATCTGCGAGGGTGGCGCAAGAACACGCAACTGGAAATTGCCGGGTGATAACGCACTGACAAGCCGGTAAAGGTTGCTTCTAAAATATACAGGTTGCACTCCTCACCACGCTTCCGTCCCTGGAAGCAGTGAGAGCAGATCAGGCCGCAGGCTTGAGCACCACTTTCGTCCAGCCATCATCCCGCGCATCAAAGTGCTTGTAGGCATCTGGGCCTTCGGCCAGTTTCAAACGATGGGAAATGATCTGCGAGGGCTTGGCGCGCCCATGATGGATGAGCTCTGCCAGGCGGCGATTATAGGCCTTCACATTCGCCTGGCCTGTCCGGATCTGTTGGCCCTTGAACCAGAACGCACCGAAGTCGAAGGCCATCTTGCCCTGCTTCGCCAGTTCGTTTTTCGCTCCAGGATCCTCTGGCACGAACACTCCAACCACGCCTATGCCACCAGTGGCCTTGGTTGAAGCGACCAAGTTGTTCATGGTGAGGTAGTTCGCTTCATGGCCATGCTTGTCGCAGCACTGGTAACCGACGCACTCACAGCCTCTGTCGGTGCCTTTGCCGTGAGTAAGGTTCATAATCTCTTCCACGGCCTTCTGCTCGACTGCATTGATAGGGGTTGCGCCAAGCTGCGCGGCGAGTTGCAGGCGATCCGGTTGGTTGTCGATGACAAACACCTGGGACGCGCCTTTGATGATTGCCGAATGGGCCGCCATCAGGCCGACAGGCCCTGCGCCGTAAATCGCAATGCTTTCACCCGGCAGCAAACCGGCAAGCTCTGTTGCATGCCAGCCTGTAGGGAAGATATCCGAGAGCATGACATAGTCATCCTCACGCTCCTGGGCATCTTCCGGCAGCACCAGGCAGTTGAAATCCGCATAGGGCACACGCAGCAGCTCGGCCTGCCCGCCCTGATACGGGCCCATCTCGGCAAAACCGTAAGCCGCGCCCGCAGCACCAGGATTCGCTGTAAGGCAGAATCCAGTGAGGCCTTTCTCACAGTTCTCACAGAACCCGCAGCCGATATTGAAAGGTAGACAGACTCGGTCACCGACTTTGACCCGGTCGACCCCTGCCCCTACCTCGATTACCTCACCGAGATTTTCGTGACCAAAAACTCTCCCGGCTTCGAACGAGGTTCGGCCCTCGTACATGTGCAAATCAGAACCGCAGATGTTGGTCGTGGTAATGCGTACCAGCACGTCCATAGGCTTTTCGATTTTCGCGTCCGGTACATCCTTGACCGAGACGTCACGTGGGCCGTTGTACAGTAACCGTCCGGCCAACTCACCTTCCTGACCCCGACGCCAAAGGCGATGGTGTCCACCTAATTTAAGTGGACACCAT
>NZ_JBWKXT010000102.1:0-4834 GCF_059423245.1 Pseudomonas sp. GW460-LB5
GTGATCGACTGCCCGGTCGATTACAGCGAGAACGACCGCATCCTCAACAGCGAGCTGCGTGAGCGTGCGCTGGCGGTATAAGCCCTAAGGTACGGCGCCAGCTTCAAGGCTGGCGCTGCCCTCCTGCAAGAGCGGTTTCAGCCGCGCACCGGCAAGGCCGGTGTTATCCCAGGCCTCGCAGGCCACGCAATCTCCGTCGCTTCCGTCAACGATCCAACAGGCCCTGCAGGCTGGCCAGGATGCTGTTGGCGTCGTAAGGCTTGCGCGCTACGGGGGCAGCCTTCAAGTGCTCGGGAATGCTGATACCGTCGCCATAGCCGGTGGCAAAGAGGAAGGGAACCTGACGGCGTAACAGTTCATCGGCCACGGAAATGGATGTGCCGGTACCCAGGTTGACATCCAGTATGGCCACATCCGGTGTGCAACCGGCGAGCAGTTGCATTGCCTCAGCTTCGGAATTAGCGGTGATCACGTGCTTGATTTGAGCATCGGTGAGAATCTGCTCCAAGCCCACTGCAATCACCAGTTGGTCTTCGAGGATCATCACGCACAAGTCCTCCCGCGCTGCAAAGGTATCGCGCACGCGGGCCATGGCCGAGGCCGGGATGACGGGTTCGAAGGTTTCGGCAATGGTAAGGTGCTTGGCCGGGATACTGAAAAAGCCCTGCAGGCCTTCGGGGTAATACTCCACTGTGCTGGTGCCGCCCAGGTCGAACGGGATGCTGCGGTCGATCAGTACCGAGCCGAAGCCACTGCGGCTGGGCGGGCGTACCGTTGGCCCGCCACTTTCACGCCAGCTGATGGCGCAGGCGTTCGCGGCGTCGAGTGCCCAGCTTACCGAAAGCCTGCCGCCGGCCCGCGATAGCGCGCCGTACTTGGCCGCATTGGTAGCCAGTTCGTGCAGCACCAGGGCCATTACCGAGTAGGCGCGCGCATCGAGGATGACGTTAGGGCCCTGCAGCTCGATCATGCCGGCAGCCGTGCGATAGGGCGAAAGCTCGGCCTCCAGCAGCCTCTCCAGGCGACCGCCACCATCACCCCGCACCACTTGATCATGGGCCAGTGACAATGCCTGTATACGACCTTTCAATGTCGTCACATAGTCCTGGAGTGTCTGCCCCTCAGCGGTCGGATGGGCAACCAATGCCCCGATCAGCGACAGGATGTTCTTGACCCTGTGGTTGAGCTCTTCATTGAGGATGCGCTGGCGCACTTCTGCCTTCGATCGCTCGCCGGCGAGCAGCTCGTTGTTGTGCAGCACCACTTCGACGATGGCGGTGCGGATGGCATCACCAAACTGGCGATCCTGCTCGGTCCAGGGCAGCGAATGCTGGTGAACGGTTTCTTTCCAGACGGCGAAGCTTTTGCGCGGTGTCAGACGATCCCCCAGCGCCCCGCTGTCGTAGGTCTTGTTAGGGTCCCCCGCCCAGGCGAGTGTCTCGATGACCTCCTTGCGGAAGAAGATCAGGTAGTCCCTCGGCTGTTGCGATATCGGGATGATCAAAACGCCAGAGACGTCGGTGAAGTAAGCCTGGGCAGAGGGATGCACCATCGACAGGCGGTTGGACGCCCAGGTCCGGCCATCGGTGACCCTGCCTGCCAGGTTCAACAGTTCGGGCACGGCAGCCTTCGGCAATACCAGCCCGGATGATACCCAGCGGCCTTGCAGCGATATGCCGACGCCATCGCAGGGGATCAGCGACATGAGTTGCGGCAGGCGTGAGTGGAAGAACCCATCGAGGTCCACTGACAGGGTGGCATCGCGCACGATGTCGTCCAGTGCGTTGTGAACCCGCACGGCGGCTTCGAGTTTTTGCCGGCTGCGCAGGGTCTCGAGATGCAACGCGAAGAACTCGCCGAACATTTCGGCGGCCACCCGCTGCCCCATGGTCAGTGTACGTGGCGTGTAGTGGTGGCAGGCGATCATCCCCCACAGCTCGCCGTTGACGATCACCGATATCGACATGGAGGCGCCCACGCCCATGTTGCACAGGTACTCGCAATGGACCGGCGACACGCTGCGCAGGTGCGCGTAGGACAGGTCTAGCGGTTCGCCTGACGGGTCAAGGACAGGCTCGATGGCGACCCGTTTGAACTGGGCATCGGAGATCACCCGGATGGGGTTGCGCAGGTAAAGCGCTCGGGCCTGCTGCGGGATGTCGGTGGCGGGGAAATACTGGCCCATGAAGCTTTCGAGGTCGCCGCGCTTGGCTTCCGCTACCACTTGGCCAGCCCCGTCTGCACCGAGCTGGTAGATCATTACACGGTCGTAGCCCAGCACCGCGCGGACAAAGCGGGCAGCGTCGCGGATCAATTTGGTGGTCTGGGCGGTTTCGCGCAGCTGGGTAATCAGGGTGCGGGCCAGTTCGATGGGCTCGGCGATGCTGGCGCCCGCCGGTTCGAACTCCAGGATGGCCGAACCCTTGAACAGGTGGGCGGCGATATCGAAGGCCTGGCCGTTGGGCAGCATCACGCCAAAGCTGAGTGCAGGGCGCGAGGCTTCGCGGGTACGGGCCAACGCGTTACGCAAGGTGTGGGCTACCTCGTCCCCTAAGACTGTGTGCAGCTTCTGCCCGTTGATATCGCCTGCCAGGCCCAGCAAATGCGGGGCATTGAGCGAATGGCGCAGGACCACGGTCGCGGATGCATCGCAGGCCAGCAGGCAGCCGTGGGGCTGGATGCTGCCAGGGATCTGGATCGGTTCGCGGTCGCAGTTGGTCAGGTTTACTTGCGGATCGGAGGTCATTTGGCCCGTGCCTAAGGGTAAAGAGTAGGCTGCCAAAAGGGCCGCCACCGTCAGCCTAGCAGGCATTGTCCGCCTTGGGCATTGCCGAGTGGCTGCCTTTTCAGGTTGACGGGGTATGTGCCCGTTCATCTGTGAAACCCAATTCTCGTATGAACATCGAAAACAGCTCGGGGTGAGACGATATGTTCAGCTTCGCGTACAGATGACGCCGGTTCACCTTTATGGTTTCTGGCGAGATTTCACCGTACTGCTGATCCTGTGCGTGTACCTGGTGGTCGGGATGTGCGCGCTGTTCAGCCGCGTGCTGCGCCGCGACCGTGAGCACCCTTACCGGATGCCGCTGTGGCCACTGCCGGCCCTGGCTGCGGTGACGGGGCCGGGTACCTGTTGACGACCCTGTTAAGTACGGCTTCAGCCCGGGACATTTTCATCATTCTTGGCATTCTGATTACTTCCGTGTTGCTGTACGGCACGTATGGCAAGTTGAGCCCGGCTTTCCAGAAGCTTTGAGCGAGAGACAAGATGCGAGCACGCGATTTCGGTATCACGCTGGGCCTTGGTCGGCCTGGCCCCCACAACGCCATTACCGATGTGCCGGGTGTACGGGTTGGCCACGCCACCCTGAGCAAGCACCATAACGGCAAGCCTGTACGCACCGGTGTCAGTGTCATCGAGCCCCGCGAAGGCCCGGCGCGCCATCAACCGTGCTTTGCCAATATTTCGCCGCTGTTCGCGGCAGCGGCCGATGCGGTAGAAGAGGCCATTGTCAACGCGATCCTGGCAGGCAGGACCCTGCAAACAGAGGACGGGCGAGAAGTGCCAGGCCTGGAGGGTTCGCGGTTGCTGAAGGCCCTTGAGCAAGTGGGTTGGAAAGCTCAGGGTTAACGCAGCAAGCGAATCGCTTGAAGACAAGCCACGATCAATGCTTTCATTCCGCGCTTGAGCCAACGGGTATTGAACGATGAACCGCCCGCTGTTTGTTGCTATCGATGGGCCCAAGGGTACCGGCAAGACCACGCTGCTGGAGGCCGTCACTCAAGCCTTGCGCCTGGACGGGAATAAGGTGATCCGCCTTTGCGAAAGAAACAACGACCCTTACCGGGGCGAGACCATGGTCCTGGTCAACCAGCTTGCCAGAAGCCCATGCCCGGACCTGGAGTTCAAGGTGTGCGAGCGCTTTGCAGAGAGCCGCGCCTGGATTTCCCGGCATGTGCTGCCCAGGCAGCCAGCTGACAGCATCATCCTGATTGATCGCTGGTATCCCTCTGATGCTGCTTTTCGTCGCACGGTGCCTTTTGACCAGATCTTGCGCCTGAACCTTGAGCGAAACGTGCAAGTGCCCGATTTGCATGTCGGGGTTGTCACAGCCGCTGAAACCTCATGGGCACGAGCCGCAGCGCGTACGCGTGGGCTTGGCAGTACGGTGATCTACAACCTTGATGAGCAGGTGGCCTGTACCGAGGCGTTCGAGCGTGCCGTTGCAGAGTACGGCTGGGTGTTGTGCCGTAATGAGGGGACGATCGACGAGGCGACGCGGCAGGTAGTTGGCGAGATACAGGGCGTGCTTGCACACATGTGAGTTGTGCCAGCAACATGTTCTGGCTGTTACAGCCCGGTTTCCTCAATACAACGCATGAATGGGTTGCCGTGCAAAGTGTTGTGGGTCAAGGACTGCGCAGAGGAAGAGCAGCGGCAACGGCAGCTGCGCCTGCTTGAGCGGGAAAAGAAGCTGCTGGACAAGATTGACGAAGCCCTGGAGCGCATTGCACGGGGTGAGTACGGGTGGTGCAAGGACCCCGGCGAGCCCATCGACCTCAAGCGCTTGCTGCTGCGGCCGACCGCGACACTGAGCATCGAGGCCAAGGAGCGGCAGGAACGCCAGGAGCGGCCTATACGCGAAGCTTGATTCTCTAGGCGTGGATGGCACCGGCTTGGCCGGTGTTCGCGGGGCAAGCCCGCTCCCACAGTGACCGCGCAGGCTTCTGGATTTTGAGTAAGACAGCAGGGCCAAGTTGACTCGCTAGGCATGTATAAACTGCGCTGGCGGCCAATCTGCATACCCTGTGCAGAGCCACTGTCTCGCACAAA
>NZ_JBWKXT010000102.1:4931-12755 GCF_059423245.1 Pseudomonas sp. GW460-LB5
AAAGGCTGAAAGCGAGCGCGGTCACTGTGGGAGCGGGCTTGCCCCGCGAACACGGGCGAAGCCCGTGCCATCCACCGTGCAAGATTCTTCGCGGCTAAAGCCGCTCCCACAGTGACCGCGCAGGCTTCTGGATTTTGAGTCAGACAGCAGGGCCAGGTTGACTCGCTAGGCAGGTATAAACTGCGCTGGCGGCCAATCTGAATACCCGTGCAGAGCCACTGTCTCGCACAAAGGCTGAAAGCGAGCGTGGTCACTGTGGGAGCGGGCTTGCCCCGCGAACACGGGCGAAGCCCGTGCCATCCTGCAGGTCGTCAGGCACCCTGCCGGTCGATATCACGGCGCAGGACCACCGACGTGGTAATGTCATCCACGGATTCGTGCCGTGCCACGTTGTCGCGTACCTGGTTGAGGTCGTCGATCGTCCGGGTCTCCACTTCAACCACCAGGTCAAGCTGGCCGCTCACCGAGGAAACCCGCCGCACGCGTGCGTCCGTGGCCAACTGGTCGAGCAGCCCCATGGCAGGCGTGCGCTGCAATGTCACCAGCAAGATCGCGCGTATCACATTGGCATCTATTTCGCCGATATCCGCCCGATAACCGCGAATGACCCCGCTGCGTTCAAGGTTGGCGACGCGCTCGGTCGTGGCGCTTCTGGAAAGGCCTATGCGGCCGGCTAATGCCTTCAGCGCAATGCGCGCGTCCTTCGAAAGTACTTCAAGAATCTCACGATCTTTTGCGTCCAGCTCACGCATTGCACCACCTGATTAGCTTGCCGTCATTATGCCGGTCGGAACCGGCATAATGCCTGTTGATCCCGACGGTATGCAGGGTGTCGGTTTCGGTGGTGCATGACAAGCTATTGAAAAACAATTTGCTCGCTCGGAACGTGATGACATGACAGACCTTTCCCACCCGGCACCTCGGTTTTCGGCAAGCGAAGCCGAGGGCCTTGCAAAAGATTTCTTCAATGTCTCTGGCACTGCCACGCCCCTGGATGGGGAGCGTGATCGTAATTACCGGCTGGAGACTGGCCTGGATGCAGGCTGGATACTGAAAATCGTCAATGCCAGCGAACCCAGGGTGGAAAGCGAGTTCCAAACCGCGCTGCTTGATCACCTGGCCGTGCACGGCGCGCATTTGCGCGTGCCTCACTTGCGGGCCAGCATGGCTGGCGACTACCTGCCATCGGTGACCAGTGCCACAGGTGAAACGCACGCGGTACGCCTGGTCAGCTGGTTAGCCGGTACGCCACTTGCCGAGGCCAGGCGCTCATTCGCCCTGATGAAAAACTTCGGTCGGGCACTCGGTGAACTCGACCGCGCACTGCAGGGCTTCATGCACCCGGGTGCCGTCCGCGACCTTGACTGGGATCTGCGCCATGCTGCGCGCTCCCGGTCGCGCCTGCACTTCATCAAGAGCCCTGAACGCCGGGCCATTGTCGAGCGCTTCATCACCCGGTTTGAACAGACCGTACAGCCCAAGCTGGCGTCCCTCCGGGCGCAGGTGATTCACAACGACGCCAACGACTGGAACATCCTGGTCGATGCCGAAACCACCAGTACCGTGACGGGCTTCATCGACTTTGGCGATGCCGTGCATACCGTGCTGATTGCCGAGGTCGCGATTGCCAGCGCGTACGCCATTCTGGACATGGACGACCCGATCGGCGCTGCTGCTGCGCTGGCCGCCGGTTTCCACGAGACATACCCGTTGCAGGCGCAAGAGCTTGATGTGTTGTTCAACCTGATCGCCATGCGCCTGGTCGTCAGCGTCACGTTCTCCGCTTCCCGGCAGGATCAGACAGAGCACAACCCCTACCTGGCGATCAGTGAAGCGCCTGCCTGGCGCCTGCTGGAACAACTCGACTCGATGAACCCACGGCTGGCCACCGGCATACTGCGCAAGGCCTGTGGTTTCGATGCCATCGAAGGCGCGGGTGATGTCCGCCGCTGGATTGCGGACAACCACAAATCCTTCGCCGACCTGGTGCGCCCGTCCGCCGCCATCCTCAACAAGGTGATTGCACCGTTTGGTGACGCCACCCACGAGATGACCATCGCCTCGGCTGAGCAGCGCCCTGCAGATGCAACCCGTTGGTGGGAAGCGTTTTCTGCTGCTCACCAGGTGCCATTGGCCATCGGGCCATGGGGGGAGTTGCGCACCATCTACACTGACAGCGCGTTCGAGTCCCGTTTCATCAAAGGGCAGCGCCGCACACTGCATGTCGGTGTCGACCTGGTGATGCCAGCGGGTACGCCGTTGTACGCACCGGTCGCTGGCACTGTCAGAAGTGTGGAGGTTGAACCAGACCCGCTGGGGTATGGTGGCCTGGTGATGATCGAGCACACGCCACCCGGTTGCCCGCCATTTCTGACCCTGTGGGGGCACATGGCCCATGAAGCGCTCAGCCGCTTGAAAGCCGGTGACAAGCTCGAAGCCGGCGACTTGGTCGGTTACATGGGCACCGATCATGAAAACGGCGGCTGGATTCCCCACCTGCACCTGCAGATGACCACCGATACCCAGCTGAGTGCGAGCGAGGTCATTGGCGTGGGTGAGCCCGAGTACCAGGAGGTATGGGCCGACCTGTTCCCCGATGCCTCGGCCTTGGCGGGTATCCCGCCAGAGACCTACACCCAGCAAGGGATGACCAAGGCCCAGATTATTGCCAAGCGCAAGGATCTGCTGCTACCTAACCTGTCAATTTCGTACACCGACCCGATCAAGTTCGTGCGTGGTGATGGCGTATGGCTGATCGACAACTTCGGGCGCGCCTACCTGGACTGCTTCAACAACGTGTGCCACCTGGGCCATAGCCATCCCGACGTGGTCGAGGCCTTGACCCGCCAGGCTGCGCTACTCAACACCAACACCCGTTACCTGCACGACAACATCGTCGAGTACGCCGAACGCCTGACCGGTACCCTGCCAGAGGGTCTTTGCGTAGCGTCCTTTGGTTGTTCGGGGAGTGAAGCCAACAGCCTGATGCTGCGCATGGCGCGCAACTACACAGGCAGTGACCAGGCGATCGTGCTGGACTGGGCTTACCACGGCACCACGCAAGAACTCATCGACCTTAGCCCTTACAAGTACAAGCGCAAGGCCGGCAAGGGCAGGGCGGCACATGTTCACGAGGCGATGGTCCCGGACAGCTACTACGCGCCCGGGCACTGGCCAGTGGAAGAGCATGGCAAGCGTTTTGCCGAGTCGGTCGCAGAGCAGCTGGATGCCATACGCAAGGCAGGCAAGGGCCCAGGCTTCTTCCTTGCCGAGTCGATCCCCAGCGTGGCGGGGCAGGTGTTCCTGCCTGACAACTACCTCAAGGAGGTCTACGCCATGGTTCGCGCCGAGGGTGGGCTTTGCCTGGCCGATGAGGTACAGGTCGGGTTCGGCCGCGTCGGTAGCCACTGGTGGGCATTCGAGACCCAGGGCGTGGTGCCGGATGCCGTCACCATGGGCAAACCGATTGGTAACGGCCACCCGATGTCGGCGGTTGTCACCACGCGTGAGGTTGCCGATGCCTTCAATAATGGGATGGAGTATTTCAATACCTTCGCCGGCAACCCTGTGTCGTGCGCGGTAGGCCTGGCGGTGCTCAATGCAATCGAGCGCGACCAGTTGAAAGAAAATGCCTTGAGTGTTGGTAACTACCTGCTCGATGGGTTCCGCAAGCTTCAGCAGCAATTCGATGTGATTGGTGATGTGCGCGGGCTTGGGCTTTTTCTCGGCATCGTCCTGGTCACCGACCGCAAGTCGAAGGCGCCGGCCACGTCCCTGGCCCGGAAAGTGGCTGATGGCGCCAGGGAACGCGGCGTATTGATCGGCACTGAAGGCCCGCATGACAACGTGCTGAAAATGCGGCCATCGATGATTTTCAGCCGGGCCAATGCCGACTTCCTCCTCGACGTGCTGAAAGACAGCTTTACCGCAGCACTGAAGTAGCTTTTGCAGACTACGCGGTCTTTGCAGGCGCGACACAAGGCCGCGCCTGCATCACGCCTTCTGCCGGTCTATGTCACGCCGCAACACTACTGCCGTAGTAATGTCATCTACAGAGTCGTGGCATGCCACGGCGTCCCGCACACGGTTCAAATCATCAATCGTCCGTGCTTCGACCTCCACTATCAAGTCGAGCTGCCCGCTGACCGATGAAACCCGTTTCACCTGGGCGTTCTGTGCCAGAAGGTCCAACAACCCAAGTGCCGGTGTACGTTTCAGCGCTACCAGGATGATTGCCCGTATGACATGGGCATCGATTTCACCGATGTCGGCGCGATATCCGCGAATGACCCCACTGCGTTCCAGTTGCAAAACCCGCTCGCTGGTGGCACTTCTTGACAGGCCAACTCTTGCAGCCAGCGCTTTGAGTGCCACACGCGCTTCCTTGGAGAGTATGTCGAGGATTTCTCGATCTTTGACGTCTAATTCGCGCAATGCTGACACTCCCGCCTGATCACCGATAAGTGACTGGCCGCCCAAAGTACAGTAGGTAAACCAGCCGAATACTTGCTTGTTTTTAGTGCATCGGCAGACACTACTCCAGTTTTTCAAGGCCCGAAGTAGTGCCGGCATTGTGTCGGTCGATTCCGGCAATGTGCCAGTCGAACGCGCACATTGCAGGGTGATTTCAAGGGATCAGTGTGCAAAGCTCTCAGTGAAGGTTGGGGCCTCAGAACCCAAGACAATAAGAAATAGAAACTTCCAAGGAGTGCCTCGATGCTGGCAAGAAAAACCAGGATGCTACTGGCTTCCACCGCTGTTGCGGCGGCTGGGTTGTTCTCTCACGGCTTGGCGCACGCCGATGACTTGCAGGCCGTTCAAGCATCAAAAGTACTGCGCGTGGCAATGAGCGGCCAATACGCTCCCTTCAGCTTTGCCAATGAAAAAAATGAAATTGTCGGTTTCGATGCCTCTATGGGTGAAGCACTCGCTCAGCGTTTGGGCGTGAACATAAAAATTATTACCACACCGTTTGACGGCATTATCGCCGGGCTGCTGGCCAAGAAGTATGACGCTGTCATTGCCTCGATGACCATTACCCCCGAGCGGCTGAAAGCCGTCGACTTCGTGGGCCCTTATTACCATGCAGGCCGTACCATCGGCGTCAAGGAAGACTCTTCGATCAAGGGGCTTGATGACCTGAAGGATGTCACCGTTGGCGTTACGTTGGGCGACTCGCATGACAAATGGGCGCGTAATCGCGGCAATCTTAAAGTGCGCACCTATAAAGGCTTACCGGAAATGCTGGTGGACCTGGAAGCCGGTCGTATCGACGCGGTAGTGATGGACAGCATTCCGGTCATGGTTGCGGTAAAAGAGACCGGGCAGAAGGTGCGCATCATCAGCCTGCCGGACGAGCAGGGTGGCCGTGAAGGCCTGGGCATTGCCATTCGCAGAAACAACCCTGAACTCAAGGCCCAGTTGCAGAAGGCGCTGGACGAGATTCTGGCCGATGGCACCTATAAAGAAATCTCCATGAAATGGGTGGGTAGCGATATTCGCTGATGCACACCTGGAGTGGCCTGACCGAAAGGTTGGGCCGGGTTGGCTGAATTTTGTGAGTGGTTTTTATGGACCTGTCATTGATCCATCGCACCTACCCGTTCTTCCTGGACGCCGCCTGGGTAACTGTGCAGATTTCGTTGCTATCACTCTTACTGGGTTTACTCCTTGCCTGCGTGCTGGTGGCGTGCCGGTTATCGCCATTTATTATCTTGCGGTGGGCAGCCAAGATTTACGTCAGCGTATTTCGCGGTACACCCTGCCTGGTGCAGTTGTTCATTATCTATTTTGGTGGGCCACAAATAGGTATTGAGCTTGAGCCGTTTGCTGCTGCGGTGATCGGTTTAGGCATGAATATAGCGGCGTATATGTCGGAGTCCATTCGAGGGGCTATCGATAATGTCGACCCAGGCCAGGAGGAGGGCGCACGGTCGATTGGCTTCAGCCGCAGCCAGACGCTGTTGTTCATCATCATTCCCCAGGCAATGAAGCTGATGATCAGGCCACTTGGCGTAAATGCTATCGGCCTGATCAAGGGTTCTGCCCTGGTGTCGGCCATTTCGGTGGTCGAACTGACTTACACCGCGCAGCGCTTCATCAGTTCAACCTACAGACCGTTCGAGATATTCATGGTGTCGGCGCTGCTTTATATCGTCATGGTCTACGCGGTCAAGTACCTGGTGGAAGTGCTGGACCGGCGCTACGCAACCCAGTGAGGAGTGCCAGTGGAAGGGTTCAACCTGAGTGTCATCACGCCTTACTATGAAATGCTGGCAACCGGTCTGTGGTGGACGGTTGTCATGTTTCTCTGTTCCAGCGTCATCAGCCTGATGGTGGGTGTGTTATTCGCCTTGATCGACCTGTATGCGCCGAAAGCCATGGCACTGCCTGTGCGCTTCGTGACCTGGCTGTTGATGGGCACGCCATTGTTGCTGCAACTGTATCTGATCTATTACGGGCTGGTTCAGGTGGGTATCGATATTCCGGCGCTGGCTGCGGGGATAATCGGGCTAAGCCTGCATTTTGCGGTGTACAACGCTGAGGTGATCAAGTCCGGGATCGAGGCGGTCGACCCAGGCCAGATAGAGGGCGCGCGCTCGATTGGCCTTAGCAAAGCCATGACCCAGCGCTACATCATTGTTCCGCAGGCGCTCAGAAAAACCATTGCGCCACTGGGGAACAACCTCATTGTGTTGCTGAAGGACACTTCACTGGTGTCGATCATCGGTATTGCCGAACTCGTCTACAGCGCCCAATTGGCTGTCAGCGAAACGTATAGCCCCTTTGAGTTCTATATAGCCGTCGCAGTGATCTACTACGTGGCCAATCTGGTACTCGAGGCGGGGTTGCATCTTATTGAAGCCAAGGTCGAGATGTCACGATGAACAACAACGCTATGGTAGAAGTGAAGGGCGCTCGCAAAGCCTACGGCACACTTGAGGTGCTCAAGGGCATCGACCTGTCGGTCTCGCGTGGGCAGATCTTCGCTATCATCGGCCCGAGTGGCTCTGGCAAAAGCACCTTGCTGCGGTCGATCAACCATCTCGAAGTGCTCAATGACGGTGAAATCTGGCTGGATGGTGATCAGGTCAACCGCCCCTTGAAAGGCCGCGCCTTCGAGCAGCACATCAATCGGGTGCGCCAGCAAATGGGCATGGTGTTTCAACACTTCAATCTGTTCCCGCACCTCACCGTCTGTGAAAACGTCGCGATAGGGCCTGTGAAGCTCAAAGGCTACTCGAAAAGTGCGGCCAGAGCGCTGGCCCTAGAGTACCTGCAAAAGGTCGGGCTGGAAAACAAGATTGACGAATATCCGTCGCGCTTGTCCGGTGGGCAGAAGCAGCGCGTTGCCATTGCCCGGGCGTTGGCCATGCAACCCAAGGTGATGTTGTTCGATGAAGCGACCTCAGCCCTGGACCCGGAGCTTGTGGAAGAGGTGAACCTGGTAATGAAGCAACTGGCGGCCGAGCACATGACCATGTTGATCGTCACGCATGAGATGCGCTTTGCCGGCGAGGTTGCAGACCAGATCGTATTCATGGATGGTGGGGTTGTTGTGGAACAGGGGGCTCCTGGGGACATTCTGAGGAACCCGGTGCAGGATCGTACCCGGGCTTTTTTGAAGAAGCATTTGCAAGCCGACCCTTTGTAAGAGGGCCGGGTTTCTTCAAAAACCAGGCAGGCGGGTCAGGCCAGCTTTTCCAGCTCTGGCACCGCTTCGAACAGGTCAGCGACCAGGCCGTAGTCGGCCACCTGGAAGATCGGCGCTTCTTCGTCCTTGTTGATCGCAACGATCACTTTGGAGTCTTTCATGCCGGCCAG
>NZ_JBWKXT010000103.1:0-12523 GCF_059423245.1 Pseudomonas sp. GW460-LB5
CGTTGATCATGCGCCCAACCTCCCGCGTTGACGGCACCCGATGGGAAGGATTGATGGAATTCGCTTCTGCGTTTGCGAGATTCTCTATCACCGTCAATAGAACGTGTCGTGCTGTTTCGACGTCTTGCTCCTCGAGCCCGGCCACACTCACCTCGTTGACTTCCAGCGCCAGAGGAATCAACACATCCTTCAGTCGCCGTCCTTCATCGGTGAGGAAGACGTGAACATTTTTCTTGTTATCCGGCATCTGCTGCCGGACGACG
The DNA here is from genome assembly GCF_059423245.1 of Pseudomonas sp. GW460-LB5. Classification (NCBI taxonomy): domain Bacteria; kingdom Pseudomonadati; phylum Pseudomonadota; class Gammaproteobacteria; order Pseudomonadales; family Pseudomonadaceae; genus Pseudomonas; species Pseudomonas sp. GW460-LB5. Next base: position 264 of record NZ_JBWKXT010000103.1, read on the forward strand.
TAGCCCAGTTTTTCCATCGCCTTCACCGCAGCGAAAGTCGTAGGTTCCATCAGTCCAGCCTGAGTGCTGAGTTGTTTTTGGGTCAATCCGTCTGTCTCCCAGAGGATCCGCAAGAACGCCCAATGACCAAAGGATACGTCGTGTTCGGTCAACCGCATCTGCAGTGCTCTGACCAGCGCGCGAGTTGCATCCTTGACCAGGTGGGCCAGACGGTCATCAGGTACAACATCGTGCCAATGCCTGAGTATTTCCTGGGTTTCAGGTTGTTTGTGGCCTAAAGGCTTTCGTGCAGTCATATCAAGGTCCGATCTCATCACCTGCGTAAGCGATACTAAGCATAACGCGTTGCCTCAACACATGCGCTAGATCAAAAAATACTTAGAGATCGTTCTTTTTTTGATTGCGAGAGAAGAAAATTCGCCATATTCTCTTAGAGACCTAATAAAAAAGCACACCAAGCCCCCCCATGGCTTTGGTCGTGCTACACAAAGTCCGAGGCGTGCACAATGACAACAACAGCAGCTACAGATGCCGTGCCCCATCTTCTCCAGCGCAGCCATGAGCGCATCGAGAAGGTCTATAGAAAAGTCACACTACGTTTGATGACCTTCATCTTCGTGGCCTGGGTTCTCAATTATCTGGATCGCGTGAACATCAGCTTCGCGCAGGTTTACCTGAAGCACGATTTAGGCATGAGCGATGCTGCCTACGGACTCGGCGTAAGCTTGTTTTTCATCGGCTACATCGCATTGGAAATACCCAGTACGCTTTACCTGCAAAAGATTGGTGCCCGGTTGACGATCACCCGGATCATGGTGCTGTGGGGCTTGATCTCAGCGTCCATGGCGTTCATGACAACGCCCACTGAGTTCTACATTGCCCGCGCCCTGTTGGGCGCTGCCGAAGCTGGCTTCTGGCCTGGAATCATTCTTTATCTGACCTATTGGTATCCAGGTGCCAGGCGTGCTCGCATCACCTCGCGCTTCTTGTTGGCCATCGCCGCGGCGGGAATCATCGGCGGTCCCCTGTCCGGTTGGATACTCACGCATTTCGTCGACGTCATGGGAATGAAAAACTGGCAGTGGATGTTCATCCTGGAAGGTCTTCCCGCTGCCGTAATGGGTGTGATGGCCTATTTCTATCTGGTGGACAAACCCGAGCAGGCCAAGTGGCTCGACGACGAGGAAAAATCCATTATTCTCGACGCGCTGGCCGCTGACCGCGCAGGCAAGAAGCCCGTTACCGATAAGCGTCATGCTGTGCTGGCTGCGCTCAAGGATCCGCGCGTATACGTCCTTGCTGCTGGTTGGGCCACCGTGCCGCTCTGTGGCACGATCCTCAATTACTGGACGCCTACCATCATCCGCAACACCGGCATCCAGGATGTATTGCATGTCGGATTGCTTTCCACCGTGCCATACATCGTGGGGGCGATCGCCATGATTCTCATTGCGCGCAGCTCCGACATTCGTCTGGAGCGTCGCAAGCACTTCTTTTTCAGTATCGCCTTCGGTGCCTTGGGCGCCTGCCTGCTGCCTCACGTTGTGGACTCGGCCATTATTTCAATTACTTGCCTGGCAATGATTGCAGTGTCGTACTTCGGTGCCGCAGCGATCATCTGGTCGATTCCTCCTGCTTATCTTAATGATGAGTCCGCCGCAGGGGGGATTTCGGCGATCAGTTCTCTTGGTCAGATCGGAGCGTTCTGTGCGCCCATCGGACTGGGCTGGATCAACACAGTCACCGGCAGCCTCGCAATCGGACTGACGATAATCGGGGCCCTGGTCCTGGCGGGTGGTATGGCGGTTCTGATTGCGGTGCCAGCTAACGCCTTGAGCGAAAAGCCACTTACCGACGAATAGGATCGAGCAGTCTGATTGGCCGAATCACGCCCAAAAAATGTTAGATATCTATGCAACTCTCGGTGCGCGGGCGTGTTCAGCCCGCGACCGGATGTAATGAGGAAACAGCGATGAGTAGTTCCGAACAGCTCGATGATGGGTTCACTGGCCTCAAGGTGATCGCCAAAACCGAAATTGCCCAAGGCATTTTCCGCTTCGAATTGGCCCACCCGCAGGGGATGCTTCTGCCCGCCTTTACGGCCGGAGCGCACCTCAGGGTAAGGGTGCCCAACGGAAGTATCCGCAATTACTCATTGAGCAACGACCCGCAAGAGCGTGAGCGTTATGTCATTGCTGTCAAGCGTGACGCCAACGGACGAGGCGGTTCGGTGAGCATGGCCGATGATATCGAGGCAGGCGACTTGCTACCGGTGGCAACTCCGCAAAATGAGTTCGAACTGATCGAGAATGCCCGACAGTTCATCTTCGTCGCCGGAGGCATCGGTATTACCCCGATCCTGTCGATGATGCGTCACCTGAAGGCCAGCACCGACCTCCCCTTCAAACTTTACTACTGCACCCGTAATCCGGAACTCACCGCCTTCAGGGATGAGCTGCTGGGGGCCGAATTTGCCAACACGGTAGTCATTCACCACGACTTCGGCAATCGGGCAGACGCTTACGATTTCTGGCCTGTTTTCGACAAACCGAGCAGCGGTACACATGTGTACTGCTGTGGCCCCCGGCCATTGATGGACAGCGTGCTGGACATGACGGGGCACTGGCCACCCGGCTCCATACATTTTGAAAGCTTCGGCGTCGACCAGAGTCGCTTCGCCGAAAACCGGCCTTTTTCGGTGACCCTTGGCCGGAGCGGAATCGACCTCGAAATTCCCGTCGACCGCTCGATTCTGGAGGTTCTGCGTGACAACGGTATCCGGGCGCCAAGTTCTTGTGAGAGCGGCACCTGCGGCTCTTGCCGTACCCGTCTGATCGAAGGTGACGTCGAGCATCGCGACATGGTGCTGCGTGAGGACGAACAGCACGATCAGATCATGATTTGCGTTTCCCGAGCCAGAAATGACGTGCTGGTACTCGACCTCTAGGCGAGACCTTTTTTACAAACGATTAGTTGAACGCTGGAGATATTACATGTTGACCCCAGAAGAGAACCTGTTGCTCTGCCGCGTCGAAGGCGACGCACCGATGGGCCAGATGATGCGCCGTCACTGGACGCCAGTGTGTTTGCTCGAAGAAGTCAGCGAGCCCGACGGCACGCCTGTCAGGGCCCGTCTGTTCGGCGAGGACCTGGTCGTGTTTCGCGACACCGATGGTCGCGTGGGAGTTATGGACGAGTATTGCCCGCATCGCCGCGTGTCACTGATCTACGGCCGCAATGAAAACTCGGGATTACGCTGCCTGTATCACGGCTGGAAGATGGACGTGGACGGTAATGTGGTGGAAATGGTTTCCGAGCCTGCCGCCAGCAACATGTGTCAGAAGGTCAAGCACACGGCCTACAAAACCCGCGAGTGGGGCGGTTTCGTCTGGGCCTACATGGGGCCACAGGACGCAATTCCCGAATTTGTGCCGCCGGCCTGGGCACCCCATGAGCATGTTCGAGTGAGCATCGCCAAGGCAATCATTCCCTGCAACTGGGCGCAGATCCTGGAAGGCGCCATCGACTCGGCACACAGCTCAAGCCTGCACTCATCCGACTTCGTTCCAGCCCGGGTCGGGGGGGCAGAAGCAACCTCGAAAAACTGGCTAAGACCGTCCACGGACAAAGCGCCGCGCATGCAAGTCGAGCGTACCAGCTATGGCTTCCGCTATGCCGCTCTGCGCCGTCCTATCCAGAATGCCGCCACCAGCGAGTATGTACGCTCTACGGTGTTCGTAGCCCCGGCCACCGCACTGATCCCACCGAATAATTTGTACAACGTCGCGAATATCAACGTACCCATCGACGACACCCACACTGCCTTCTATTTCATGGCCTGGGGAAATCCCGATAACACTCCGGAAACAGAGACCTGGCGAAAGTTTCTCGGCCAGCAAGTCGGCATCGATCTGGACGACAGTTACCGACCGCTACGCAACGACGGGAACCGTTTTTTCCAGGACCGTGAAGCCATGAAAAACGGCAACTTTACGGGCATCAAGGGTTTCCCCAATCAGGATATCGCCATGTGGGTGACCATGGGGCCCATCGCCGATCGCTCCGATGAGCGCTTGGGCGCCAGTGACTTGGCGGTGGTGGAGTTCCGCCGGGTCATGCTGGATGCCTTGGCAGCCTTTCAGGCGGGTGAATCCGCTATTGGCACAGGTGAGAAAGCGATCCCTTCCAGAATCTGCTCGTTCCAGGCGATCGTGTCCAAGGATATCGACTGGCGTGATTATCAAGCTCGTTACGTATGGGCCCTGGATGATGCCAACATAGTCGCAGAGCCTGATTACGAGGTTCATACGTGATGGCCAGCCATGCTGAATCCACGGCTCGGCTACGTCTGGGGGTGGTCGGTCTGGGCCGGGCATTCACCCTCATGCTGCCTACCTTCCTGGCCGATCGCCGCGTCCAGTTGGTGGGCGCCTGTGACCCTCGTGAACAAGCTCGCAGGCAATTCGAACGGGATTTCGATGCGCCTGCATACGAGACCATCGAAGACCTGGCAGCCGACAGCAATGTCGACGCCTTATACATCGCCAGCCCACATCAGTTTCACGCCGAACACACCCGTATAGCTGCGGCTAACCGCAAGCACGTGCTGGTCGAAAAACCCATGGCGTTGTCGTTGGACGAGTGCGACCGGATGATCGCCGATTGCGCCGAGGCGGGTGTGAAGTTGATCGTTGGGCATTGCCACAGCTTCGATACCCCGTACCTGCGTACCCGGGAGCTGATTGGTAGTGGCGAGTTCGGCGCGGTCAAGATGATTCAAGCGTTGAACTACACCGACTACCTGCAGCGTCCTCGCCGCCCGGAAGAACTCTCGACCGCTGAAGGCGGCGGAGCAGTATTCAGCCAGGCCGCCCACCAAGTAGACGTGGTCCGTTTGCTGGCTGGCAGTCGCGCGACCCGTGTCCGCGCGGCAGTGGGTAACTGGGACCCCGCCCGGCCTACTGAAGGCGCCTACACAGCCACTTTATGGTTCGAGAATGGGGCATTCGCCTCCATTACCTACAACGGCTACGGACACTTCGACTCCGACGAGTGGATGGACTGGGTTGGAGAAATGGGCAAGCCCAAAAACCCCGAAGCTTACGGCGGCGCACGTCGGTTATTGCAGCAGGTGCAAACGGCGGATGAGGAGGCGCGGCTCAAGGCTGAGGGCACTTATGGCGGCACACGCTACGTCAGCCCCTCCCCTACCGACGACGCGACGGCCTTCCAGCATTTCGGCCCGATTATTGTGTCGTGCGAAGGTGGCGACCTTAGGCCAATGGCGGATGCCGTCATGATTTACCGGCCGCATAGTCGTGATCGAATGATGCTTGAGCGGCCAACGGTGCCGCGTTCCGAAGTCATAGACGAACTGTATCTAGCGCAGTTCTACGGGGTCACTCCGTTGCATGACGGCGAGTGGGCTCGTGACACGTTGGAGATCTGTCTCGCCATGTTGCGATCCAGCGAAGAACAACGCGACATCACACTGGGTGTGAATGTTGAAGATACTCAATCCTGCGAGAACCCATCATGAACAAGTTGAACTTATCTATTGCTGTGGGCAACTACGATCGTATCCGACCATTGGTGGACGGCGAAGTACAGATCGATGGGGTCGACCCGATCTTTATGCTGCAAGATCCCGAAGAGATCTTCTTTCGCGCATTTCGCCATGCTGACTACGACATCTGCGAGTTATCGTTGAGCAGCTACAGCGTTAAAACCGCGGCTGGCACCAGTCCCTATATTGCTGTCCCCGTCTTCCCGTCCCGCGCGTTTCGACACACCTCGATCTATATCCGCAATGATCGCGGAATCGAGTCCGCGGCAGACCTCAAGGGCAAACGTATCGGTGTGCCGGAGTACCAGTTGACAGCGAACGTATGGGTTCGACTGTTCCTGGAAGAAGACCATGGTTTGAAAGCGTCTGACGTCACCTGGGTCCGTGGCGGGTATGAAGAGACCGGGCGTCTGGAGAAAATTGTTCTGAAGCTGCCGGCGGATGTAATCGTCGAGAACGCACCGGAGACTGAAACGCTTTCTGGCATGCTCGCCTCTGGTGAGCTGGATGCCGTGATCGGTCCACGTGCACCTTCCTGTTTCACCCAGGGCCATCCTAAGGTCAGCTATCTCTATCGTGATCCTCAGGGAGCGGCCTCGGACTGGTATCGCCGCACTCAGCTATTCCCGATCATGCACGTGCTGGGGATCCGGCGCACGTTGGCCGAGCAGCACCCTTGGTTACCCGGGGCCGTTGCCAAAGCATTCGAGAAGTCCAAGTCCGTAGCGCTGCACAAATTGAGCGACACCTCCGCCACCAAGGTAACGTTACCGTTTATCGAGGATCAGTTAAGAGCGGCGCGCCAGTTGCTCGGTGAAGACTTCTGGTCCTATGGTTTCGAAGCTAACCGCCACGTACTCAGTCGCTTCCTGGAACGCCACCACGCCGAAGGCCTGTCGTCACGCTTGCTTCAGCCTGAAGAGCTGTTCCATCCAGCTTCGTTGGAGAGTTTCAAGATTTAACGAAAGTCCTGGCGAAGGTTTACCCCTCGAACAAACGTTATAGGGCATTTCGTGTACTTAGCATGGTAATAAATTTTGTGGCTGCTCCTATCGTGCGGTTAGATGGCGGCCACAACTTTTTTGCACGCTGCGTATGTTGGCGATCGCCATGCTCGAAAACGCACGTATATATAAGGCCAGGTAAAAACATACGTGCATGCGGAATTCCCAAGAGGGCTGGCTAGCTGCCAAAGGTCAATAGGCCTGGCGAACACCTGTGAATAATAAAAATAAGGAAGGGTGACAATGAATAAACAAACATGTAAGACGCTGATGCCTGCTCTGCTTATCACATTACCCTTCGCCCCATCTTTTGCGGCGGCGGACATCTTGAAAGATAGCAAAGGCAATCTTGAACTAAAAAATTTCTACTTCAATCGCGACTTCAGAGACTCGACGGCCACTGATTCCAAGCGAGAGGAGTGGGCTCAGGGCTTCATCGTTAATCTCCAGTCCGGTTTTACCGACGGACCTGTTGGTTTTGGATTGGACGCGCTTGGCATGTTGGGGCTCAAACTTGACTCCAGCCCCGACCGATCGGGCACAGGACTTCTATCTCGCGGTAGCGATCGGCGTGCCTATGATGATTACTCGAAGCTTGAACTGACGGCGAAGGCCAGAATCGCTCAGAGTGAGTTAAGAGTTGGCGGTTTGAATCCAGTTCTTCCCTTACTGGCCTCAAACAATACACGACTTTTGCCACAAGTGTTTAACGGCGTGCAACTATCATCAAAGGATATCACGTCGTTGACTGCGACTCTTGGTCAAGTCGACTCCGTCAAGCAGCGTGACTCAACCGACTCTGAAGATCTGTCTGCCAGTTCTCAACAAGGCGGCTACTCTTCTGCCATCACCAGTGACCACTACACATATGCGGGATTTGACTATCAACTTCTTCCTTCCCTCAATGTGGCGTATCAGTACAGCGATCTGGAGAACTTGTTTCGGCGGGATTACGTCGGCTTAAAGTTCAACAAGCCCTTGTCCATAGGTCGCGTGTTTGCTGAAGTCAGATACTTTGAAGGTCAAGAAAGTGGCAAAAAACTACTGGGAAAAGTGGATAATCGGACGATCAGTAGCAATGCGGGCTATTCGGCCATGGGACACACCTTGAGTGTGGGTTATCAAGCGGCATCCGGCGCGACTGCATACCCGTATGTAAACGGTACGGACACCTATCTGTTTGGTGAAATGCTGGTGAGCAACTTCGCTCTTGCAAATGAAGACGTCTGGTATGCCGGATATTCGTATGACTTTGCCACCCTCGGCTTGCGTGGCCTGACATGGAATCTGCGTTATGCGAAAGGAGAAAACGTCGATCCCGCGAATATTAAAACAGTGAAGGCAAAGGCGCTCAGGGCGGAAGGTTCCGACGGTGAGGAATGGGAAAGAAGTTCTGATATCACTTACGTAGTCCAAAGTGGTGCGTTTAAAAATGTTTCATTCCGATGGAGGAATGCAATCAATCGCTCCACTTATACAGATGGGGCCGATGAGAACCGACTCATCATTGGATATGTCTATAACTTTTGATTGATAGCCATGCTCAGGTGCAATGCTCGTCTGGATTCTGCGCTTGGGCATGGCGAGCTGATATTTCGTTATTTATTGATTCAGGTGGGCTGGAATGCAAAATATAGAACTGACGGGCTTGGGTTCCGAGATCGATGAAAACGTACACAGGGCGTTATTGGAGGATGTCGGAAGTGGTGACATCTCCGCGAAACTTGTACCGTCCGCTCGCTTGGCCAGTGCAAAAATCATTACTAGAGAACCTTGCATCATCAGTGGTGTGTCGTGGGTGGAGGCCGTCTTTCGCCAACTGGATCCGCTTGTCATCCTGAAGTGGAACGTTAAGGATGGAGATCGCGCGGAACCCAATCAAACCGTATTACATTTAGAGGGCCCTGCCCGCTCTTTATTGACCGGTGAGCGAACCGCGCTGAACTACTTACAGTTTTTATCGGGCGTCGCGACACAATGCCGGCGGCTAGCTGATAAAGTTTCGCATACTCACGTAAAGTTGCTCGACACTCGAAAGACTATCCCTGGCCTTCGGCTCGCACAAAAATACGCCGTCACTTGCGGTGGTTGCCATAATCATCGCATTGGTCTCTACGACGCCTTCCTCATCAAAGAAAATCATATTGCAGCTTGCGGTGGTATTCTCGAAGCTATCAATACTGCACAACGCATTGCACCAGGTAGACCGGTAGAGATCGAAGTCGAAAACCTGGGCGAACTGCAAGAAGCACTGAGAGGTGGAGCGGATTTAATCATGTTCGACGAACTGAGTCTGGATGACATGCGTGAAGGCGTTCGACTCAACAACGGACAGGCCCGGCTTGAGGCCAGCGGCGGAATCAATGAAAGTACATTGGTAGCTATCGCAGATACTGGGGTCGACTACATATCAATGGGCGCGATAACTAAAAATATAAAAGCCATAGACTTATCTATGCGCTTGAGCCTTTAAACATCAGGCAGTATTCTGCCGAGCCCTGCCTGCGTTAAATAGCCAGAAATAGCATTATTTGTGGGGGCATCACGGGGGTTTGCAGGTAGTTGCCCTTGGCCTGGTCGAACAGCGCCGGAGGACTGCGGCGGTACTGCTACCGCTGCGCGGACTATGATGCTGTCGCGAAAGCTCTCCGAGCAGCTTGGGGAACTGTTCGAGGAGCTGGTGAATGCCCTAAGACTGGTTGGCGACGGGGTGATTTGTATCTCGAATATGAACGCCCAGATCGCAAGCGCTACCGAGGAGCAAAGTACGGTCACACCTGAGGTTAACGGCAGCGTAGCGAGCATCCGCCATCTAACAGAGAGCTTCGCTGGTAGCTTGCAAACCTCAGCCTTGGAAATCACTGCTTTGGGGCAGAGTAAAAAGCAGCAGCAAGCGCTACTGGACGGATTCCAGAGATAGCTGAATCACCCCTTAATATTTGGATATTCGATCGCTGCTTCACGCCCTGAGGAAGTCAGTCAACCTTGATCAAGGTTCTTGAGCAGCGGTGAACCGCGCTTCTTCAAGGCATTCCAATTGGTATTCCAATCAAAAATAAAAACAGATTGTTGGCGCTGATGGAAAATTGACCCACCCTGCCGATTGAAATTTGACCCAGGGCGGATTGCTGATTTTGTTACCAGCAACTGTGGATAAGTCTACCAGCGCAGCTGCTGTTGCCCCCACTCCTTCGCTAGCCCAGTTCAGTTGTTTAAGACCTGCCACACGCAGCCATGTAGCAGGCCGTCGTCGCCATGAAATCAGAACGGCTCATCGTCCTCCGGTTCCTGGCTGCCCTTACGCTTTCGCTCCCGTGATTTGATCTTGGCCTGGGCCGCCAAGCTACTGTGTTGCAGGCGATAGGACTCGTTACCGGTTTCGACGATGTGGCAGTGGTGGGTCAGCCGATCCAGCAGGGCGGTGGTCATCTTGGCGTCGCCGAACACGCTCGACCATTCGGCGAAGCTCAGGTTGGTGGTGATCACCACGCTGGTGTGTTCGTACAGCTTGGACAGCAGGTGAAACAGCAACGCACCGCCAGCCTGGCTGAACGGCAGATAACCCAGTTCGTCGAGGATGACCAGATCCATGCGCAGCAGTGCCTGGGCGATCCGCCCGGCTTTGCCGTCGTGTTTTTCGCGCTCCAGCAGATTGACCAGATCGACCGTGGAGTAGAAGCGCACGCGCTTACCGTGCCGGGTGATGCCGGACACGGCCAGCGCGGTGGCTAGGTGGGTTTTACCGGTGCCTGGCCCACCGATCAGCACCACGTTCTGCGCGGTGTCGGTAAAGCTCAGGTTGGCCAGCTCGCTGATCAAGCGAGCGTCGGCGCTGGAGGCGCTGAAGTCGAAGCCGGCCAGATCGCGGTGCATCGGCAGCTTGGCCATGTTCATCTGGTGGCTAACCGAGCGCATGGCGCGATCTGTGTGCTCTTGTTCCAGCAGGTGTTCGAGCAGCCACTTGGACGAGGCTGTGTTCGACTCACCCTGTGCAGTTAACTCCGCCCAGGCCGTGGCCATGCCGTGCAGGCGCAGCTCCTTGAGTTCCGCCATCAAATCACGCATGACCGACCTCCTCGGCCTGGCCACGCAGGCGGTCGTAGCGCGCCGTGTTAGCGACGGGGGCTTCCTTGAGCGACAAGTGGGTTTCGACGCTGGGTGGTGGTTCGGATGCTGTCAGCCGTGCCACGACATTGAGGATGTGTTCGGCGCTCAGGCTGCCGCTCTCCAGTACCAGCTCAACGGCTACCAGCACGGCATCGAGTCCGGCGACCGGTACGGCAGCCAGGACTTGCGCCATGATCCGGTCACCGCCGGCATGACGCCCCAGGCCGTGCTTAAGCTGACGCAGCGGCACCGGCAGATCAGCAAAGGGCGCTCCGTTGCGCAGCGCGCCGGGCTTGCGCTCAATCAGCGGGATGTAGTGCTGCCAGTCGTAGCTGACCTGGTCGCGATCCAGCAAGCGCGCATGGCTGGCTATCAGCGCATCATCGGCCACCACCTCGATGCGGGTCGGATACAAACGGCTGCTGACCCACTTACCCGCGTACTCACACGGCACCGAGTAGCGGTTGCGCCCGACGCTGACCAGGCAGGTGCTGGAGACCCGCGCAGGCCGCTCGACGTAACCGTCGAATGGCGCTGGCACAGGCATCAGTTCAGCGCGCTCCAACTCCAGCACTTCGGCCACACTCAGCCCGCTGTATTGAGGGTGCGTCAGCTCGTTCCAAAGCGCGCGGCAGCGCTGGCCCAGCCAGGCATTGAGTTCCTCGAAGGAGTGAAACTGGCAGTCCTGGGCGTCTAGCCAGATACGCCTGCGGCTGTCTTGCACGTTCTTTTCAACGATGCCCTTTTCCCAACCAGCGGCGACGTTGCAGAAGTCCGGATCGAACAGGTAATGCGCGCACATCACCGCAAAGCGCGCATTCACCGCCCGGCCTTTGCCCTTATTGACCCTGTCGACGGCGGTCTTCATGTTGTCGTAGATGCCCCGGCGCGGCACGCCGCCCAAGGAGCCGAACGAGCGTGTATGGGCGTCAAATAACATCTCATGGCCCTGGCTCGGATACGCCACAAGCCAGAACGCACGGCTGGCACACAGCTTCAGATGTGCCACCTGCATACGCCGGTAAATGCCGCCGACCAGCAAGCCTTCCTCGCTCCAGTCAAACTGAAACGCCTCGCCAAGAGCAAAGGTCAGCGGCACAAAGGCCTGCGACGCCTTGCCCTGTCCCCCTCGCCAGGCACGGATAAACGCGGTGAGCTGGCTGTAGCCACCGTCATAACCTTCGGCTTTGATTTGCGCCAACAGCGCCTTGGCACTGCGCCGCTGTTGCTTGGGCCGCAGCGAATCGGCTTTTAGCGCCTGCTCCAGCGTGGCGTGAAAAGGGCTGAGTTTGTTGAAGATCGCGCGGCGTTGGTAGACCGGCGGCTTGGCCTCAGGTGCTCTGACCCACTTGCGAATCGTGTTGCGCGCCAACCCGGTGCGCTTGGCTATCTCATGCAGCGACAGCTTGTCGCGGAAATACATCCGGCGGATTTTGCCCATCATTTCCATACTGATCACCCTGTGTTCTCCTGCTCAAAAATTGAGCAGAAGCAGTTGAACACCTGGGTCAGTTTTCAGTCGGCAGAACAGCCTCTACTGGGTCAGTTTTCGGTCAGCGGCAACAAACAGATATTAATGTTAT
>NZ_JBWKXT010000104.1:0-11171 GCF_059423245.1 Pseudomonas sp. GW460-LB5
CGCTGACGACTCATGGCACCTCCTATTTGGGCCTCATTATGAGGCTTGGAGGTGTCTACGAAACCAGGGGCGATTCACTCGATAGCGGCCTTTGCTTCCAGATCATCAGGGTTCAGGTGAAAGGATTTACATCCAGAATCTGTACCGAAGCCTCTGATACACATGAGGCCCCTGTCGCACGGACTGATATAGAGCTCACGTGTACACCCGCCCCAAGGCGTTAGGTTGAGAATGCTGAGTTTCTCGATGATCATCTCTTCGATTTGTTCGTCAGCGATTGACTCCTCCCGCCATCGGATTACTAGCCTGCCCAAAAAGTCTGGGGGAGGGTCAACGGCCAAGTATAAAGATCTCACATATTCTGCTCGCTCTTTGGCAGTACGGTAGTCATATTGACGGCTTTGGCGTGGGGTTCGCCCCATCCATAGGTCCACAGCTGTTTCAGAGGGACCAGAACGAAGAATTGCCGTGGTAACCCAACGACGGATTTGATGAGGAGTGATGGAAAAGATTTCACCGTCTTGCCCTCGTAGGTCAAGGCGCTGAAAGATTGTTTTTTTTGAGGAGTTCGAAGAGAGATAGTTGTAGAGATCGGCTCTAAATAGGGGGCGGGGGATGATCCCTAGCTCAGATATCGAGTCAAACTGGTTTTCCCAGATTACAAGTAAGTTGTCACTCAGCTTGCTAGGATAACCTTTGGCAGTGTGCTTCGCATGATAAGGTGCTTCACTTCCATCACCAGGCATTGAAAATTGTTCTTCAAAATGGCGTCGCAGGTGAAATCTGTATTTATCTTCTAAAAGGCGCTTGAGCAGTCTGATATCTATGACCAGGGATGGTACTCCCGCCCCGAATCCTCTTTGAGATAACATAAGTTCTCTGATGCTTGCCCACTCATTCCGGATGTCGAAGAGTTGCGCATGTGAAGGATTGTTTCCAGGCTTGAAAAGCCCGTCGTGAACCATTCCCTTGAGAAAGGTGCGCAGGTGATCTACAAACCATTTGCTCTTTTTTACTGACGCCTCGGAGGATTTTGTGTGTTTTGCAATGTCAATGACGGATACGCTATAACAGTTCTTTTTGTACTCATTGAGAAAATTAGACCAATCCCAATTATGCATTCGTTCATCTATCCAAATTGCGATTCGAGCGGCCGTTATTCTAGGGAGTTCAACGCTGCTGCTGTAAAATCGCCCACCACTGTAGAGCTCTTTTGGAGATACGGGGAAGCACTTACATATCTCCTCAACAAAGTAGTGATGTTCTACGGGCAGATCCAACGATGAGAGTTGATCCACCGCGCCGGGATCTAACGGATGGTTAGCGCGATAGGCTGCGAGTGCTTTATCTATAAATGAGAAACCATTGGTTTCAATGTCAAGAGCACGCTCTCTAGCATCCTGAGTGACAGCCAGCAAGTACTCGTACGCTTCGGTGAGTGGTGCGCTCCATAGGTCTGCGACGGGTACGGCGTTGGGGATGCAGTTTTTTTCTACAGGCACTCGTACGAACGTCGTGTGAGTGTTGGGATCTTGGAAAAGGCAACTCTTTGGAAGATTCGCGATCTCACCAACTCTCAAACCGAGCGCCATTCCAAAGCAGGTCGCCTCAAGTCGAATTCTATCGAAGCCCGCAGTTGGCTCCAAATGTGGGTTCTGCTTGATCAACCACCTGGCTTGTGCAATCCCTTTGTGCAAGTCAGAAGAGTATAGATTTTCTTCTCTTTGCTGAAACTCTCGTGATGTGAGTTCAAGCGCACTATGAGTCGGGTTGGGTATCCCAGTTTGCCATTTGATAAACCTATCGACGAATCGCAGCAGTACTCCATCGACCATTACGCTAAGTTGGTTGAGGAAATCAACAAATGCCTTGAGGGCATTTGCTCTATGGTAAATGGTAGAGTCTGAACGTCCATGCCTGATCGAGTCTACGGTGCGGTCGAAGACTTTGCGCGTTATGTCGCTCCACTCAATGTTTTCGCTATCCATTACTGCGGATAGATGCCTAATCGAGGCCATTCTGCCGATAATCAGCTCTGCTGACGGATGTGCCAGAATTTCTTTAACTATAAAGCAGCGCGCAAGCTTGCCAATCACTAGCGGGAGAGGGGGTTGGTCTTGATTTCGCCTGTTGAGAGGATCGAGTGATGTGAAGGGAATATTACTCGATCGATACTGCCATACCTTGCCCTCGAAATCTCCTGCTACTAATCCGTTGGCCTTGAGGTCATTAAATTGTTGCTCTGCATGTTTGTATCGGTCGTCTAAGACCATCATTGATATGCTCATTCTTTCAACTCCTTCACAGCAATGATTACTGACTTAGCGCCGTGAATTGCTGCTTCGACCTGTTGGGCCATAGCGCCAGTGGAATTGCTCCCGAGCATCTGCTGGAATTTAGTGATGTCTGCTAAAGCCCCTTCATGATTAGCATGACGGCTAGGTCTGAATTTAGGGCATGCATAGCAAGTGACCGTCGGGTGGTAAGGACATGGCTCTTCAGAATTGCATGATCCTAAGCCACTTATTGGCCTTAGCGCGGATCTGTCAGGGATTTCTTCCATGAATTTGCCGCACCACATCTGCACGGCTGCATTGATCTCCGGGCTTGCCATGTGGGTCGTATTTATGAACTCTTGCAGCTCAAGGTTGTAATGGAAGTAGTGCTTTATAGAGTTCAGATTTGAATGATCTAAAGCTTCAGCGACCTCTTCAGGGGATGCACCGGAAAGAACCATTGAAGTAGCCTTGGTCCTGCGCAGTCGGTACGCGGTGATCCGCATGAAGGGCTCTGTTTTTTGTATGGGTCGATGAGGGTCTGGTAACTGGAGTATCCAAGTGAGAGATGTTAGCGCATAACTTATTCTATGGTTGTCGAGATGTAATGTGAATGGTGTCAGCTTGGGGTTGGTGAGGAAGCGTAAAAGGCGGTTTTCGGTTGTGTACGCCGAGGGAAACAACGGCGTAGGAAGTACTGGAGTGCTTATTCCATGCCTGACACATATCGCGTTGATTTCCTTCGATGCGGCATTGCATTGGGTCTCAGCTAAAGTGCACTGAAGTTCTACTGCCTCTGCAGTATCGTTAGCGATGTAACGTTTTACCAGGTTGCTCGGATGCCTCCTGAGCCTTGAACGTCTAATTCCTTTAACACTCGGCACCTTTACAAAGGGGCCGCCCTCATCGATCCCGAAGTCAGTAACCTGCATTAGGGCCAACTGTATAGGGCGAAGAGCCCAGTCGCGACAGAGCAAAAAAAGCGTGCGTTGGGCATGAGTGATGAGCGGATTGTTGGCAAGCTTCATCTCAATGTTCGCGAGTTGTACGCGAGTGAAAGGGCCAAAGTCATCATCTCGCATCGTGACTAAATGCCTGTTATCATGCGCCTTTACTGTAAGCTGTGATAGTTCAAGGCTGTCATGTTCGTTGAAGCCTGGGACTTCTTCATCCAAGCACCATCGATAAAATACTCGAAGAGCAACTAGCTCCTCATACCAGCTTGATGCTTTTAATCGAGTGCATTCACGTACAGCAAATGTCGATAACCTATTGCCAATAGTATCCGCGTCATTTCCCGAAAATTTATGCTGGGCCAGAAGCCGCTGGACGACAATCAGAGGCCTAAGGTCGATGTGGGTTTGGAGTCTGTCGATGAACCACCCTCTGAGTAGCCACTCAACTAACAAGTTAGAATGTAGGGGCTTGCTCCACGCAATATTCATCGGAGCACACCCGACAATCTCTACCGTTATTCTCTCAACCCACGCATCATTGTTGTGAATTGTTATAGCCTGACCGAAGGTGGATTTGACTGTGGAAGGAAAGGCATCGGCCTCGATGCCGAAGCGACATTCAATCTCGGCTACGAGTTCGGCAGGCGAAATTTTAATCATCTTCATTGCCTCGAAAATTTGAGCTGTCTGAGCTTCTGATTATTTCGCCGAGCCGATCAGATATGGCCTGTCGAGAGTAGCGCTGAACACTTTCGCTGCTGGGGCTCCATCCGCCCAGATACGCCAGAGCATCTTTTACATTAATGCTGTTGGCGCCACTTTTTTCAAACTTTTTGCGAGCTATATTTGCCCCTGTCGCCCTCAAGCCGTGCGGATGAATTCGTGTTGAAAAGTTTGGCAAGCCGAGGCTGGCTGCAACGGTACGAAGAATGGTGTTTACGGTTCGCGCAGATAGCCGTCTCCCGTCACGGGAACTCACGAATAGGGCTGTACAAGGTCTTTTTGGTTTGATCAGTTTAGGGCGATGATCGGAAATGTATTCGTTCAGAACCGCGGCTACCGATGCGGTTATGGGGACTATCCGACCGCGCGTCTTGAGACTAGCCCCGTCCAGTCTCCGCTCCCTGTTGATATCGCTTGGGCGCTTGATGCGTATTGTAGGTGAGGGACCAAGGTCAACGTCGTCGAGTTCTATGAGAACCACTTCGCCACGCCTGGCAAGTGTTTCAAGCATTACTAAGAACAGACAGTAATTGCGTGCCTGTATCTGTTTACTTTGGAATGGGTTCCTAAAGTCATCAGGACTGAGCACCCCTTTGAATAAGGCTTGTCCGCCGGAGTCAAGTGGCGTTGCTGGTAGCGGCGGTTCTGATTGATATGCAATCTTG
This sequence comes from Pseudomonas sp. GW460-LB5, assembly GCF_059423245.1. Lineage (NCBI taxonomy): Bacteria > Pseudomonadati > Pseudomonadota > Gammaproteobacteria > Pseudomonadales > Pseudomonadaceae > Pseudomonas > Pseudomonas sp. GW460-LB5. The sequence continues at coordinate 4,621 of NZ_JBWKXT010000104.1, forward strand.
GTGATTTTTTTTTGAAGATTTCGCAGATTCTTGGCTTTGTTTTTTTCCGCTTGGCTTTGCTCAAGTAGACCTAGTCGATTGAGCTCAACGTAGTGCTCGAAGGAGAAATCTATGAATGATTTGACAGCTTCGAGTCGTCGGGTGCATGTCGATTGGCTCGCACCCGCACCGCGTTTGGTGGAGCAGAGGCGTTCGGCCAGCGATGTCAGTTCCGCTGAGCTGAACACCGCTAGGCGCTCAAGCTTCGCTTCCAGTGGAGAACCTCGGCTGAGAGCCCACTCGTACGCGATAGCGATGTCACGTAGGTAATTTTCGACGGTATTGAGACGCGATCTGTGGAGCAAATCCTCCGCCCAGAGGTTTGCTAGGATCACTGGAACCCCCTGCACCAGCAGGTATGGCCTGAGGCCGCTGGAGGCAGTACGAATCATTCGGATCTCGCAGAAAGGGACGTCTGGCATCGGTAGCTCCAGATCTGCAACGTTTCCGAACATATACCATAAGTGTCACAACCATCCTTCGGGGAACAGTGAGCCGAGCCAGGATGACGTGCATTTGACCCTGTCGTTGAAGCGGGGGCTGGGGCTGATCGATGTGCGGGTGCTGGATCACATCATCATCGGTGACGGGGAGCCCTTATCGATGGTTGAGCAGGGGTGGATTGTCGCTTAGAGGTGTGCATGTGCCGGCCTCTTCGCGGGACAAGCCCGCTCCCACAAGGTCTGCGCTGCCCTCCAATATGGCGGCGAATCTGTGGGAGCGGGCTTGTCCCGCGAAGAGGCCGGTGCAGGCTTACTTGGTAACCGACACCTTGCTGAAATCCAGCCGCCCGAACGGGCTCACCTGGTACCCCTCAACCCCTTGGCGCAACAGCGTCGCCGCCGTCGGGTGCGCCAGTGGTACCCACAGCGCCTGCTGCTGAATCAAGGTCTGCGCCTGCTGATACAACCGGCTACGCACGCTCTGGTCGTTGGTGGTGCGCCCGGCGCTGATCAGCTGGTCCAGGCGGTTGTCGCAGAAGCGGGCAAAGTTGGTCCCCGACTCGACCGCAGCACAGGAAAACTGCGGGCTGAGGAAGTTGTCCGGGTCGCCGTTGTCACCCGCCCAGCCCATGAACAGCAGGTCATGCTCACCGGCTTTGGCGCGGCGGATCAGCTCGCCCCATTCGATCACGCGGATCTCTGCCTTGACCCCGATCTTGGCCAGGTCGGCCTGCAGCATCTGCGCGCCAAGGCTGGGGTTTGGGTTGAGCAGGCTGCCCGACGGGCGGGTCCAGATGGTGGTGCTGAAACCATCGCTCAGGCCGACCTTGGTCAGCAGGGCCTTGGCTTTCTTCACGTCCAGCGGGTAGCCAGGCAGGTCCTTGGCATAGCTCCAGGTGTTGGGCGGGTAGGGGCCATTGGCGGCCACTGCGGAGCCTTCGAACACGGCCTTGAGGTAGGCCTGTTTGTCGAAGGCCAGGTTGATGGCCTGGCGTACTTCCGGCTTGTCCAGCGGTGGGTGCTGGCTGTTGATGGCGACGAAGGCTGTCATGAACGCCGGGGTAGTGGCCACCTTGAGGCTGCCGTCCTTGCCGGCCTCGGCAATGTCCAGGGGCTTGGGTGACAAGGCCACCTGGCACTCGCCACGCTTGAGCTTTTGCAGGCGCACGTTGGCATCGGTGGTAATGGCGAAGATCAGCGGGTCGACCGCGGGCTTGCCGGCGAAGTAGTCAGGGTTGGCGCGGTAACGTACCACGGCGTCCTTCTGGAAACGCTGGAACACGAACGGCCCGGTGCCGATCGGCTGGTTGTTGAGCTTCTCGGGCGTGCCCGCCTTCAGCAGCTTGTCTGCATATTCGGCAGAGTAGATCGAGGCGAAGCCCATGCTCAGCGTGGCCAGGAACGTGGCGTCCGGGTGGCTGAGGGTAAAACGCACGGTGTTCGGCGCTGGCGCCTCGATAGCCTTGATCAGGCTGCCCAGCTGCAGCGACTGGGCATGTGGGTAGCCACCCGGTGCAGTCTTGTGCCAGGCATGGGCGGGGTAGAGCATGCGCTGGAAGCTGAACAGCACATCGTCGGCGTTCAGCGCGCGGCTTGGCTTGAAATAGGCGGTGGTGTGGAATTTCACGTCATCGCGCAGGGTAAAGTCATACACCAGGCCGTCGGCTGACACCGTCCAGCTGGTTGCCAGGCTCGGCACCACCTTGCCTTGCGCGGCGTCGAACTCCACCAGGCGGTTCATCAGCACGTCGGCCGTGGCGTTGGTGGTGGTCAGTGAGTTGTACTGCACCACGTCGAAGCCCTCAGGGCTGGCTTCGCTGCAAACGCTCAGCGGCGCGGCCTGGGCTGCACCGGCAGCGAACAGCGCGCCGGCGGCGAACAGGGAGTTGAACAATAAGGAAAGGGCGGCAGCACGCATGGTGGCTCCTTGGCTGTCAGTGGCCCATCTGCCAGTGCAGTCTGGAAAAAGCCTACCCTAGTGCGCCCGTCGGTAAATGACCACACCCTTTTTTACAAATGTGGCGACGAGTGGTCGACGGCCGACGGGGCCTGCCGCTATGCTGGCCCGGCGCGTTCTGGCGTGCGGCAATGTGTATCTACTGTTGTTGCAGCCAAGTCTTTCTGGTATAAAGCAGCGCTCTTTTCTAGGGGCTCGGCCTGTCGCATAAGCGGATCCGGTCGATAAGACCTCCAGAATCACGGCGCCCAGGCGCCAAAGACTGAGAGATTAAGCGGCCAACCCATGCCGGGTTGGGCATGTGGTTTTAGAGGGCTGAGTCATGTCGAGAGTCTGTCAAGTTACTGGTAAGGGTCCAGTAACCGGGAACAACATTTCCCACGCAAACAACAAAACCCGTCGTCGTTTCCTGCCGAACCTGCAGCACCACCGTTTCTGGGTTGAATCCGAGAAGCGTTTCGTGCGTCTGCGCGTTTCCGCCAAGGGCATGCGTATCATCGACAAGCGCGGCATCGACGCCGTTCTGGTTGACATCCGTAAAGCTGGCGCCAAGGTTTAAGGGAGAGCATCATGCGTGAATTGATCCGTCTGGTTTCGAGTGCCGGTACCGGCCACTTCTACACCACCGACAAGAACAAGCGCACCACCCCGGACAAAATCGAGATCAAGAAATATGATCCGGTTGTTCGCAAGCACGTGGTGTACAAGGAAGCCAAGATCAAGTAATTGATCGGCGACCTGAAAAAAACCCGCATCCGAGAGGACGCGGGTTTTTTTATGCCTGTCCGGTGCCTTACTTCTGCTCGAACATCACATAGATCTTGCGGCAAGGCTCGAGCACTTCCCAAGTGCCCTTGAACCCGGCAGGGATGACAAACCGATCACCGGCCCGCAGGGTCTTGGCCCCGCCGTCCTGGTCGCGCAGCACCGAAACGCCCTGGACGATCTCGCAGTACTCGTGCTCGGTGTAGTTCACCGTCCACTGCCCCACCTCACCTTCCCAAACGCCTGCGGCAAACTGCCCGCAAGGGCTGGAGTAGTGGTTATAGACCGCTTGGTCTGGCTCGCCCTTGAGGATTTTTTCCGCCGCCGGGCGGTAGCGTTCGGCCTCGGTGATGATCTGCGCGAAGTCGATGATGCTGTCGATTCTCATGGTGCGGCTCCTGTTTTTGTTTAATAAAATGAACATCAGTAGGCGTTTGAGCCTTTCGTGTCAAATATATTGATAGTTTACACCGGCTGGTTTAGGGTATCGCTTGCCAGTGTGCGCTCGTCGCCCGGCCAGAATTCTGACAACGCCTGTGAGTCCTCAGTGCGGCGTTGCACCTAAACAAGAGGAGGAGTTTCGTATGACTACCCTGACCCGTGCGGACTGGGAACAGCGTGCCCAGCAACTGAAGATTGAAGGCCGCGCCTTCATCAACGGCGAATACACCGATGCCGCATCCGGTGAAACCTTCGAGTGCCTGAGCCCGGTCGACGGACGCTTCCTGGCCAAGGTTGCCAGCTGCGACCTGGCCGATGCCAACCGCGCTGTGGAAAACGCCCGCGCCACCTTCAACGCCGGCGTGTGGTCGCAACTGGCCCCGGCCAAGCGCAAGGCCAAGCTGATCCGCTTTGCCGACCTGCTGCGCAAGAACGTTGAAGAGCTGGCGCTGCTGGAAACCCTGGACATGGGCAAGCCGATCGGCGACTCCTCCAGCATCGACATCCCGGGTGCGGCCCAGGCCATTCACTGGACTGCCGAAGCCATCGACAAGGTCTACGACGAAGTTGCCCCGACCCCGCACGACCAGCTCGGCCTGGTGACCCGCGAACCCGTGGGTGTGGTGGGTGCAATCGTACCGTGGAACTTCCCGCTGCTGATGGCCTGCTGGAAACTCGGCCCGGCGTTGGCCACCGGTAACTCGGTGGTGCTCAAGCCGTCCGAAAAATCCCCGCTGACCGCCATCCGCATCGCTCAGCTGGCCATTGAAGCCGGTATCCCGGCTGGCGTGCTGAACGTGCTGCCAGGCTACGGCCACACCGTAGGCAAGGCCCTGGCCCTGCACATGGACGTTGATACCCTGGTGTTCACCGGCTCGACCAAGATCGCCAAGCAGCTGATGGTGTACGCGGGCGAATCGAACATGAAACGCATCTGGCTGGAAGCCGGCGGCAAGAGCCCGAACATCGTCTTTGCCGACGCGCCGGACCTGCAAGCTGCCGCCGAGGCCGCTGCCAGCGCCATCGCCTTCAACCAAGGCGAAGTGTGCACCGCAGGCTCGCGCCTGCTGGTCGAGCGTTCGATCAAGGACAAGTTCCTGCCAATGGTGGTCGAAGCCCTCAAAGGCTGGAAGCCAGGCAACCCGCTGGACCCACAGACCACGGTCGGTGCCCTGGTCGACACCCAGCAGATGAACACCGTGCTGTCGTACATCGAGGCTGGCCACAAGGACGGCGCCAAGCTGCTGGCCGGCGGCAAGCGCACCCTGGAAGAGACTGGCGGCACGTATGTCGAGCCGACCATCTTCGACGGCGTGACCAACGCCATGCGCATCGCCCAGGAAGAGATCTTCGGCCCAGTGCTGTCGGTGATTGCCTTCGACACTGCCGAAGAAGCCATCGCCATTGCCAACGACACGCCCTATGGCCTGGCGGCTGGCATCTGGACGTCGGACATTTCCAAGGCCCACAAGACCGCCCGTGCCGTGCGCGCTGGCAGCGTCTGGGTCAACCAGTACGACGGTGGCGACATGACCGCACCGTTCGGTGGCTTCAAGCAGTCGGGCAACGGCCGTGACAAGTCGCTGCATGCGCTGGAGAAATACACCGAGCTGAAGGCGACCTGGATCAAGCTGTAACTCCAGGGGGCCGCGTTGCGGCCCAATCGCCGGCAAGCCAGCTCCCGCAGGTTTTTCGCAGCCCTCAAGGCCTCCGTTATACCTGTGGGAGCCTGGCTTCCCGGCGATGGGCTGCACAGCAGCCCCAACAATAGCCGGGTCGGCTCACGCTGACCCGGCTTCGTCGTTTTTGCTGTTCACGAATTCTGCCTGGGAGGCTGCAATGCGTTGGGGTACCTACTTCGCCGTACTGGCATCGGTGCTGAGTGTCGGGCTGGCGCTCGGCGTGAGCATGCCGCTGGTGTCCCTGCGCCTGGAGGCTTGGGGCTACGGCAGCTTTGCCATCGGCGTGATGGCGGCGATGCCGGCGCTGGGTGTGCTGGCCGGTGCCAGCCTGGCCAGCCGCCTGGCCGGCTGGGTTGGCGTACCTTCTGCGATGCGCCTGTGCCTGTGGGGTGGGGCGCTATCGATCGGCCTGCTGGCCCTGTTGCCTAGTTACCCGCTGTGGCTGCTGCTGCGGCTGATGATCGGCATGTCCCTGACCGTGGTGTTCATCCTGGGCGAAAGCTGGATCAACCAGCTGGTGGTCGAGCAATGGCGTGGTCGCCTGGTGGCGCTGTACGGTAGCAGCTACGCGTTGAGCCAGCTGGCCGGGCCACTGGTACTGGGCTTTCTCGGCTCTGATGACGATTTCGGTTTCTGGGCTGCGACGGGCCTGCTGCTGGTCGCGCCGCTGATCCTGCTGGGGCGAGGCGGTGCACCGAGCACGGAAGCGTGCAACGTGACCTTCGGCGACCTGTTTCGTTTTTGCCGTCGTTTGCCGGTGATCGCCTGGGCCATTGCCCTGTTCGCTTCGTTCGAGGCGATGATCCTGACTTTGCTGCCGGTGTATTGCCTGCAGCAGGGCTTTACCACCGAGATTGCCCTGTTCATGGTCAGTACCGTGGTGGTGGGTGATGCGGTGTTGCAACTGCCCATCGGGGCGTTGGCCGACCATATGTCGCGCCGCACCCTGTTCACCGGCTGCGCGGTGACCCTGCTGGTGTCCAGCCTGGCGATTCCACTCATGCTGCATACCCCGGTGATCTGGCCGTTGTGGGTATTGTTCGGGGCCAGCGCAGGGGGCTTGTTCACCTTGTCGCTGGTACTGATTGGCGAGCGCTACCGGGATGACGCGCTGGTGCGGGCCAACGCCCATGTTGCGCAGCTGTGGGGTATTGGTTGCCTGCTCGGGCCACTGTTGGCGGGGGCGGGGAGCCAGTGGGTCAGCGGGCACGCGCTGCTGTGGCT
>NZ_JBWKXT010000105.1:0-11016 GCF_059423245.1 Pseudomonas sp. GW460-LB5
ACGGTCGCCGGGGTACCGATCTGCAGGTTCTCCAGCGGCGCACCGGTGACGGTGGCCTTGTCGATGCTGACGGTGATCTGGCCCTTGTCGATGAACACATCATCGCCCTGGGCAGGCGCCGAAACGGTCTTGGTGGTCTCGCCAGCGGCGAACACCACGGTTTCACCGGTGCTCAGCAGCACGGTCAGCGGTTTATCGATGGCCTGGTTCAGGGTCACCTTGAAGGTCGGCGCAGTCGCTTCGTTCACCGTGTCGGTGACCGGCGTGATGCTGACTTTCACCAGGTTACCCGCACCGTTTGGCTCGTCGCTGACAGTAGTGGTCACTGGCGTCTTATCGGTCACCAGGTTTTCGAACTTGGTGTCGCCGGTGACCGAAATGTCAGTGATCGACTTGGTGATCGCAGGCTGGCCACCGGCATACAGGTCGTTCGGTGCAGTGACGAAGGCGGTACCCGAGGCCGAGCCGGCCGGGATAGTCACGACCGTGCCGCCAGTCAGGGTCACGGTCACACCGCCGTGGCCAGTCACTGGCAGCTTGGTGTCTTCACTGATCAGGGTGACGGTGTAGGTGATCTTGCCGCCTTCGACTACAGCGGTGTTGTCCACCGACAGGACAGCGGTGACTTTGCTGATGGTGTCGGTCACGTTGACAGTGGCCGGGTCGCCGATCTGCAGGTTTTCCAGCGGCGCACCGGTGACGGTGGCCTTGTCGATGCTAACGGTGATGGTGCCTTTATCAACAAAGACGTCATCGCCTTGGGCCGGCGCCGAGATGGTCTTGGTGGTCTCGCCAGCAGCGAACACCACGGTTTCACCGGTGCTCAGCAGCACGGTCAGCGGCTTATCGATGGCCTGGTTCAGGGTCACCTTGAAGGTCGGCGCAGTCGCTTCGTTCACCGTGTCGGTGACTGGAGTGATGCTGACTTTCACCAGATTGTCGCTGCCGTTCGGCTCGTCGCTGACAGTGGTGGTCACTGGCGTCTTATCGGTCACCAGGTTTTCGAACTTGGTGTCACCCGAGACCGAAATGTCGGTGATCGACTTGGTGATCGCAGGCTGGCCACCGGCATACAGGTCGTTCGGTGCAGTGACGAAGGCGGTACCCGAAGCCGAGCCGGCCGGGATAGTCACGACTGTGCCGCCAGTCAGGGTCACGGTCACACCGCCGTGGCCGGTCACTGGCAGCTTGGTGTCTTCACTGATCAGGGTGACGGTGTAGGTGATCTTGCCACCTTCGACCACAGCAGTGTTGTCCACCGACAGGACAGCGGTGACTTTGCTGATGGTATCGGTCACGTTGACAGTGGCCGGGTCGCCGATCTGCAGGTTCTCCAGCGGCGCACCGGTGACGGTGGCCTTGTCGATGCTGACGGTGATGGTGCCTTTATCAACAAAGACGTCATCGCCTTGGGCAGGCGCCGAAATGGTTTTGGTGGTTTCACCAGCGGCGAACACCACGGTTTCACCGGTGCTCAGCAGCACGGTCAGCGGTTTATCGATGGCCTGGTTCAGGGTGAGCTTGAAGGTCGGCGCAGTCGCCTCGTTCACCGTGTCGGTGACTGGAGTGATGCTGACTTTCACCAGGTTGTCGCTGCCGTTTGGCTCGTCGCTGACGGTAGTGGTGACCGGGGTCTTGTCGGTCACCAGGTTCTCGAACTTGGTGTCGCCGGTGACTTCGATACCGGTGATCGACTTGGTAATTGCGTCCTGGCCGCCCGCGTACAGGTCGTTCGGCGCGGTGATTTCCACGGTGCCGGTGGCCGAGCCTGGGTTGATGGTGACCTGAGTGCCACCGGTCAAGGTCACGGTCACACCACCGTGGCCAGTCACTGGCAGCTTGGTGTCTTCACTGATCAGGGTGACGGTGTAGGTGATCTTGCCACCTTCCACCACAGCGGTGTTGTCCACCGACAGGACAGCGGTGACTTTGCTGATGGTGTCGGTCACGTTGACAGTGGCCGGGGTACCGATCTGCAGGTTCTCCAGCGGAGCACCGGTAACGGTGGCCTTGTCGATGCTAACGGTGATGGTGCCTTTATCAACAAAGACGTCATCGCCCTGGGCAGGCGCCGAGATGGTCTTGGTAGTCTCGCCAGCAGCGAACACCACGGTTTCGCCAGTACTCAGGACAACGGTGAGCGCCTTGTCCAGCGCTTGGTTCAGGGTGACGTTAAAGGTTGGTGCAGTGGCTTCGTTCACCGACTCGGTGACCGGAGTGATGCTGACCTTGACCAGGTTGTCGTTGCCGTTCGGCTCATCGCTGACGGTCGTGGTGACCGGGGTCTTGTCGGTCACCAGGTTCTCGAACTTGGTGTCGCCGGTGACTTCGATACCGGTGATCGACTTGGTAATTGCGTCCTGGCCGCCCGCGTACAGGTCGTTCGGCGCGGTGATTTCCACGGTGCCGGTGGCCGAGCCTGGGTTGATGGTCACCTGAGTGCCACCGGTCAAGGTAACGGTCACACCACCGTGGCCGGTCACTGGCAGCTTGGTGTCTTCACTGATCAGGGTCACGGTGTAGGTGATCTTGCCGCCTTCGACCACAGCAGTGTTGTCCACCGACAGGACAGCGGTGACTTTGCTGATGGTGTCGGTCACGTTGACAGTGGCCGGGTCGCCGATCTGCAGGTTTTCCAGCGGCGCACCGGTGACGGTGGCCTTGTCGATGCTAACGGTGATGGTGCCTTTATCAACAAAGACGTCATCGCCTTGGGCCGGCGCCGAGATGGTCTTGGTGGTCTCGCCAGCAGCGAACACCACGGTTTCACCAGTACTCAGGACAACGGTGAGCGCCTTGTCCAGCGCTTGGTTCAGGGTGACGTTAAAGGTTGGTGCAGTGGCTTCGTTCACCGACTCGGTGACCGGCGTGATGCTGACCTTGACCAGGTTGTCGCTGCCGTTTGGCTCGTCGCTGACGGTAGTGGTCACTGGGGTCTTGTCGGTCACCAGGTTCTCGAACTTGGTGTCGCCGGTGACTTCGATACCGGTGATCGACTTGGTAATTGCGTCCTGGCCGCCCGCGTACAGGTCGTTCGGCGCGGTGATTTCCACAGTGCCGGTGGCCGAGCCTGGGTTGATGGTGACCTGAGTGCCACCGGTCAAGGTAACGGTCACACCACCGTGGCCAGTCACTGGCAGCTTGGTGTCTTCACTGATCAGGGTGACGGTGTAGGTGATCTTGCCGCCTTCCACCACTGCGGTGTTATCCACCGACAGGACAGCGGTGACTTTGCTGATGGTGTCGGTCACGTTGACAGTGGCCGGGTCGCCGATCTGCAGGTTCTCCAGCGGAGCACCGGTAACGGTGGCCTTGTCGATGCTAACGGTGATGGTGCCTTTATCAACAAAGACGTCATCGCCTTGGGCCGGCGCCGAGATGGTCTTGGTGGTCTCGCCAGCAGCGAACACCACGGTTTCACCGGTGCTCAGGACAACGGTGAGCGCCTTGTCCAGCGCTTGGTTCAGGGTGACGTTAAAGGTTGGTGCAGTGGCTTCGTTCACCGACTCGGTGACCGGCGTGATGCTGACCTTGACCAGGTTGTCGTTGCCGTTCGGCTCATCGCTGACGGTAGTGGTGACCGGGGTCTTGTCGGTCACCAGGTTCTCGAACTTGGTGTCGCCGGTGACCGAAATGTCGGTGATCGACTTGGTGATCGCAGGCTGGCCACCGGTGAACAGGTCGTTCGGTGCAGTGACGAAGGCGGTACCAGAGGCCGAGCCGGCCGGAATAGTCACGACTGTGCCGCCAGTCAGGGTCACGGTCACACCGCCGTGGCCAGTCACTGGCAGCTTGGTGTCTTCACTGATCAGGGTCACGGTGTAGGTGATCTTGCCACCTTCCACCACAGCGGTGTTGTCCACCGACAGGACAGCGGTGACTTTGCTGATGGTGTCGGTGACCTGAACGGTCGCCGGGGTACCGATCTGCAGGTTCTCCAGCGGCGCACCGGTGACGGTGGCCTTGTCGATGCTGACGGTGATGGTGCCTTTATCAACAAAGACGTCATCGCCTTGGGCCGGCGCCGAGATGGTCTTGGTGGTCTCGCCAGCAGCGAACACCACGGTTTCACCGGTGCTCAGCAGCACGGTCAGCGGTTTATCGATGGCCTGGTTCAGGGTGAGCTTGAAGGTCGGCGCAGTCGCCTCGTTCACCGTGTCGGTGACTGGAGTGATGCTGACTTTCACCAGGTTGTCGCTGCCGTTCGGCTCGTCGCTGACAGTAGTGGTCACTGGCGTCTTATCGGTCACCAGGTTTTCGAACTTGGTGTCGCCGGTGACTTCGATACCGGTGATCGACTTGGTAATTGCGTCCTGGCCGCCCGCGTACAGGTCGTTCGGCGCGGTGATTTCCACGGTGCCGGTGGCCGAGCCTGGGTTGATGGTGACCTGAGTGCCACCGGTCAAGGTAACGGTCACACCACCGTGGCCAGTCACTGGCAGCTTGGTGTCTTCACTGATCAGGGTGACGGTGTAGGTGATCTTGCCGCCTTCGACCACAGCGGTGTTGTCTACCGACAGGACAGCGGTGACTTTGCTGATGGTGTCGGTCACGTTGACAGTGGCCGGGGTACCGATCTGCAGGTTCTCCAGCGGCGCACCGGTGACGGTGGCCTTGTCGATGCTGACGGTGATGGTGCCTTTATCAACAAAGACGTCATCGCCTTGGGCCGGCGCCGAAATGGTTTTGGTGGTTTCACCAGCGGCGAACACCACGGTTTCACCGGTGCTCAGCAGCACGGTCAGCGGCTTATCGATGGCCTGGTTCAGGGTCACCTTGAAGGTCGGCGCAGTCGCTTCGTTCACCGACTCGGTGACCGGCGTGATGCTGACCTTGACCAGGTTGTCGCTGCCGTTCGGCTCGTCGCTGACGGTAGTGGTGACCGGGGTCTTGTCGGTCACCAGGTTCTCGAACTTGGTGTCGCCGGTGACCGAAATGTCGGTGATCGACTTGGTGATCGCAGGCTGGCCACCGCTGAACAGGTCGTTCGGTGCAGTGACGAAGGCGGTACCCGAGGCCGAGCCGGCCGGGATAGTCACGACTGTGCCGCCAGTCAGGGTCACGGTCACACCACCGTGGCCGGTCACTGGCAGCTTGGTGTCTTCACTGATCAGGGTGACGGTGTAGGTGATCTTGCCACCTTCGACCACAGCAGTGTTGTCCACCGACAGGACAGCGGTGACTTTGCTGATGGTGTCGGTCACGTTGACAGTGGCCGGGTCGCCGATCTGCAGGTTCTCCAGCGGAGCACCGGTAACGGTGGCCTTGTCGATGCTGACGGTGATGGTGCCTTTATCAACAAAGACGTCATCGCCTTGGGCCGGCGCCGAAATGGTCTTGGTGGTTTCACCAGCGGCGAACACCACGGTTTCACCGGTGCTCAGGAGCACGGTCAGCGGTTTATCGATGGCCTGGTTCAGGGTGAGCTTGAAGGTCGGCGCAGTCGCTTCGTTCACCGTGTCGGTGACCGGCGTAATGCTGACCTTCACCAGGTCACCCTGCCCGGAAGGCTCATCCGTAACGCTGGTGCTGACCTCGGTCTTATCCAGGGTCAGGTTCTCGAACTTCCACGCGTCCGCGCCGCTGACCGCGTCGATGGCGTTGACCACCGGCTCGTTAGCACCGACATAGACGTTATCCGGCGCGGTCGCAGTGGCCGAACCGGTGGTGCTGTTGGCGGGCACGATGACAGTGGTGCCATCGGTCAGCTTGAAGTACAGCTCCGAGTGGTTATTGATCGGCAGACCGTCTTTGTTGGTCAGCGTGATGGTGTAGGTGATCTCGCCGCCTTCGGTGACCGACTGGCTTGCGGTCAACTTGGCCACAACCTCGTCGATGGTGTCGGTCACTTTGACCGAAGCATCGCCGCCCAACTGCAGGTTCTCGAAGGCAGCACCGGTAGCGTCTACCGCCGACTTGATGCCCAGGGTGATTTCGCCAGCATCCTGGTAAACGTCGTCACCCTGCGCGTCGTGAGCATACGGCTCGCTCGAGGTCTGACCGGCCTTGATGGTTACAACCGCGTTGTTGCTCAGGGTCACGACCAGGTCGTGGGCCAGGGCGGTGTTGATGTGCACGGTGAAGGTCGGTTTGACGTTCTCGGCCACCGAAGTTTGGTCGGCCGTGATGGTGACCTTGACGATATCGCCTTCGTTGCCTGGGGTGCCTGGCTCGTCGGTAACCTGGGTGCTGACCGGGGTCTTGTCCAGGTTCAGATTTTCAAACTTCCACGCGTCCGCGCCGCTGACCGCGTCGATGGCGTTGACCACCGGCTCGTTAGCACCGACATAGACGTTATCCGGCGCGGTCGCAGTGGCCGAACCGGTGGTGCTGTTGGCGGGCACGATGACAGTGGTGCCATCGGTCAGCTTGAAATACAGCTCCGAGTGGTTATTGATCGGCAGACCGTCTTTGTTGGTCAGCGTGATGGTGTAGGTGATCTCGCCGCCTTCGGTGACCGACTGGCTTGCGGTCAACTTGGCCACAACCTCGTCGATGGTGTCGGTCACTTTGACCGAAGCATCACCACCCAACTGCAGGTTCTCGAAGGCAGCACCGGTAGCGTCTACCGCCGACTTGATGCCCAGGGTGATTTCGCCAGCATCCTGGTAAACGTCGTCACCCTGCGCGTCGTGAGCATACGGCTCGCTCGAGGTCTGACCGGCCTTGATGGTTACAACCGCGTTGTTGCTCAGGGTCACGACCAGGTCGTGGGCCAGGGCGGTGTTGATGTGCACGGTGAAGGTCGGTTTGACGTTCTCGGCCACCGATACCTGGTCAGCGGTGATGGTGACTTTGACGATGTCACCTTCGTTGCCTGGGGTGCCTGGCTCGTCGGTAACCTGAGTGCTGACCGGGGTCTTGTCCAGATTCAGGTTTTCAAACTTCCACGCGTCCGCGCCGCTGACCGCGTCGATGGCGTTGACCACCGGCTCGTTAGCGCCGACATAGACGTTATCCGGCGCGGTTGCAGTGGCCGAACCGGTGGTGCTGTTGGCGGGCACGATGACAGTGGTGCCATCGGTCAGCTTGAAGTACAGCTCCGAGTGGTTATTGATCGGCAGGCCATCTTTGTTGGTCAGCGTGATGGTGTAGGTGATCTCGCCGCCTTCGGTGACCGACTGGCTTGCGGTCAACTTGGCCACAACCTCGTCGATGGTGTCGGTCACTTTGACCGAAGCATCGCCGCCCAACTCCAGGTTTTCGAAGGTACGACCATCAACGTCCACAGCCGACTTGATGCCCAAGCTGATTTCGCCGCCGTCCAGATAGACGTCGTCGCCCTGCGCCGCGTGCTCGTAAAGCGCGCTGGTTTCGCCGGCCTTGATGGTGACTGTGGCGTTGTTGCTCAAGGTGACGACCAGGTCGTGTGCCAGAGCGGTATTGATGTGCACGGTGAAGGTCGGTTTGACGTTCTCGGCCACCGAAGTCTGGTCGGCAGTGATGGTGACCTTGACCAGATCGCCTTCGTTATTGCCGCCTGGGTTACCGGGGGTACCTGGCTCGTCAGTGACGGTGGTGCTGACCGGGGTCTTGTCCAGTGTCAACTGTTCGAATTTTCCGACGTCAGCGCCAGCAACGGTAGCGATCGACTGCACCACCGGGGTGTTGCTGCCGACATAGACGTTGTCCGGAGCAGTGACGGTAATCGAGCCGCTGGTGCCATTGGCCGGCACGGTAATGACGGTTTTGCCGTCGCTCAGCGTGAAGTTCAGGGCGCCGTGGTTGTTGATCGGCAGGCCGTCTTTGTTGGTCAGGGTGATGGTGTAGGTGATCTCGCCGCCTTCGGTGACCGAAGGCGTCGCGGTCAGCTTGGCCACGACTTCGTCGGTGGTGTCTGTCACTTGGACGGTAGCCGCACCGCCCAGCTCCAGGTTCTCGAAGGTAGCACCGGTGGCGTCTACCGCCGACTTGATACCCAGGCTGATTTCGCCCGAATCATTGTAGACATCATCCCCCTGCGCATCGTGGGTGTACGGCGCGCTGATTTCGCCCGCCTTGATGGTCACGGTCGCGTTGTTGCTCAGGGTCACAACCAGGTCGTGATCCAGCGGCTGGTTGATGTGCACAGTGAACGTCGGTTTGACGTTTTCCGCCACCGAAGTCTGGTCGGCGGTGATGGTGACCTTGACCAGGTCGCCTTCGTTGCCTGGGGTGCCTGGTTCGTCGGTAACCTGGGTGCTGACCGGGGTCTTGTCCAGATTCAGGTTTTCGAACTTCCACGCATCCGCGCCGCTGACAGCATCGATGGCATTGACCACCGGCTGGTTAGTACCGACATACACGTTATCCGGGGCGGTTACAGTGGCCGAGCCCGTGGTGCTGTTGGCCGCGACGACAACGGTGGTGCCATCGGTCAGCTTGAAATACAGCTCCGAGTGGTTATTGATCGGCAGACCGTCTTTGTTGGTCAGCGTGATGGTGTAGGTGATCTCGCCGCCTTCGGTAACCGAAGGCGTCGCAGTCAGCTTGGCTACCACTTCGTCGATGGTGTCGGTCACTTTGACCGAAGCATCACCACCCAACTGCAGGTTCTCAAAGGCAGCACCGGTAGCATCTACCGCCGACTTGATGCCCAGGGTGATTTCGCCAGCATCCTGGTAAACGTCATCGCCCTGCGCCGCGTGCTCGTACGGTGCACTGGTTTCGCCGGCCTTGATGGTCACCGTGGCATTGTTGCTCAGGGTCACGACCAGGTCGTGCTCCAGCGGCTGGTTGATGTGCACGGTGAACGTCGGTTTGACGTTCTCGGCCACCGATACCTGGTCAGCGGTGATGGTGACTTTGACGATGTCACCTTCGTTGCCTGGGGTGCCTGGTTCGTCGATAACCTGGGTGCTGACCGGGGTCTTGTCCAGATTGAGGTTTTCGAACTTCCACGCATCCGCGCCGCTGACAGCATCGATGGCATTGACCACCGGCTGGTTAGTACCGACATACACGTTATCCGGGGCGGTTACAGTGGCCGAGCCGGTGGTGCTGTTGGCCGCGACGACAACGGTGGTGCCATCGGTCAGCTTGAAATATAGCGCCGAATGGTTGTTGATCGGCAGACCGTCTTTGTTGGTCAGCGTGATGGTGTAGGTGATCTCGCCACCTTCGGTAACCGAAGGCGTCGCAGTCAGCTTGGCTACCACTTCGTCGATGGTGTCGGTCACTTTGACCGAAGCATCACCACCCAACTGCAGGTTCTCAAAGGCAGCACCGGTAGCGTCTACCGCCGACTTGATGCCCAGGGTGATTTCGCCAGCATCCTGGTAAACGTCATCGCCCTGCGCCGCGTGCTCGTACGGTGCACTGGTTTCGCCGGCCTTGATGGTCACCGTGGCATTGTTGCTCAGGGTCACGACCAGGTCGTGCTCCAGAGGCTGGTTGATATGCACGGTGAACGTCGGTTTGACGTTCTCGGCCACCGATACCTGGTCAGCGGTGATGGTGACTTTGACGATGTCACCTTCGTTGCCAGGGGTGCCTGGCTCGTCGGTAATCTGGGTGCTGACCGGGGTCTTGTCCAGATTCAGGTTTTCAAACTTCCACGCGTCCGCGCCGCTGACCGCGTCGATGGCGTTGACCACCGGCTCGTTAGCACCGACATAGACGTTATCCGGGGCGGTTACAGTGGCCGAGCCGGTGGTGCTGTTGGCCGCGACGACAACGGTGGTGCCATCGGTCAGCTTGAAATACAGCTCCGAGTGGTTATTGATCGGCAGACCGTCTTTGTTGGTCAGCGTGATGGTGTAGGTGATCTCGCCACCTTCGGTAACCGAAGGCGTCGCAGTCAGCTTGGCTACCACTTCGTCGATGGTGTCGGTCACTTTGACCGAAGCATCACCACCCAACTGCAGGTTCTCGAAGGCAGCACCGGTAGCGTCTACCGCCGACTTGATGCCCAGGGTGATTTCGCCAGCATCCTGGTAAACGTCATCGCCCTGCGCCGCGTGCTCGTACGGTGCACTGGTTTCGCCGGCCTTGATGGTCACCGTGGCATTGTTGCTCAGGGTCACGACCAGGTCGTGCTCCAGCGGCTGGTTGATGTGCACGGTGAACGTCGGTTTGACGTTCTCGGCCACCGAAGTCTGGTCGGCAGTGATGGTTACTTTGACCAAGTCACCTTCGTTGTTGCCGCCTGGGTTGCCCGGAGTACCTGGCTCATCGGTAACGGTTGTGCTGACCGGCGTCTTGTCCAGGGTCAGCTGTTCGAACTTGCCGACATCAGCGCCAGCAACAGTTGCGATCGACTGTACCACCGGGGTATTGCTGCCAACGTAAACGTTGTCCGGAGCAGTCACGGTGATCGAACCGCTGGTGCCGTTGGCCGGCACGGTGATGACGGTCTTGCCGTCGCTCAGCGTGAAGGTCAGGGCGCCGTGGTTGTTGATCGGCAGGCCGTCTTTGTTGGTCAGCGTGATCGTGTAGGTGATCTCGCCGCCTTCGGTCACCGAAGGGGTGGCGGTCAGCTTAGCCACAACTTCACTGATAGTGTCCGAGATCTCAACGGTAGCTGGACCACCCAAGGCCAGGTTCTCGAAAGTGGCACCTGGAACGGTAGCGTCGGTAACGCTGAGGGTGATGGAGCCAGCGTCGTGAT
Organism: Pseudomonas sp. GW460-LB5; assembly: GCF_059423245.1. Lineage (NCBI taxonomy): Bacteria > Pseudomonadati > Pseudomonadota > Gammaproteobacteria > Pseudomonadales > Pseudomonadaceae > Pseudomonas > Pseudomonas sp. GW460-LB5. The sequence goes on from NZ_JBWKXT010000105.1 coordinate 10,589, forward strand.
AGACGTCATCACCCTGAGCCGGAGTCTTGTACTCGACTTCGGTCTTACCGGCTTCGATCGTCACGGTGTCTCCGTTCGACAGAGTGACGGTCAACGGACGATCCAGCGCCTGGCTTACTTTCACAGTAAAGGAAGGTTGCTGGTCTTCGGTCACATTGCCATTGCTGACGATGCTTACGGTGACAGTATCGACGCTGTCATTGATGACAGTCGAGGCTGGAGTCGGATTCGGGGTCAGCTGCTCGAAGTTGCCGCCGGTGGCGTTTTCGATGGTGACGCTGACAGTCGAACCGTTGTTATAGACGTCGTTCGCCGGGGTCTGGAAATCAACGCTGCCTTGGGTCTTGCCCGCTTCAACAGTGATGGTCTGGCCGTTGGACAGGGTCACGGTTACCGGCGTCTGGGCAGGGTTGCTCAGGGTCACGGTG
>NZ_JBWKXT010000106.1:0-10684 GCF_059423245.1 Pseudomonas sp. GW460-LB5
GTTGATGAAACTCAGGAAGTTGAAGGCGTTTGAATGCAGCATTGATTTGGTAGTCATGACCAGGTCCTTGAGTAGGAGGACCCACCCCGCTTGGCGAGGCGGGGACACATCATTGAGCAGACCACTCCAGCGTGTTGCGACTGTCTTCAATGCTGGGTTCAGGGAATCCGATACGCAACCGATGCCGTGTTCCATCCTGATCGTAGAGTATGAACATCAAAGGCTTGTCCAGCATTTTTCTGTACTTTTTGCTTTCTTCGTCTGTCATATCGTCACTCCAGAAGGGCATGTCCGACAGGCGATGCAGCATGATCAACAATTCTCCCGGCCCTGGCTCTTTGCCTGCGATCAGGTTTTTCTCTATTTTTAGGTAGGACAATTCCTTGGCCATTTGCGTCAGATAGCTGTCATCCTTGAGCTCGGCGACTTTCTCCGGTTGCCCCGGTTCCGGCAATTCCCTGAACGCATAGGACAGGTAACTGAAGAACACCTCATCCACCTGCTCGCTTTCCCACCGTACCGATGCCGCTGCCGAATCCTTGTCGACCCTGCACGTGGCGAACTTGATGTTTTTCCCTTTGAACCTATGCACCAGCCTCCAGTAATCGATCGATTCCAGCATGTAGCTGAATTCGTCCTTGGGCGCCCCATTGCCCGGGTCGTGAATTCTGCCCGCACCGTTGCGTACGCGCTGGCGGACAAGCTCGTAGTCGTCTGTTGAGGGACTATCGACGGGGGCGGCAGTGACGCAGACAAAGCCTTGTTTGTCACGGGAGTCCCACCAGGTGCCGTCATCAGCCTGGAACTTGGCATAGAACTCCTCCGTCGCGGCGACGCTGCTATGGAGCCAGAGTTCACGGGTGCTGCGTGTGGCTTCGGAACGCACTTGCGGCATTTCACTCTCTGTTACAGGACCGTACAGATTGAAACGGTTTCGCTTGACGCTTGTGGCCCATTTTGGAATTTCAAGTGGCAAGCCTTCCTGACCAGGTTCAAGGAACTCTACCTCGGAATTGCCGCTGCGATAGACCAGCCTCATGGTAGAGAGCTCGGTCACTGTAAGCGGAATGGGATATGTGACACCGCCCACACTGACCTCCTTGGGTTCAACCACGATTTCCAACGGTATCTGCTGCATGCCATTGGCCAGGCAGATGGGGGTGCCCTTTACGTTGATTTTAAAACCTTCGAGCTCTGTCCATCTGATAGGGGGCTCTTGGTAGGCGTGCTGGACAATCGCGTAACCGGTTTGCCGGTCATCGATATCGGCCATCACTACGCTGATGGGGGCCTGGGCCTGAATCGGCGGGTTATACACTCCGTCTTCGTTGATCTCTCCCTCACCAAATACCTTCCAGGTTGCAGCCTCGTGCCACTCAGCGGGCAAGCGGAAGGCAATCGGCGCGATGCCGGTCATCACAGGCACATGAAATGGCGTCACATTAAGTTGCTGGGGGTAGGCAAAGATGACCACGGTGGCAATATCGCTGGTAGTTGTCGCCTGGTCAGTGACTCGGATTTTCTGCAAACGCACTTCAGGCAAGTAACTCTCAGGATCGAAAGGTGTGAAAAGCCGCCCCGCAGGTCGCTCGGGATCCACGACCAGATCACCGTGCAACTGCCCATTGTCCGGGATCAGCTCCCAGCTCAAGTCGCCACCTGTTACAGCGCCGGCATGCAGCTTGATAGGGCCCATGCCAATACCCCAAGTGGCCACACGAGGGATCACGTTTACAGCTTGCCGGGATTCCACAACCAACCCCGTGCGTACCTGCTCCCCCGCAGCGGAAGAAAAACGCCCCGATACCAGCACCAATTGCTGATCGCGCTGGAACTTCTCAGTCCCCATCGCCTGGTAGGTCCCATCCTGCATGCTACCGGTCGCGAGTGGCTGATTGATATTGACTGCCTGCCATTGCGCCCTGACCTCGTTTCCCTCGTTGTCGATGATAAAATGTTGCGTGCTTTCCGGTAATAATGCGCTTTGCAGGGGCTCGACGAAAAATGACAGTGCAGTAGGCTCGATGCTGCCGAAAATCACATGATCCAGTGGGTCCTCCCGATCTACCATGCTCACCTGAAGCGCGTTGGGCAAAGTGAATTTCTGCAGAATGCCAGGCGCTTGCTGGTCATCGACAAAATGGCGCAACGGTGCCGCGATCAACGCCGTGGCGTTATAGGCAGGCGCTCCTTGCACGGTCAGGTCATCCGGTATCAGATACGGGTAGTCGTCAGGATTACCCGGCATCCTGCCCGGCTCGCTGTTGACACGCAGGTGGCAGAACAGTACGACCGCGCCGTTACCGTATTGGTCCGAATGCTTGTCGCCACCCTCAGGTGCCGGCTGGGTACGCACCTGGAAACTGCGCGGGCTCAATGGCCCATAATCGTTGAAATCCATCATCGCGCAGCTGTAGATCTGCCTGTAGGCAGGGTGCGACTGGATTTGCTCGCCCAGTTTGGCGCCGATCGCCAGCCTGGCGTCATCACTCAATCCCAGGTTGCAGCTGAACCGCTCCCCCTGCGAGAGGTCCAGCATCAATTTGCCCCTGTCGTCCACGCTGCCCACCCGCACACCCAGCTCAGCAGTCATTTCGAGCATCAGCCCCATGTCTTCACGCAACGTCTCACTGCGTAAAAGGTAGGGCGGGCTGCCAGGGGGATGGAAGGTGGAGGAATAAGTACCTGCCACAATATTGAGCCTGACCGTGGCCTTGGCATTGGTAAAGGTGGCACTTTCAAAGGAGACCTGCGGCGCACCGAGTACGATATCGCTCAAAGTGACGTGCTCAAGGTCGCCGATGACCACCTCATCGCTGAATGGCAACAAGAAGCTAAGGTCGTTGAACGCTGCCATGTACTGTTCCCGCAGCATACGGTTAACCTGGCCGCGGTCAAACGCCAGGATGGCGCCCCAGTCGAACATCACGTTGCCTTGAGCCAGACGCTGCAACAAAGCGGATTTGGGGTTACTTTTCATTGTCCGACCCTCCAGGCAAGGCTGCGTCTTCATCTTGTGCCGTCAGTTTCTCAACCAGCAATTCAGGCGTGAGGAACGGGATGGGTAATATGGCGTACGTCCACAGCCAGAAAGTTCTGTTGTCTTCAATTGCTGCCACCACCGCATAACGGCTCAAGGGTTGGCCATCGTTGGCTATCGGGGTATACAAACCATCCTCGAACGTACCGTTGCCAAGCACCAGGTACCAGGTCGTGTCTTCGGCAGGCACTTCGTAGTCATTCCCCTTGCCTGATCCCCAGAACTTCAACCGTATGCCGTTACCCTCAACATGGTGGGTGAACCAGTTGGTTTCATTTCGTAATGGCAGCAATACCGGAATCTGCTCCTGCCCATTGCCCGATTCCCTCGATACGTTAACGGTGTCAATTGCCAGTACCTCTGCCAGGTCGTCCTCAATACGCCAGGCGGCTGTAGCACGCAGACGTCGCCATTCGTCGCTCTTGCGCGACCCCTGTTGAAGGCCACCAACAGGCGCCACGTAGAGCATGCTTTGCTGTACCGAGGGGTCTGGCTGAGGGTCTTCCTGCAATGAGCCCTTGGCATCGGAAGGGAGGGTAAACGTGACCTTTTCTCCATCGAGGGTCGCCGCCGATAACTTGAACTTGCCACCTGCAGCGGCTTGCATGACCATAGGTGCTACCGCAATGCTGCGCGAGGTGATACTGACCAAAGCTTTGCTGTAACTCGTTCCACGGGTGGCGGTGACAATGACCTTCTTGCCGCTGCGCAGCACGGCGCTGGCGGCCGGTGCGGTGTACTCGTTGGACGTGAACGACCCACAATCTTCACCCTCGTCACCGGGTAGATTCGCCACGCTCCATGTCACTGACGCGCCTGCACCAAGCGTGGTCTCGAACGTCCTCTTGCCTCCGGCCTCCACCAAGGTTTCGTTTGGCTCGATTTCGAACTCTGTGCGTGCCGGCGCAAGGTAACCAGGCAATGTCAGATCACCCGGAAAGCGCACAACCGATGGCTGGGCAGACTCCTTGCCACTGCGGAACAACAGGCCATTAAGGCGGAATGCATCGATTTCCGTTGCCACACCAACAATGGTTTCGATCGTCTTTTCGAGGTGCTCGGCCAAGGCTTGCTCGCCGAAGTTGATGAAGAGCTCCAATGCAAAAGGGTGGCCTGCATTAGCCGCCAACGCTTGATCGGGCCACATTTTGCTGCGAAGGCTTGGCTTCGCCCTCAACTTGAGCGTCAACTGGCCAACGTTGTCGCCGGCCGTTTCCAGATGAAACGCGTACGAGGCCTTGTATTCCCAACGGTAGGACACCATGCCCGAGCGCGTCTGCTGGCTCCCGGATCTCACCTTGAAGGTGGCGGGCGCCTTCGCTAGGCCAAACCACTCAAAGTCCAACGTTTCGTCACTGGCCTTGACTTTGAAGTTTGTAAAGTCGTCTTCGTCGCTGCTGCTGGAAAAATTCAATAGCAGCCCCTGCGGGAATTCAATTATTTCAAGTACATCAGTATCACCTTCAACGGGAATACTCAAAAGCCCCGCTGTCGCCTGAATACCGGTGACGAACGTTTCACCCTCACCGCCTGTATACGTGGCCTTGAATGGTTCAATCACGCGTTCCAACCTTTCAAACCCAAAAGACACCAGCCGTTTGATCAGAAACTTGTTCCCGAGCAACAGGTTCATCGTGTAAGGGGTTGCCGCATCAGGCAGCAGATAATGCATGTTTTCATCATCTGCAGGGATGCCAGCATCGGAGTTATTGCTGCCTTTCATTGTGACGAAAAGCAGAACTTCCCCTTCGCCGTACTGGTCGGAGGCTCGTACTTTAGCAAGCGGCGCAGCATGGGTTCTGACCCAAAATTTCTCCGGCTGCAAGAAGTCGCTATCCTTCATCGGCATCTCAGTGAGGACGAAAATCCTTTTGGCAGGCTCCCAGCTGTCGAAAATAACTTTGTATCGCTGGCCACCGATCAGGTTTTCCTCATCGGTGTCGGCAAAACTCAGATAAAAGTGCTCAGCTTTCTGCAAATCCAGAGACACCGTCCCGGCCTGGGACACTGACCCTGGGCTGGCGTCCAGTGAAATCCTCACGTGCAAGGCTGGGCCATCGAGTGAATCGGCCTCTTTTACCCGAATCAGCTTCTTGACTTTGGCTCCAATGGACCTGGTCAGGGTCAATTGCTTACCGGCGGTGATACGCATGGTCAAGTCCGCGCGTGAATGCGCAATACTTGAGTTTTCAAACGATAACCGCGGCACATCCAGCGTATGATCAACTACCGCTTCCCACTGCGCCCCCGGGGTAATCGTGGTGGTAAATGACAGCGGTTCAAAATAGCTGTTATTGTCAAAACGATCGATGTACTCCTGAAGCAATAACCGGTTGGCGCGAAAACGATCGTACGCCAGAATGGCATCATACCCATACGTGCTCGGTTTATTTTTCAGATACGTGACAAATTCTTCCAGCGTTTCTTTGTTTTTCATGATTCCACCTATGGCATTTAGCGGCATACGTGCGCGCCCCGTCACTTTCGCAATGTCATTGACGTCGGCGTGAAGAGTGTCCAGTTATCACTCCCCCCTTGGCCCTCGAAATCAACACTGACGTTGAATTCAAGTGGCGAGTTATCATCCAGATTCTCAAGGGTCTCTTTCAGCAAGATCGCGTTGATGACACCCTTGTCCACCTCCTCTTGAGTCACGGGGGAATTACGAATGGGATAAGGCCTGGGTGAGCCACCGGCGACGCCCAGCAAGGTAATGACCAGGTGTTGCCCCGGACTCATGAATGGCCAATTGGGCAGTGTCAGGTCCGCGTGAGTACCATTGATATCTTCTACGTACAGGTCGGTGTCCCTGCGCGGGCTGCACTGCACCGTGGGGTATTTATCCCGGGCCAGGGGAAGAATGCGCAAATTTAACTTCTTGGACTCATGCCCCACGGGCGCTATCCTGTAGTAAACCGGAAACCGCTTTACACTGGTTTCACCCTGTTCCATGTTGGCTGCCACCGCCGCCGGGGGTATATTCAAAGGTTCTGCGGGCACCGTCCCAAAAGGGAAGACAAATGTTTTATTGCCTAATTCGGAGCGCCCCTGCCAATAAACTTCCAGGGTTTCGCCCTCCCTCAAGGTGACATCGGACAGGTCGATATAAGCTCCCGCCGTTGCGTTGCCCGCAGGCAGCCTTGCATTGAACTCACCCTCGCCACCCTCACTTTCCGCGAAAAATACTTTCAAAGGGGCATCCTCACGGCGAACAACCAATTCAACCTCTCGCACGGTCGCGCTGTAGGCAACACCTTCGCGAGCGACCTGATAGCCCAGCCTGATGCGGCCCAGCCCCTTCAACTTGTCTTTTGCCAGATTGAATACAATCACCCCGCTTTCCAGGCTGCTCAAGTCAACGCGCAGTTGCTGTTCACCCCATTCATCATTGAAGTGCAGCAACAACCAATCACTCACCATGAGCTCTGCATTGGGGGGCACGCGCAATGTCAAACCGTCGGGGAACAGTTCCGGGTCGAGCAGGCCGCTTTCATAATTATCGATGTCCAGCGCCGGCAGCAGGGGCGGCGTATCAGGCACCTTATCGACCTGGAATGTCTGGGTCGGCGACTTCAAACGTTTCGGGGGGGCGGCAAATTGGATCTCATAATAAACTTCGGCGTACCCCTTTTTTATGAAATCGAAATAAGAGGATGGTACATTCCAACTCAAGACCTGCCCGACGTGCTGTGCCTGCACGTCGATAAGTTTTGACCATGTATCATCTTGCGTGCCGTCACTTTCATATGCCACGAATGTCAGCGTCACTTTGTCTGCCACTTGCATGGCTTGATACGCAGGTACCAGGAAAGTGGCACCCGCACTGCCCAGCGAGTCCGGGTCAATAAACAGATTGTGTGACTTCGGCGCCTGGGCCACCGGCATATGCTCAAGGCGGTGCGGGCGCACCCCCACGAAGCAAAAAGCGCGCATCGACTCCTCCAGCGCCGGAAACGTAGGCTGAAAAGACGCAAATGCGTAGCCGTCGGCAGCCGCCACGACAAATGCATTGGACAAACTCACTGTTGCCCGTTTTGTCCTGGGGTCGAAGTTGTGATCGGCGATATCCACATCTCCGGAAAAACCGACTGCGTTACCGAGTTTGTCGGCACCTGTCCAGTTAAAGACTATCAGTTGACCTACGGCGATACCGTCATAGGTTATAAAAACGTTCAGGGCCTCCCCGCCCAACTCATCAAGGTCAATTTCGTCATAGGGTGTGAGGCCTTCGATTATCGGGCGGGGTGGGCGATCTGCGCTGTCGCGTTCACTAGCAGTATTCTCGGTCATGGCTTCGACTCGGCATCCGATTTACGTTTGCCCACACGCTATCGCCTACCTAGCACACTGCCTACTAGCAGAAATAACAGGTCGGCATCGTCGGTCGTGTTGTGTCACCTCGCACTTACGCACCCCACCTCCCTATTATTTTTGCCAGGTGTTGCAGGCGCTGGCGCTCGCTAGACTCGATCTGCACGCAGGGCGCCATCACCGAGGTGACGTTAATAACACTACAAAACACGTAGGCGCGAGCCATGCTCATACGGGCTGCGGCTCAAGACTGACAAGCACGCGGCCGCGAGGGTGATGAGCGCTCAGACCAGTGGTTCTATTGCACATAAGTCGGGGCAGCTGGAACAAGCCATCAATTCCCATGCATCCCACCGCCCGTAGATACCGCGAGCATCAACACGTCGCGAAGTGCGATAACCATGAAGTATTTGTGGCATGTCTCATTCCGGCAACAACCAGTACTACTGAAGCCTACTCTTCTGAGCAAAACCACGAGGTTTCATCATGTCGAACCCACTCAAATACGGGATCATCGCTTTACCCCTGTTGCTGTCCTGCCTGCCTCAAGCGGTACAGGCAGCGACGCAGAACGGCACAATCCTTATACGGAACAAAGACTACGAGCAATGCTCACTGACTGTGCCCGGTGAAGGCTCAGGCAAGCTTACACAATATGAATTCAATCTTCCGGACTCGAGCTGCAAGAATATAAAACCACGCACAATACAATTTGATGGCCTCCCCAGCGCCGCGACAATCCTGATTACCGATGGCCTTGGTTGCGACTTGGAAGATGCCAAGTTCCGACTAAAACTTCGCACTACCCGCCGCGTAACATCCATGCCCGCCTTCGAATTCGAAGACTTGGTTTCATTCGAAAACTACATCGCACCCGGTGTGCTAGTGCTTGAAAAAGACTTCACGCAAGACAGCGACGCCCGGGACAGCACTGCTTGTATCCGTATAACGACCTCGCCAGCCACCAAGCGCCCTGATCCTATACCCGCAACACAGGTTAAAGAAGCCGCATACTTCGTGGATCCAAGGGAGCGATTCACATGCGGCTTACACGAGGTGATCACGGCGCGCTTACATCGGGGCGACGAAACGGATGGCCGGACCGCCTACATATGCGCGACCTTCAAGCAGGCTTCAACTGATCTCTTGATAGGGCCTCTCTCCTGGTCCAACAAAATCATCGAAAGCAGTGGCACTTACTATATGTGCCCTCCAGGAAAGGTCATGGTTGGCCGCGATCACTGGAATGACGAGAATGGTTCCACCACTTATGCCTGTGCCTCACTGAAAAACGGGAGTAAAGATCTGGAAATTATATGGTCTGACGGGTGGTCCGCACCACAAGGAGAGCATGAGAGCGGTTTTGCCTGCCCCACCGATAGCTTTCTGGTAGGGCGCTATCACGATGGCGATGAAGAAGGCCCTACCCGCTACCGATGTGCAACTGCACAGTGAATATTGAACTGAACTATCAAGACCATCACCCCCAACATGGAACGTCTGGGTGAGGGACTTCAACCGCCCCGGCAGATCAGAAAATTGAATTTCATGATAAATTCAGCGCCCCCCTTTTCGCTTAGCATACGCACTGGATACTAGCAAAAAAACAATAAGTCGGCATCGGCAGTCTTGTTGTGTTACCTCGAGGCGCTCACTCCACCTACCTAGTATTTTTGCCAGGTGTTCCACGCGCTGGAACTGGCTAGACTCGACGTGCACTCTTTTTTTCTAGCCAATGAGGACCCGTTCATGAACAGTAAATGGCCCGCACCTGCGGCCGCAGCGTTGCTGCTACTGCTGTGCAACTCTGCCGTTGCAGAACTTGCAATCATCGATCCTAATGAAATTTCGCCCCCTCCGCTAGTGGAGTTTCACCATGACTTCAAGTGTAAACCCGGCAATGTAATGGTGGGGCGTGTTCGCTTGGAAGACAAAGTTGGGTACGTATGCGGAAGTGTTACTCAAAGCGGGGAGGTGCTCAATACCTACAATGAAATCAAAATTATTGCAACAGGCGCTCTCGCCAACTGCCAGAGTCCGAAGATCATGACCGGGCGTGGCCGAGACATACTTGACGCCTCAAACTACTGGATACATTGCGCTGAAGTCAGAGACATCTGGGGCCAACCATTGACCCCCTCTCATACCAGCACCCGGAAATTCAAAGAGCCTGACCACGGCATGCAATGCGCTGCAAATGAAGTACTTTCGGGCATGGCGCTTTCCAGTGACAAGGAAATGGAGACCGAGTACTACTGCAGCAAACTGTTCTGACCAAACATCCGAGGTTTCATCATGTCAATCGCACTCAGACTCAGCATCATTGCTTTACCCCTACTGCTGGCCAGCCTGCATCAAGCGGTGCAGGCAGCCACACAAAACGGCACAATCCTTATCCGGGACAAAGACAATGCGCAATGTTCACTGACTGTTCCCGGCGAAGGCTCAGGCGAACAGGTAAACTATGAATTCAACTCTCCCAACACCTGGTGCAAAGATATAAAGCGACGCACCATACAGTTCGATAACCTCCCATCTTCCGTGAACATCCTGATTACCGATGGCATTGGTTGCAACACAGAGGATGGCAAGTTTTCGATGGAACTTCGCACCACGAGGCGCGTGACGTCCACCCCCGCCTTCGAATTCGAAGACTTGGTTTCCTACGAAGACAATACGATCATCGCCCCGGGTTTGATGATGGTTAAAAAAAGAAAAACTCAAGACAGCGACGCCAGGGACAGCACTGCTTGCATCCGTTTAATTACATCGTCACGCACCCCTCTTCGCCCCACGAATCAATATAGAGTGAAGGTATATGAAAACGTAGGCACCCTAGATGAATTCAAATGCGGGCTGAACGAGGTGATGACGGGGCGCAAGGTAGTAGATGGCAACCTAAAGCAAATTTATACCTGCGCAGGATTCCAGCAAGATTCAGCCTCTCTCATGGTAAGAGATCCATCTTGGTCCGATGATATCCTTGAAAATGATGACGTTTACTTTATGTGCCCGCCTGGGAAGGTCATGGTTGGCCGCAAACAAGAGTTTTTTTATTATGGACCCACCAATTACGCCTGCGCCGCACTTACAAACGGCGACGAAAAGCTGAACATTCGATGGTTCGACGGATGGTCTGCACCACAAAATGAGAATGAGAGCGACTTTACCTGCCCAGACGATAGCTTCCTGGTAGGGCGCTATCACGATGGCGGTTTTGATGGCCCTACCCGCTACCGTTGTGCAACTGCACTTTGAACCTGGAGCTGAATTGTCATGACCATCACCTCAAACACAGCGTCCAACGCCTTCAACTTCCTGAGTTTCGTCAAT
>NZ_JBWKXT010000107.1:0-10259 GCF_059423245.1 Pseudomonas sp. GW460-LB5
CCAATCCCCCCATCACCCCAGACACACCGCGACATATTGTCGGCTTGACTTTGCCTATCCCCACTCACTTGCTGTAAAGTTGACGCACAAGTCAGCTTTCCCCGCTAGCACTAGAATCAAAAATAGGGCAGGCCCCCCACTGCCCAGAGGATCAAGCATGTCCAACCGTGATATTTCCAGGCGCGCCTTCTTGCAAGGCGGGCTGATAGCTGGTGTCGGTGTGACCATGGCGCCACTCGGCAGCCAGGCGTTCGCCGCACTGATGGAGGACCGCGTCACCACCTCGCCGCAGAAGTGGATGAACCATGACGGCAAGGCGCGTTTCCGTAACGATGCCTTGTCCAAGGTGTGTGGCGACAAGGTGTTCGCCCGCGATATCCGCGCCAAGGACATGCCTGGCTGGCCAACGCAGCAAGGCCACGCGCTGCTGCTCAAGGCCACCAAGGCCGACCGTATCTATGCCGGGCATGACCTTAGCCTGCTCGGAAGCGAGTTGCAGCCGGACCGCATCGTTACCGCTGCCGACCTTGAGAAAGACGGTCTCGCCTGGCCCGAGGCCCATTCGCCCGACCCGCTGCTGCCGCCCGGCAAGGTGCCGATGTTCATTGGCCACCCGGTGGCAATCCTGATCTGGCACGACTTCGAGCGCTTCCGCCAGGCCAAACGCAAGCTGCAGTTCAACGAACAGGCGATCCGTTACGGCGCCCAGGCACCGCTGTACCAGCGCGACCCTTACGGCAGCTTCCGCTTCGTGCGCGTCGGCGGTGCCACGCCGTTCGACGACGATGAATTCTCGAGCCTGAAGAATTCCATGCTGTTCCCGACCATTCTCAACCGCAAGCCGGTGTGGTCGAAACAGCCCAACCAGCATGGCGACCTGACCGAGCAGGGGCTGTTCTACGCCAAGCGCATGGCCGAGCAACTGGACAACCCGCCCGAGGACTGGCTGGTGTTCGACGAGCGCTACAAAACGCCGTCCATCGAACCCGCCGCGCTGGAGCCGGACAACGGCAATGGCTGGTACGACCCGGCCAGCGGCACGCTGCACTTCGTGGTCGCCACCCAGTGCCCGTTCGAAGTGGCGCAGGAATGCGTGCACATGATCAAGCCGTCGCGTTTCGCCCTGAATACGCTGAACATGCACCCGGGTTACACCGTGGGCTATGGCTCCAAAGACAACAACATCTTCGTCTTCTACGCCGCCGTGGCTGCGCTGTATGGCGCCGGCGTGCCGATCCGCCTGGCCAACGACCGTTACGAGCAGTTCCAGAGTGGCATCAAGCGCCATGCCTTCGATATTCGCTACCAGTTGGCCGTGGACAAAAAGGACAACAGCTTCAAGATCTTCCGCGCCGACATGAGCTGCGACGGCGGCGGGCGCATCAACTACAGCCCGTCGGTAGCTGCGGTGGGGGCTACGGCAGCGCAGTCGATCTATTACATGCCGCAGAACGACCTGTCGGTCACCGCCTACCATTCTCGCGGTGTCGAGGCCGGCTCCATGCGCGGCTACGGCACCTTGCAGAGCATGGCGGCCACCGAGATGATGGTCGATGAAATTGCCGGCCGCCTGGGCGTCGATGCCATCGACCTGCGCCGTGCCAACGCGCTGAAATCGGGCATGAAAAACACCCAGGGCGCGGTGCCGGCGGGCGCGCTGCGTCTGTACGAGATTCTCGACAAGGCCGCCGTGCATGAAGGGTGGCGCAACCGCGATACGCGCAAGCAGCAGATGGACGCGCAGGACCAGGACCACTGGTACGGCGTGGGCTTTGCAATTTGCCAGAAGGACTTCGGCACCGGCTCCGAGGCGCCGATGGCCAGCATCGAGTTCAGCCGCGAGGGCCGCATCAGCCTGCGCCACATCGGCACCGAGCTGGGCACCGGCATGTCTACCTCGCAGGCCCTGGTGGTCAGCGATTTCCTTGGCCGCTCGGCTGACGAGGTCAGGACTGCGGTCACCGAATGGCCAGAGCTGCAACTGAGCACCAGTGGCAACCCGTACCTGATCAGCCAGCCCGAGCAGGATGCCGCGCTGCGCAACCCGCGCTGGGTGGGCAAGCTGGCGTCGCCATCGTCGGCGACCAACTCGGCCTTCTACTTCAGCCATGCCACCCGCGAAGCGGCGCGCGTGCTGTTCAACCACGGCCTGTGGCCGGCGGCCATGGCCATCTGGAGCCAGGGCCCGCATGGCGGCCAGGCCAACCCGCTGGTGGTGCGCCGCGAGAACGCGGTGTGGGTCAATGGTGAGCTGACCGGTAACGGCCTGCAGCCGATCCCGTTCGCCCAGCTGGCACAGAAGGCCCACGACATGGGCCTGGTCACCGGCGCCAGTGTGCACGGTTTCAACCGTTGGAGCTGGGCCGAGGCTGACTTCGTCATCGACGGCGTGCGCGAGCGCTTCCCGCTCGACGCCGTGGCGGTGAAGTACGGCGATGGCGCAGTGAGCGCCAAGAAGGCGCAGATGAGCAGCCACGGTTACCACCTGCTCGACCGGCAGAACGCAGCCTACCCCGATACCCAGCTGAACAACGCCATGGTCACCTACTACAGCCCGGTGGCAACCCTCGTTGAAGTCAAGGTCAACAAGGGTACCCATGAAGTGCAAGTGCTCAACCATCACAGCTGGGTCGAGTGCGGCCGGGTGCTGGTACCGGAGCTGGTCAAGGGCCAGCTAGAAGGCGGTATCGCCATGGGCATCGGCCACGCGCTGACCGAAGAAATGCCGTTGTACGAGGGTGGGCCCGGGGAGGGCGACTGGAACTTCAACCGCTACCGCCTGCCGCATGCGCGCGACGTGGCGGTGTGGCAGCAGACCAGCGAAATTCTCCCGCCGCTGTCACCGACCGACCCGTCCAAGGGCATCGCCGAAGTGGTGATGATCCCGGTCGTGGGGGCCATCGGCAATGCCGTTGCCCATGCCATCGGCAAGCGCGTGCGCGATCTCCCTATCACCCCAGCCCGTATCAAGGAGGCCCTCAATGGCTAACCGTCCACTGCAACTGACCCTCAACGGTCAACCGGTCGGCCCGGTCGAGGTCCCCGCTGACCTGGCGATGATCGACTACCTGCACGAACACCAGAACCTCACCGGCTCGCGCCTGGGCTGTGGCCAGGGCATCTGCCACGCCTGCGTTGTGATTGTCGACAACCCCGACGGCACCAGCGAGGAAGTGCGCACCTGCATCACCGGCGCCCACTATTTCGAGGGCAAGAAGGTGCGCACCATCGAGGGCCACGCCAAACCGGACGAGGCCGGCAACCTGACGCTGAACCCGATCCAGCAGAAGTTCGTTGACCTGTTCGCCTTCCAGTGCAGCTACTGCGCGCCGGGGTTCGTCAACGCTGCTACCGTGCTGGTGGAAACGGCCCAGCGCCAGCCGTTGAAGAAGAGCGAAGTGGAAGACCGCATCGAGGCCAGCCTCGGGCACCACATCTGCCGCTGCACCGGCTACGTGCGTTATTACGACGCTACCCGCAAGGTGCTCAACGATCTCGGCCTGGTCAAGGAGGGTTGAGCATGGGCTTTGTACGTAGCGCATGGGCGTTGGCACTGGGTCTGGCCGTCAGTTCGTTTGCCCTGGCGGCCGACGAGGCCCAGGTCAAGCGCGGTGAATACCTGGCACGCGCGGCCGACTGCATGGCCTGCCATACTGCCGAAGGCGGCGCGCCGTATGCTGGCGGGCTGCCGATTCATTCGCCGTTTGGCACCATTTACGGCAGCAACATCACCCCGGACAAGCAATACGGCATCGGCAACTACAGCGCCGACGAGTTCTTCGCCGCAGTCACCGAGGGCAAGCGCAAGGACGGCGCCAATCTGTATCCGGCGATGCCTTACACCTCGTACCACCTGATCAAGCGTGAAGATTCGGACGCGATCCTCGCCTACCTGATGACCATCCCGCCGATCAACCGCCCGGCACCGCAGACCGCGTTGCGCTTCCCGTTCAATGTGCGGATGGGCCTGAGTGGCTGGAACATGCTGTATGGCAAGAGCGTGCAGTTGCAGCCAACCGAAGGCAAAAGCCCGGCCTGGCAGCGTGGCCAGTACATGGTCGAGGTCATGGGCCATTGCGGCGAATGCCATACCCCGCGCAATCCCATCGGCGCGCTGCAGCAGGACCAGCGCCTGACCGGTGGCTTGCTTGGCGGCTACCTGGCGCCGAGCCTGCTGGCCCAGGACCTGGCCGAACGCGGCTGGACCCAGCCAGACCTGACCACCTTCCTCAAGCACGGCATCAGTGCCCAGGGCAGCATGTTCAACGAGATGTTCCCGGTGGTGCACCACAGCACCCAACACCTGGAAGACGCAGACCTGGCGGCCATGGCCACTTACCTGCTGGGCGACCAGCCACCGCCGGCCAAGGCCATCCAGGCAGTTGCCCTGGAGCAGATGAGCGACAGCGCCAAGCGCGGCCACCAGCAGTACCTGAACGTCTGCGCCGGCTGCCATGGTGTCGACGGCGAGGGCAAGCCGCACATCGCCGTGGCCATGCAGGGCAACACCGTGCTGCGCCAGGGTGACTCGCGCAACCTGGTCAAGGTCATCCTCGAAGGTATTCGTGAACAGCAGTTCACCGGCTTTGAACGCATGCAGCCAATGCCAGGCTTTGCCGACAAGCTGGATGACCAGCAGGTGACGGATATGGTCAACTACCTGCGCCAGGCGTGGGGTGGACTGCCCGGTGACCTGAAGGTACAGCAGCTCGCCGAGCTGAAGGCGGAGTAAACGTGCAACATCTCGATCTACAGGTGATTCGTCAGGCCTTGCAGTGGTCGTGCAACGGGCAACGTGTGTGGTTGTGCACGGTGCTGGCCACCTATGGCTCGGCGCCGCGTGCGCCGGGCTCGCTGCTGGCTGTCAATGCCAGTGGCCAGTGGCTGGGGTCGCTGTCCGGTGGCTGTGTCGAAGACGACTTTCTCGAACGCGTGGCCCTGGGTGAATTCCCGGAGCCGGTTGCCATCGTGCGTTACGGCGATGGCAGCGACCCGCGTTCGAGTGTCCGCTTGCCGTGTGGCGGTGTGCTTGAAGTGCTGGTGGAGAACCTGCCGGCCGAGTGCGAGGTGCAGGCGCACCTGCGTGAGATGGAAAGCGCGCTACAGGGCCAGCGCCGGGTGCTGCGTGAAGTGAGCTTGCCCGAAGGTACCCGCCATCTGGCCGATGACCCTTCCCAGGGACCACGCGTCGAGCGGGAAGCAGCCTGTGTTCGCTTGCGTGTCGGCGCGGCCCAGCGCCTGCTGCTGGCCGGCTATTCCAGCGTGGCGCATTTTTGTGCCGAGTTCGGCAAAGGCATGGGGTTTGAAGTCATCCTTTGCGAGCCGCGGGACGAAGTGCTGGATGGCGTGCGGCTGGACGGCGTTGAAGTGCGCCGCGAGTTGCCTTCGGAGTTTATCCACCATGGCGGTTGCCATGCCGACACGGCGGTGGTGGCTTTGACCCACGACCCGAAGATCGACGACCTGGCGATGCTTGAAGCGGTGCGTACCGAGGCTTTCTACATTGGCGTGATGGGCTCCCGGGTGACCTCCGACAAGCGCCGTGAGCGCTTGCAGCGCATCGGCGGCCTGGGTGAAGTGGAATTGGGCCGCATCCATGCCCCGATCGGCCTCAACCTGGGCAGCAAGACCCCGGCCGAGATCGCGCTGGCGGTGTTGGCCGATATCCTGCGGGTGCGCAACGGCATTGCGCGGGTGGCGCTGTGAGCGTGGTGGCCCTGGTGCTGGCGGCAGGGCGCGGTACGCGTTTCGGTTCCGACAAGCGCCGGGCCACCCTGGCCGATGGCCGCAGCTTGCTGGCGCATAGCGTGGAGCGAGCCCGGGCGGTGTTCGATGATGTGCGCGTGGTATTGCGCGCAGGTGAGCGGGCCGAGGATTTTGGCTTGCCCCCCGATTGCCAGGTAGTCATCAGCCATCAAGCGGCCGCGGGCATGGGGCACAGCCTGGCGGCCGGCGCTCGGTCTTTGCTCGACAGCCATGCCCAGGCAGTGGCGATTTTGCTGGGTGACATGCCGTGGATCGAGTCGGCAACCTTGCGCCAACTGGCCGCAGCGGCCGCGGCTTCGACCATCGTGTTGCCACGCCATGCGGGGCAGCAGGGGCATCCGGTGATGTTCGGGCGTGATTTCTGGCCTGCGCTGGGGCAATTGTCCGGCGATGAAGGGGCGCGCTCGGTGGTGCAGGCCAATCGGGGCAGTTGTGTGGTGATCGAACTGGCAGATGCCGGGGTGTTGCTGGATGTCGATACGCCACAGGGGTTGATGTAGGGCCCTGGTGCTCACCACTGCACCCAAGACGAACACCCTGACCCACCCACAAAGGTCCATAATGCCCCCTTAATCCGCCCAAGGTGCAATGCCAGCCACACCACTCCGGGAGCCCCACCATGCACGTTCTGCTCTGCGAGGACGACGACCTGATCGCCGCCGGCATCTGCGCCGGCCTCACCGCCCAGGGCCTGACCGTGGACCGGGTGGGCAACGCCGCCGCTGCGCGGGCGATGTTGCAGGCCGCGCAGTTCGACGTGATGATCCTCGACCTCGGCCTGCCCGACGAAGACGGCCTCAAGCTGCTGCGCCGCCTGCGCCAGCAGGGTGTGGACCTGCCAGTGCTGGTACTCACGGCCCGCGATGCCGTCACCGACCGCGTCGATGGCCTGCAGGCCGGCGCCGATGACTACCTGCTCAAGCCGTTCGACCTGCGCGAGCTGGCCGCTCGCCTGCATACCTTGCTGCGGCGGGTGGCCGGGCGGGCGGTGAATGTGATCGAGCACGGGCCGTTGCGCTATGACCCGAGCAGCTGCGAGGCGACCCTGGCCGGCCAATCGGTCGACCTGTCCCGCCGTGAGCAGGCCTTGCTCAAGGCGTTGCTGCAAAACCCCGGGCGGGTGCTGTCCAGTGAACAGCTTAAAGATTGCGTATACGGCTTCAGCGATGAAGTCGAAAGCAACGCCCTGAACGTGCATATCCACCACCTGCGGCGCAAGCTGGGCAACGGCATTGTCGAGACCGTGCGTGGCCTGGGTTATCGGCTGGGCCCTGCGCAGGCCCCGGAGGAGGCCGCCTCATGAGCCTGCGGGTACGCCTGAGCCTGATTCTGGGCAGCGCTTTCGTGATCATCTGGGCGCTGGCCGCGGCGTGGATGCTGCGTGACCTGCGCCAGCAGATGATGTTTTCCCTCGACCAGCGTCTGGTAGCCTCGGCGCGCATGGTCGCCGGCCTGATCGACCAGTTGCCGCAACCCCTGACTGCCAAGGGCGGGGAGGCGCACTTTTCCGCCGACCAGTTCAGTGTGCCGGACGGCATGGCCTGCCAGGTCAGTTCGCTGCGTGGCGAGATCCTTGCCAGCAACCATAAGCACGATGGCGCCATGGACGACGAGCGCAGTGGCTTCCGTGACCAGACCATCGACGATGCCCTGTGGCGCACCTTCACCTACAACCATGGTGATGTGCGCATCACCACTGCCGACCGGCACATGGAGCGCGAGGCGCTGAACCAGTCGATCCTGCTGGCCGCTTCGGCGCCCGTGCTGATGGCCCTGCTCGGCAGCCTGGGGCTGTTGTGGATTGGCCTGGGCAAGGGCCTGGAGCCGCTCAACCGCATGCGCGACGCGTTGCGCCGTAGGCGCGCGGACAGTGTCGAACCCTTGCAGGTGGCGGGCATGCCCAGCGAGTTGCAGCCCTTGCTGGAAACCCAGAACCAGCTGTTCCTGCGTATAGCCCAGACCCTCGAGCGCGAGCGGCGCCTGACCGACGATGCGGCCCATGAATTGCGCAGCCCGCTGACCGCCATCAAGACCCACCTGCAGGTGGCACGCATGACCGATGGCGCGGTGCGCGAGCAGGCGCTGGAGCATGCCGAGCAGGGCACCGACCGCATGCACCGCACGCTGGAGCAGTTGCTGATGCTGGCGCGGGTGGAAGGCAGCCTGTCGTTCGAGGATGGGGTGCAGTGCAGCGCCGAGCAGGTGGCCCGCCAGGCGGTGCAGGATGCCGGTGGGGGTGACAACCGCCGCATCGTGCTGCGTCTGCCTGAAGAAGCCACGCAAATCTACCTGGGCATGCCCGCACCGTTGGCGGTGGCCGCGCTGCGCAACCTGCTGGACAACGCATTGCGCCATGGCGGCGATGAGGCGGTGGAGCTGGAGGTGCAGATGGCCGACGGCCAGGTGGGCTTCATGGTGCGCGACCACGGGCCAGGGATTGCCGAAGGCGACCTTGAGCACCTGACCGAGCGCTTCTGGCGCAATGGGCAGAGTGGCGGCTGCGGGTTGGGGTTGGCGATTGTCCAGGCGATCGTGCAGCGGTGTGCGGGTAGCCTGCGCTTTGACAGCCGTAGCGATGGGTTGCGGGTGCTCTTGCAAGTACCGGCGCGATCCGGGCATTGATGTTTATCGGCTGGGCGGGCCTCTTCGCGGGTGAACCCGCTCCCACAGGTACTGCACAGGCTTCAAGAGCGGTGCGATTCCTGTGGGAGCGGGTTCACCCGCGAAGAGGCCGGTGCAGGCAAAGTAAAATCCAGTAACAACCGCTAAATCCTCCCTGCACTCAAGCGTTTTTCAAGCGATAACTGCCCATTCGCTTGCTTGCGAGGATTTACCCATGTCCACCGCTTCCAGCCTTGCCCAGGTTGCACCGGTCAACGCGTCGCAACCTTTGTACGAGTTTACCGAATCCCCCCTGCTGCAACGCCAGCAACAGCAGGAGTCCAATGCCCGCAGCTACCCACGGCGTATTCCGCTGGCGCTCAAGCGCGCCCGTGGCATCTATGTGGAGGATGTTGAAGGCCGCCAGTTCATCGACTGCCTGGCGGGCGCCGGCACGCTTGCGTTGGGCCACAACCACCCGGTGGTGGTCGAGGCGATCCAGCGTGTGCTGGCCGATGAGCTGCCCTTGCATACCCTGGACCTGACCACGCCGGTGAAGGACCGCTTCGTCCAGGACCTGTTCGGCATTCTGCCCGAGGCGCTGCGCCGCGAGGCCAAGGTACAGTTCTGCGGCCCGACCGGCACTGATGCCGTGGAGGCGGCGCTCAAGCTGGTGCGCACGGCCACCGGCCGGAGCACTGTGCTGGCCTTCCATGGCGCCTACCACGGCATGAGCCAGGGCGCGTTGAACCTGATGGGCAGCAACGGGCCGAAGCAGCCGCTGGGCGCCTTGCTCGGCAACGGCGTGCAGTTCATGCCGTACCCCTACGACTACCGCTGCCCCTTCGGCCTGGGCGGTGAAGCAGGGGTCAGGGCCAACCTGCATTACCTGGAAAACCTGCTGCTCGACCCGGAAAGCGGCGTGCCTCTGCCGGCGGCAGTGATCCTTGAGGTGGTGCAGGGCGAGGGTGGTGTGATCCCGGCCGATATCGAATGGCTCAAAGGGGTCCGCCGTATTACCGAGCAGGCCGGCGTTGCGCTGATCATCGACGAGATCCAGAGCGGCTTTGCCCGCACCGGGCGCATGTTCGCCTTCGAACATGCCGGCATCGTGCCGGACGTGGTCACCTTGTCCAAGGCCATTGGCGGCAGCCTGCCGCTGGCGGTGGTGGTGTACCGCGACTGGCTGGATACCTGGAAGCCGGGTGCGCATGCCGGTACCTTCCGTGGCAACCAGATGGCCATGGCCGCGGGGTCGGCGGTCATCAACTACCTGGTCGAGCATCGCCTGGCCGAGCATGCCGAGGCCATGGGGCAGCGTTTGCGCCAGCACCTGCTGCAGTTGCAGCGCGATTATCCGCAACTGGGTGATGTTCGCGGGCGTGGCTTGATGCTGGGGGTCGAGTTGGTGGACCCGCAGGGCAGAACGGATGCCTTGGGTCATCCGCTGGCCAACCGCGAGCTGGCGGCCAAGGTGCAGCGTGAGTGCCTGAAGCGCGGGCTGATCCTGGAGCTGGGCGGGCGGCATGGCGCAGTGGTGCGCTTCCTGCCGCCACTGATCATCAGCGCCGAGCAGGTTGATGAAGTGGCGCAGCGTTTTGCCGAGGCGCTTGTGGGA
This sequence comes from Pseudomonas sp. GW460-LB5, assembly GCF_059423245.1. NCBI lineage: Bacteria > Pseudomonadati > Pseudomonadota > Gammaproteobacteria > Pseudomonadales > Pseudomonadaceae > Pseudomonas > Pseudomonas sp. GW460-LB5. The sequence goes on from NZ_JBWKXT010000107.1 coordinate 9,986, forward strand.
GCGGGCTTGCCCCGCGAAGCAGGCAACGCTGTGCATGGCTCCGGCTGCGCCGGGGTTCGTGGGACAAGCCCGCTTTCATAGAACAACGTATTGATTTGGCGTCAACCTGTGGGAGCGGGCTTGCCCCGCGAACACCGGCAAAGCCGGTGCCATGCACAGCGTTGCCTGCTTCGCGGGACAAGCCCGCTCCCACGCCAGGCACTGTTCTCCGCGTGACAGCGCAGCCTATAGGGGATGAGTGGCCTCCCACAAAGTCACCGCTAAATCAGTCAAT
>NZ_JBWKXT010000108.1:0-9880 GCF_059423245.1 Pseudomonas sp. GW460-LB5
CCCCGCGAAGCAGGCGACGCGATGGATGGCCCCGGCTGCGCCGGGGTTCGCGGGACAAGCCCGCTCCCACAAAGTCACCGTTAAATCAGCAAATCAGTTAGGTTGCGCTGTCGCGTAGGGAACAAGTGCCATTGTGGGAGCGGGCTTGCCCCGCGAAGCAGGCGACACGATGCATGGCCCGGCTGCGCTGGGTTTCGCGGAGCAAGCCCACTCCCACAAAGTCACCGCTAAATCAAATCAGAGTTTGTCCGATGGGAGCGGGCGCGCTCGCGAAGAGGCCGGTGCAAGAACCACGTCAATTCAGCGCATATGCAAGATGATCGGGCTGCTGCTGGCTGGGTCGGTATGACCACGCAACTTGCCTACCGCCTGCGCATCCACCGCACCACCCTGGTTGCCCCAGGCCGTACGCACAAAACTCAGCACTTCGGCAATCTCCTGGTCACTCAACTGCTGGCGGAAAGCTGGCATGCGATAGGCATCCGGCACCCCGGCAGCCACCACCCGCTGCGAACCATTGAGGGTGATATTGATCGCTGAGGCGTTCTCCCTGGCCAGTGCCGAGGTGGCCCCTGCCAATGGCGGCATCCACTCGGCTTGGCCTTTGCCGTCCAGGCCGTGGCAAGACGCGCAGCGGGTCACATAGGTGTGCGCCCCCGGGCTGTCGAGCCGTGCCGCTGCCGATTCGACCCGGTACTGCCATGGCGCGCCGTCACGCTGTGGATCGCCGGGCAGTGATTTCAGGTAATGGGCAATGGCGGCCAGGTCATCGTCATGCATGAATTGCGTGGAGTTGTTGAACGCCTCAGTCATCGAGCCGAACACCACGGCATGCCGGTTGCGCCCGGTTTTCAGGAACTGCGCGATTTCTGCCTCGCTCCAGCGCCCCAGCCCGGTGTTAGGGTCGGCGCGCAGGCTCGGTGCGTACCAGCCGTCGAGCAGGGCGCCGGCCAGGAAGGGTTTGCCGCCTTCATCCAGGGCCTTTTCGTTGAACGCCAGGCCGCGTGGGGTGTGGCAGCTGCCGCAGTGACCTGGGCCCTGGACGATGTAGGCCCCCCGGTTCCACTGCGCATCCTGGCCGGGCTTGTCGGCGTATGGCGAGGTGGCGGCAAACAGGCCATTCCATAAGGCAATGGGCCAGCGCAGGTTCAGCGGCCAGGGAATGTCGCTGGGCAGATTGGCCTGCCGGGCGGGTTGCACGTTGTGCATGAAAAACGCATACAACGCCCTGACATCATCATCGCTGAGCTTGGCGTAGGACGGGTAGGGCATGGCCGGGTACAGCCGCCTGCCACCAGGGGCGACACCCTGGCGTACGGCACGGTCGAAATCGGCCAGGCTGTAGCTGCCGATACCGCTGTCGCGGTCGGGGGTGATGTTGGTGGCGTGGATGGCCCCCAGCGGGGTGGCCATTTCCAGTCCACCCGCGAACGGCTTGCCGTCCGGCAGGCTGTGGCAGGCCACGCAGTCGCCGAGGCGGGCGACGTACTCGCCGCGGCTGATCAGGGCCGGGTCAGCGGCAGTGGCCTGTGCGTCGGCAAACGGCGAGGCCGGCTCGCGGGTCACATACCAGGCCAGCAGGCCTGCCGCGACAAGGCACGGCAGCGCCAGCCAGCCAGCGGTTCTTGCGAAACGATGGGTCATCGGGCTTCCCTTGTGCAGTCAGCTGAAGGTATGGCGGCTCAGTGGCAGGCTACGCACGCGCTGGCCGGTAAGCTGCGCGACCGCGTTGGCCACAGCCGGGGCTACAGCGGGTAGCGGTGGCTCGCCGATACCGCCCATCTTCGCCCCGCTTTCGACAATGCGTACATGCACCCGCGCCATGCGTGAGGGCGGCAGGATCGGGTACAGGTCGTAGTTGCGTGCGCGCGGCTTGCCATCCACATAGACCGCTTCTTCCACCAGCGTCTGCGACAGGCCAAGGGCAACTGCGCCGTTGACCTGGTGTTCGATGATCGACGGGTTGACGATGCTACCCGGGTCGATGGCCTGCCAGATGTCGTGCACCTTGACCTGGCCGTTCTCGATCGACACCTCGGCAATGACTGCCGCTTCCGAGCCAAAGGGTGAGGCCATTGCCACGCCGCGTGCCCGTTTGCTGCCATCCTCGGCAGTGAAGGGCCCACGTTTCCAGCCACCGGACAGCTCGGCGACCGCGTTCAGCAGGGTGGTCAGGCGCGGGTTGTCGCGCAGCAGGTGCAGGCGCAGTTCGAACGGGTCCTTGCCGCCTTTGTCTGCCAGTTCATCGAGGAAGGATTCATAGAAGAAGTCGTTCAACGAGTTACCCACCGAGCGCCAGTAGCCGAGCATGGCCGGGCCTTTGACGTAGATCTGGGCAATGCGCTTGTTGGCGATGGCGTACGACTTGCCTGATAGCCCCTCAACCGCGGTCGGGTCGATCTTTTCCCCTTGCTTGCCAGCAAGAGCCTCGGTTGGGCCTTCGGTGGCGCTGACCGCTTCGAGGGCCACTGGTATGCCATCGGCATCCAGCCCGGCGCGGAATTTCACCACTGCAACCGGGCGCAGCACATCACGCAGGAATTCCTCTTCGCGGCTCCAGATGAGTTTTACCGGCCGGCCAACCGCTTTGGCCAAGGCAATGGCCTGCGGGTAGGGGTTGGCCGAGTCGTACAGGAAGTGGCGGCCAAAGAAACCGCCCAGCAGCGGCGAGTGCAGGTTGATTTGCGCAGGTTCCAGGCCGGTACGCTTGGCAATGTCATCACGGAACATGTCCGGGGCCTGGTTGGGCAGCCAGACGTCCAGGCTGCCGTCCGGGTTGAAGCGGGCGAGGGCGGACGGTGGCTCGAGCTGGGCATGGTTCAGGTACTGGTTGTGGTAGCTGGCCTCGACCTTGGTCTTCGCATTGCTCAGGGCGCCAGCGATATCGCCTTCGTTTTCTTCGTCCCGCGCCGGGCCCTCGACGTTGGCGAGGTGTTCCCGCCATGCGTCGCTGGAGAAGTCGGCCGGCATCGGTCGCACGTTGCTGTCGGCGGCCGGCTCTTTCCAGTCCACCTGAATCGCCTCTACCGCACGCTTTGCGTGCCACCAACGCTCGGCAACCACGGCCACTGCGCCCGGCAGTTGGTGCACGGAGTGCACGCCTTTCATGGCCTTGACCTGATCTTCGTTGCGCACGCTGCCCACGGTCATGCCCAGACGTGGTGCGTGTTGCACGGCGGCGTGCAGCATGCCGTCGACCTTTATGTCGATGCAGTACTGTGCCTTGCCGGTGGACTTGTCGTAGGCATCCAGGCGGCGAACGGGCTTGCCGATCCAGCGGAACTGGCTGGGGTCACGCAGCTTGACGCTGGCCGGGTCGGGTACCGGCAGGTCCATGGCGCGCCCGGCGAGGTCACCGTAGGGTATCGAACGCCCCGTCGTGGTATGTACCACGTTTCCTGGCGTGGTCGAGAGTTCGTCGACCGACACGCCCAGTTGTTCGGCGCCGGCCTGCAGCAGCATGGCCCGGGCAAGGGCACCCAGGCGGCGCATGGTCGGGTAGCTCATGCGCACCGACATGCTGCCACCGGTGATGCGCATGCCGTTTTCCATCACCACGTAAGCTTCGCCCGGTGGTGCGCTATCGACCACGAAATTGACGGGGTCGACATCCAGCTCTTCACCCACAATTTGCGCCATGGCGGTGAAGGGGCCTTGCCCGCCTTCCATAAAGGGGCTGAGCAGGCGTACCGTGCCGTCTGGGCGAATCTCCAGAAAAGCGGGCACCTGGGTACCGCGTTCCGGGGTGGCTGCAACCGCTGCCTGCACACGGCCCGACCCCATTGGCAGGCCGAAACCCAGCACCAGGGCACCGACAGCCGTGCCGGCAAGAAAGCGCCGGCGCGACAAATTGACTGTCTCGCCCAGTTGCAGCCTGAGCAGTTCGCCAGGGGTCTCTACGGGCGTATTCATCAGGCCTGCTCCCCTTGCGCCAGGTCATGCACGGCAGCGTGAATGGCGTTGTAGGTGCCGCAGCGGCACAGGTTGACCATGGCCGCGTCGATTTGCGCGTCGCTTGGCTTGGGGGTGTGCTTTAACAACGCCGTGGCGGCCATTACCTGGCCGGACTGACAATAGCCGCACTGTGCCACCTGGTGCTCGACCCAGGCCGCAACCACCCGTTTGCCAACGGCATCGGCTTCGATGGCCTCTATGGTGGTGACCTCGCGCCCCACCACACCGGCCACCGGGGTGACGCAAGCGCGTACTACGTTGCCGTCCACCAGTACCGAACAGGCGCCGCACTGGGCCAGGCCGCAGCCATACTTGGTGCCGGTCAGCCCCAGATCATCGCGGATCACCCACAGCAAGGGCGTGTCGGCGTCCGCCTCGACCTGGTAGGTCTGCTGGTTAATGCGTAGTTCCATGGTTCACCTGCCAGTCATCGGTTGCTGTTGCCATGTTTTTCTATGCGGGGAATACGTTGTTCCCCAGTGCAGAAAAGCTAGCACAGCGGTGTGACCGCTGGTCTGGTGGTTGGGCCAGGTTCAGAGGATCAGGCAAGCAATCCGGCGGAATACGCAAGCCTGTACTGGCGCCATCGCCGGCAAGCCAGCGCCCACAGGTCGGCGTAAGAGTTGAAAGATATGCAGTCCCTGTGGGCGCTGGCTTGCCGGCGAGGGGCCAGGCAGGCAAACAGGACTTCTGGCGTAAAAACCCGGATAATGCCGGCCAATTTCGTTTTACACGCTTAAATCACGGTAATCCCGCATGGAAATCAAGGTCAATTTTCTCGACAATCTCCGTCTCGAAGCCAAGTTCGATGACTTCACGGTGATCGCCGACCAACCGATCCGCTACAAAGGCGATGGTTCGGCCCCAGGCCCGTTCGACTATTTCCTGGCGTCTTCGGCCTTGTGCGCGGCTTACTTCGTCAAGCTGTACTGCCAGGCCCGCGACATCCCAACCGAAAACATTCGCCTGTCGCAGAACAACATCGTCGATCCGGAAAACCGCTACAACCAGATCTTCAAGATCCAGGTCGAGCTGCCCGAGGACATTTCCGACAAGGACCGCCAAGGCATCCTGCGCTCCATCGACCGCTGCACGGTCAAGAAGGTTGTGCAGACTGGCCCTGAGTTCGTGATCGAAGTGGTCGACAACCTTGATGCCGATGCCCAGGGCCTGTTGATGCCGGTGGCAGACACCAGCACCTACATCCCCGGCAAGGACCTGCCGCTGGAGCAGACCATCGCCAACATGTCGGGCATCCTCGCGGGGCTGGGGATGAAGATCGAGATCGCTTCGTGGCGTAACATTGTGCCCAATGTGTGGTCGCTGCACGTGCGCGATGCGCAGTCGCCGATGTGCTTCACCAACGGCAAGGGCGCCACCAAGGAGGCGGCGCTGGCCTCGGCGCTGGGCGAATTCATCGAGCGCCTGAACTGCAACTTCTTCTACAACGACCAGTTCTGGGGCGAAGAGCTGGCCAACGCGCCGTTCGTGCATTACCCGAACGAGCAGTGGTTCAAGCCTGGCCCGCGCGACGCGCTGCCGGCCGAGATCCTCGACGAGCATTGCCTGGAAATCTACAACCCGGACGGTGAGCTGCGTGGTTCGCACCTGTATGACACCAACTCGGGTAACACCGCCCGGGGCATCTGCTCGCTGCCGTTCGTGCGCCAGTCCGACCAGCAGGTGGTGTACTTCCCGTCCAACCTGATCGAGAACCTGTTCCTCAGCAATGGCATGAGCGCCGGCAATACCCTGGCCGAGGCGCAGGTACAGTGCCTGTCGGAAATCTTCGAGCGTGCGGTGAAGCGCGAAATCCTCGAAGGTGAGCTGTGCCTGCCGGATGTGCCGCAGGACGTGCTGGCCAAGTACCCGGCGATCGTCGCCGGCATCCAGGGCCTTGAAGAGCAGGGCTTCCCGGTGCTGGTCAAGGATGCTTCGCTGGGGGGCGAGTTCCCGGTCATGTGCGTGACGCTGATGAACCCTCGCACCGGCGGCGTATTTGCCTCGTTCGGCGCTCACCCGAGCCTGGAGGTGGCGCTGGAGCGCAGCCTCACCGAATTGCTGCAGGGGCGCAGCTTCGAAGGCCTCAACGACCTGCCGCAGCCGACCTTCGAAAGCCATGCGCTGACCGAGCCGAACAACTTTGTCGAGCACTTCATCGACTCCAGCGGCGTGGTGTCGTGGCGCTTCTTCAGCGCCAAGGCCGACTTCGAATTTGTGGAGTGGGACTTCTCCGGCCACGGCGAGGATTCCAACCAGCAGGAAGCCGCTACCCTGTTCGGTATCCTCGAAGCGCTGGGCAAGGAGGTGTACATGGCGGTGTACGACAACCTCGGTGCCACGGCTTGCCGCATCCTTGTGCCGGGCTACTCGGAAATCTACCCGGTCGAGGACCTTATCTGGGACAACACCAACCGCGCCTTGTCGTTCCGTGCCGACATCCTCAACCTGCACAGCCTCGACAGTCGCTCCCTGAAGTTGTTGCTCAAGCGCCTGGACAACTGCGATGTGGATGACTACACCACCATCACCACGCTGATTGGTGTGGAGTTCGACGAGAACACCGCGTGGGGTCAGTTGACCATTCTCGAGCTGAAACTGCTGATCTGCCTGGCGGTGCAGCGTTTCGAGGATGCCAAGGAGCTGGTCGAGGCGTTCCTGCAGTTCAACGACAACACCGTCGAACGCGGCCTGTTCTACCAGGCGCTGAACGTGGTGCTGGAAGTGCAGCTGGATGACGAACTGCAGCTGGATGACTATGAAGCCAACTTCCGCCGCATGTTCGGGAATGCACGCATGGACGCGGTGCTGGGTTCGGTGAACGGCAGCGTGCGTTTCCATGGCCTGACTCCGACCAGCATGAAGCTCGAAGGCCTCGACCGCCACCTGCGCCTGATCGACAGCTACAAGAAGCTGCATGCGGCCCGAGCCAAATTCGCCTGAGAGCGGCGGTCCCACTCGTTATTTTGTGCTGGCTGTACCGCCGTCATCGCCGGCAAGCCAGCTCCCACAGGTACTGCACCGTTCTTGAGCGTTGTGCTGAACTTGATGGGGCTGGCTAGCCGGCGATTGGGTCAGCAGCTCTCATATAGCACTTTGAACCTGGCGCTATCCCCAAAGCGTCTTTCCGCTTCGCTTGAAAGGCGCGTAATTTTTTCTTCCCCCAATATATGGCGCGTTAACCGCCAGAAGGACCTCGGCCGCGCACAACAAGAAGGCGCAGACCATGAGCACCCCTTTGGACACCAACGCCCTTAAAGCCCGTCAGCAGGCCGCCTGGGCCAGCGGTGACTACGCGGTAATCGGCACCACCCTGCAACTGGTTGGCGAACGCCTGGCCGAGGCCTGCGACTTGCGCTGGGACGAGCAGGTGCTGGACGTTGCTGCCGGCAACGGCAACGCCACCTTGGCCGCTGCCCGCCGCGGCTGTCGCGTCACCTCCACCGACTATGTGCCCGAATTGCTCAAGCGAGGCGAAGAGCGGGCGCGGGCCGAGCACTTGAATGTGTTGTTCCAGGCGGCCGATGCCGAAGCGTTGCCGTTTGCCGACGGTACCTTCGATGCCGTGCTTTCCACCTTCGGCGTGATGTTCGCCCCTGATCAGGCGCAGGCCGCACGCGAGCTGGTCCGGGTGTGCCGGCCCGGTGGCCGCATCGGCCTGGCCAACTGGACCCCGCAAGGCTTTGTCGGGCTGATGTTCAAAATGCTAAGCCGGCATGTGCCGCCACCCCCCGGTGCCTTGCCGCCTTCGCGCTGGGGCGATGAGGAGCAGTTGCGCGTGATGTTCGAAGGGGCGCTCGGCGAACTGAAAGTCAGTCGTCAGCAGTTCAACTTCCGCTATCGCTCGGCGGCGCATTTCATCGAGGTGTTCCGCACCTGGTATGGGCCGGTACACAAGGCGTTTGCCTCATTGGAGCCAGAGGCGGCCAGTGCGCTGGAGCGGGATCTGACCCAATTGCTGGAGGAGAACAACGTCGCGGGGCCTTCATCGTTGGTGGTGCCGAGTGAATACATTGAGGTGGTGGTCATTCGGGGCTAGCAGGCGCTCCTTCCAATGCCTCCGCGGGTGGGGGGGCTGCACGGACATTGAAAAGCTTGCAGACGAAGTACCAAGCGATCGCGACCGTTAGGTTGTAGGGGAACAACACAGCCCAGAACGGCAGTTGCCAGTTTTTCTTGCCCTGCATTTCACCGGGCTCGCCGGTACGCCAGGGGGCATAGTGGCGCCAGGCTTCAGCCGGGGTCAGGCAGATGGCGTAGAGTGGCTTGTGCCACCAATTGGGCTCGCCGGGAGGAGGAAGCTTGTCCGGACCGTGGTTCATGAAATGGCGGAGGTACTCCCACACTTCGGCGACGTGTCTGACCCCGGGCTCGGTGGGTTCGTTGCTGTCGACCCAGAGGCAGTCTTCTTGGTGGAGGCTGCCATCCGCTCGGCGAGGGGCGAAGGCGAGGGCGTAGCTGGTGCTGAAGGATGAACCGCCAAACTCAACACGCTTGAAAATACCCCCGCCCATATTATCCCAATCAAAAACCAATACCCTGTTCAGTCGTTGATAGTAAAACTTTCGTGTTGATCGGTTGAGGTAGATGTTAGATAAGCCCTTTATGAGAAATATTCGGTAGATGAGGAAGGGGAGGAATATGAACGGGGTGAGTGCGAATCCGATAGTAAGTATTGGGTCAAATGTGTGCGGATTCCAGGCGTCACTTGAAAAGAAAGAGGAAGGGTAGATGCCGATCATTACTATCAGAATCGATGCGCAGTACAATTTTCCCATGAAAACAGAATCTGTTACCCACGGGTTTCTTAAACATAGGTTGTTTTCACATGCTTTTAAAAGTTGACCGCCAATAGCGGCTTTGTGCCCTGAATCTGACGTTGAATTGAATAACCAGATGGTTGTCATGATCAGCGTTCCAAACGAAAAATCGACAGGGTCTCATTGTCTTCGTCCAACCCCTGATTGGCGCTGTAGGCGAGATGCAGTGAGACATGATTTTGGTTGGTTAGCGTGTTCTCAAAATGTAGAACCAAACCAGCACCTACGATGTGGCCGGTTGGGGCGATTGGGAAAACGTCCATTCCTTGGCCGTCACGGAGCGCGCTCAAGCTCCCTGACCATTCGCTTACGCCTAGCCTGAAGCCAGGCAGTAGCACTGTGAACTCGACACTTGGTTGAGGTGTGGCTACTTCGTTATGTGTGATAGAGGTCCAGTTTGGCGGAGACCAGAGATGATCTTGATGCCATCGGGTATCGACTTTAGTTATACCGAGTGACAGGGCCTGCTCGGCGGAGAGTAGTTTAGGGCCGTAGTGTTCGTTGTACCAAGCTTTGATTTCGGTTTTTAGCGAAGCAAAAGCAGGAAGTCTATTTTCGTAGTCCAAGTTAATTCCAGCGTGCATCTCTCCATCGTTGATGCGATTGCCGAACACGCAACGTGCAGCCCAAAGTTCTATCGGGCTGTGCTGCCGCTCATGTGCCTTGGCGTGAAGGTACAGCCCTCCTGCAATGATGGCTCCTCCCACCAGGACAAGTGCAGCCGCGGCCCATCCGGCGAACGGTACAAACGAAGTAACACCTGCAATTGACAGTCCGGCTTCAAGTACGACGATTGAGCCAGCGGCCATCGTTACTCCGCCAGCCATTGTGTATCGGGCTGCAATTTGGTCGCCATAAGTGCGCTGCCGCTGAGACTTGAATATGTCAGAAGTTAATCCGCTAATTATAGCGGGGTATCCCACTAAGCGTGCGTAGAGATTACTGCTTAAAAACTTCATGATCCCATTGCCAAAGGCCATGCCTGGTGCGGTCGGACTCAATTTCAGCATTACAGCCTTCTGCGTTGCCCGCACGCTGACCATCGTCGCCGCCGCTGCACCGATCACCCCAAAAATCGATGAAGCAAAGCCCAAGGTGTATTCCGG
>NZ_JBWKXT010000109.1:0-8863 GCF_059423245.1 Pseudomonas sp. GW460-LB5
CACCCCACCCCACCCCTTGGAATCGGGGAAATGACGTGCTTCAACCGCTTGAGGCACGCCATCGCCGTGCATCAACCGATCTGGCCGGCGGCCTCCTCGGCTGCCTTCACCACGTCGTGACAATGCCTGCACAGGGTCTGCCAGTTGCCTCGGTTCCAGAACAGCTTCATGTCGCCCCTGTGCGGGACGATGTGGTCGACGACAGTACCTGCGGTCACCCGCCCCTCACGCTGGCAGTACACACACAGCGGGTTGGCCTGGAGCCATTCGGCCCGCGCCACTTGCCACTTGTACCCATAGCCACGCTGGGCAGCTGTATCCTTCGCCGTTCGCCATGACTCCGGGTTGACCGTCGCCAGCCTTGATGGCTGCGCCTGCATCGGTGGCTTGAGGGACGTGAGCCTGGCCATCAGCGGCCACCGTGAACGGGCGTGCCATCCAGGTAGGCCAATGGCACGGCGTCAGGATCTACATCGTCACCGTCAGCCAGCGCTTCGATCAGTGCCAGGTTCTGCGCTGCTATCTGCTCAAGCAGGCTCGTCTGCTTCTGCAGCTCAGCGAGGAGCTGATCCATTCGCTCTTCAACAGCCAGGCTCATTGCTCTGCCTGCCGACACTGCCGCGAGTCGCTCATGAGGCTGGTGACCTCGATCTGATCCACCTGGGCATCCACCGTCACAACGGGAATCTCTCGAGGTAGCACGGTGATCACCGCATGCCACACCGGATTGTCCACCGAAACCTTGAGCTCAATGCTCAACACGCCCTCCAGCTCACTTCCATCACTGAGCAGGACCTTGGTCCCCGTCGCGAGGTGCGGGCTGTTCGGATTGGTGTTTGGTGCTGGAACGATGGTCGCCACCGCCAACGATTTGCTTTGATCGTTCATATGCCACCTTCATCCACTTGTTGATCCATTCGCGCCGGGCGGCGCATCCACTACAGGCCATTGCTCACCTCCTGTACCAGGTCAGCTGGTAGCACCGCGCATCGGCGGGTATCTCGGCGATGGGCCAGCGCAAGCAGCCCATGTACTTTCGCTCTGGCCGGGTGCGGCTCACACGCAGCGTCTGCACCAAATAGGCAGATCCGGCAGCAGTGGTTATGAAATCACTGACTGCAATGCCGTCGGCACCGTCGACATACAGCCTGCATGGTGTATAGGGTTGCTTGGCCATGTTCGATAAGCTCTCTCGCGCAATGAAATCGGCGCATCCGCGGGGTCGTCGGAACGACATTCCGCCCGGATGGTCGTAGCGGAAAGATCTGGAGAAACCGTGATGAAAGAAATCGAAGAGCTTATAGACAGGTGCGTTTTGTTAACCGAGAAGCTTGAAGGCCTACTGGAGGAGCATCCCGAGGCGTCCGGATCAGTTGTTTATCAAACTGCCGTTCGTGTCCTCACCATGGAGGTTAATCAGCTTCAGCAAGATGTAATTACCAAGGCAGCGCGCGGAGTCATCCACGAAAGGGATCAGCTTCAACCGGTCTTCGGTCGAGTGCTTCACTAATCTGGCGGAACGCATGATCAGCGTGCTCGCGCCACGAAACGGCGCATGTCTGATTTGTGGCGCGGCTACTGCGATACCCGGTTCAGCGCCTCATCAGCCTTGTCGGCTGCCTGGGTCGCGGTAGTGGCTGCCTTCGACGCCTTGGTCGCGGCGCTCTCGGCCTTTCTGGTCAGCTCGTCCAGACGCTTGTCACGTTCAGCCATTGCGGCGTCGTAGGCCTTCCGGATCTCGTCGACCTGGTGCGACTGAGTGCTGGCCATCGACCAATAAGCAGACTGCCAACCCAGAACTGCACCGCCTGCAATGAGCACCACAGCGATGACCCACACCTCTGCCCGTCGCCACCAGCGTCGAGCGATGAATTCCAAAGCGCATTTGTCCATCAGGCTGTACCTCCAAGCTGTGCACGCAGCCGGGAGATCTCTGCGCTCTGCGTGGTCACCTTCTCAGTGAGCTGGCCCACCTGACACGTGAGCGCTTCAATCTTTCCTTCCATCCGTCCAACTGCTGCTGCCAACTCGTTGCGCTCCTTGGCGAACTGATCGGCGCGGGCCTCGGCCAGCTTTCGGGCCTCTCGCTCGGAATCGAGCAGTTCATTAAGCCGGCGGACAGTGCCGATATCGGCATTGTCCATAGCGCGATCAGCAGCGTCCTTGGACAGGAAGCGGCGCACCCATAGCAATGCGCCCGTGACAACGATGCCACTACCGCCCAGCCAGGTGGCTGTGCCTGGGCCCAGGTCGGTCGGGTCCATTTGCTTGCTCCGTACGTGAGAATTGTGCTCCGGCGTTAAACCGGCCGGATGCTTGCCCCCGGAATCCCTAGGGGTTAAAAGGAATGTTGGCCGATCTGGCTTCGCTAGAAGGAACTAGTAAATGCCCGTCAGTAACATCTATGTGGTCGCTTATCACCTCCATGGAGAAGCTCGCGAATTCATCGTCCGCGCCGAGAGGATGGATAACGCTGAGGCCTGGCACTGGGCTGCCTGCGAAGCCGGCGTTGGAGTCATCCCTAAGTTCACTGCTTCGGATATCAGAAAAGTCTCTCGGCCTGCTGCTGAGCGCTTCGGCATAACTGACGTCCAATGGCGGAGGTCCGGCAACTTATGAAATACCGCATCGACTACAACCTCAAAGGCCATACCAGATTCTGGATATGCGATTGGTCTAGCACGCCGAACGAAGACAATGTGCTGACCGCTCTCCTCCGTCTGCATGCCCCCGCTGACCCCTTGTCTGAGGCGCGCGCGCCGTGCCGCTTATCACATGATGATCTCCGCAGTGCGGTCGCAGATTTGGGTATCTCGGATGTACGCATTGAGGGGGATGATTAGCTATGCCGGGGCACCCAGGCCGACGCTGGCAAGTACGCCGGTCACTGCGAGGGCGCCGGTACTTGGCTCGGCCATAGGTGGTGCTCCAGAAACAAAATGACCCGTCGAACTGGCGAGCCCTTGGATACGTGAAAAGATAGCCCCGTGCTATCGTCGAGTTTCCACACAAGACGTTTCACGGAGCGAAAAACGATGAAGGTAACCCTCAAGTGCGCCAAGTGCGGCAGTGACAAGTTCGAGGTTCCGGCTAGGCCGAACAACAACTCGAAGGTCACCTGCGGCAAGTGCGGCGCTGTCGAGACTTACGGAAAGCTCATGAAGGCTGTGGGTGACAAGGTCACGAAAGACCTGGAGCGGCAGCTCGGGAAACTGTTCAAGTGACTTGAGCGTTTCGCCCAGAGGGCGCAGGAAGTCAGCGGCGCCCTCAACCTCAACGTCGAGCTGTAGCTTTTCCATACAGCCTCCAGATACGAAAAAGCCCCGGCAGATACCGAGGCTTGGAATGGGTGCGGAGGACCGGTGCTTACCCGGCTTGTTGGTCTGGCTCGCTGGGTCACGTACCCCAGACTCTCATCGCGTAGCCGATCAGGGAGCGCACGGCTTTGATCGACGCCACTACCGACTTAGCCCAGCTGCCTGAGCGTGTCATCCGCATAAAAAAGCCCACACAGGGCGGGCAAGGGGAGCAACGCAGAAAATGGTTAAATCTGGTGACTGTAGAACAGAGAGTACGACTCAATGCCGTCGTTCGGCTGCTTGATACCAGCGTTGGAGTAGTGAATCGCTCGGATGCCTACTTTCTGTGTCTCGCCAATCTTGAGACCCGCACCAATACGGTCTTCGAAGTTGAAAGCAGAGCCAAAATCCTGATCGCCTGCCGAAGTGCCTGAGAACACGGCCACGCCGATACCCGCCTCGATGAAGGGCTTCACATTCCCACTGCCGAACTCATAGACGAACACAGGAGCGAAGGACAGCGAGTGAGCCCCACCTGAAGCATCGCCTGCTTCCCAGTAGGTGTAGCCAGCATCCCAATAACCGGTGAAACGGCCAGTACTGGATTCAAACCAGCTTTTGCCCCAGTTAAAGCCAATGCCGACGCGCGCTGTAAGACCACCTTGGCCTGTCGCGCCAAGCGCTCCGGATAGCTCAGCCGCTCCGGCGGACGCAGCGAAAAGGGAAAGCGCCACAACGGCGAGAACGTTTTTCATACTCACGGTCTTCCATGTTATTGAGTAGCAACCTATCAGAATCATAGCGCTATCAAATCGTTCCCTCATACAAGAAAAATGCTTTTTCTGGAGGGCTACCTGAATCGAAGCCCCTCAAAAACACAAAACCCCGACACGATGGCCGGGGTTTGTCTGTGTCGCGTAACGTTGCAAGCTGGACACGCTGCTATGAAAACAGGTCTTTATCCGGCATGAAAGAACTTTTTACGCCGCCTCGCTAAGTCCATGCAGATATCCATCGACGAAACCGACGCCGCCCTTGACGATCTCCCTTGCCGTGCGCTCAGAGATTCCAGCTGACTCGCCCAACCGCACCATGGTCCACTTCGATCCGAAGTAGAGCCACACGAAGTCTCCCATCTGCTGGTTGCGCTTGGTCAGCTTGGCCACCGCCGAATCGATGGCCAGCGCTTCGTCGTCGGTCAGGGTGTACAGACAGCCACCACCAGATGCGGCAGCCGTGATCGACGGCGAGACGTAACGGGGCACCCCCATTCCATCCATTCGCCAGCTACCCCACTGCTCGAGCAACCATTCCGTATCGCCCAGCGGTTTGTCCATGTAGGTGCGCTTCTTCATGCGGCCCTCCGGGGCGTTGGGTCGGTGTCCAGGCCGAACAGCTCGCACAGGAGCTTGTGGGCGTGCTTATTCTTGGCGCCGCCCTGGATGATCCAGGCCTTGGCGTATTGCTCAAACCCCTGAATCGCCCGGGAGCCATGCCAGTCAGCCACGATGTCCATCAGTGCTGCGGCTGCGATCCGGCCATTGGTCTGATCGAGCAGAAGGCGGTTGCCCTTCTTGAGGAACTCCCGCTCTACCGGGGTCAGGTTCTTGCGCGGCAGGGCCGCGGTGACGTTACTCATGGTCATCTCCTGGCTTGAATTCTTGATCGTGCATCCTCCCTTGGGATGGATGCTGTGAGGTGCTGAAACCCGCGCCGTTAGTGGCGTCAGCGGTTGCAGGTTCGGTTTTGTGTCCCAGCAATGTCTCGGTGTGAATGGCGGCGAATCCCTGCCCGTCGAGATGCTTGTGCCAGGCCTCCAGCGCCTGACGTTTCAGGCCCTCGGCGGTGGTGTGGATGTAGGTAGCGTCGAGGTCCTTCATGGCGTGGTTCAACAGCAGTTCGCCCACCATGTAGTCCACCCCAAGGTCGGTCCACGCCGTGCGGGCCACCTTGCGAAGGTCATGGCTCGACCATTCGCCCTTGGCCAGATCAGTGAACAAGGTACTGGCCTTGCTCGGGCTCAGCGGTGCACCGTGGCTGCCCGGGAACAGCAGCGGCCCGATGTAGCCCTGGGCGACCTGCAGGCCTTGGTATCGGCGCAGCAGCGCGCAGGCCTGGACCGTCAGCGGCAGCGTGTGCTCGGCCTTGGTCTTGGTGTCCCCTGCCGGGATGAACCAGCGCCCTGCATCGAGGTTGACGTTGCGCCAGCGCGCCAGCCGGGTCTCACCCAGACGGGAGCCGTGGCACAGCATCATCAGGGCCAGCATGCAGCCCGCCGGCTCCACCTCGAAGCGCTCGGTCACCACCAGCAACAGGCCGGGCACATCGTCACCACGCAGGCGCGCCGGTCGGGGCCTGATCCGGGTCCGCACGAAATCGGTGAACTTCAGCGAGGCCATGGGGTTGGCCGGCAGCATGTCCAGGCGAAGGGCTTGGCGGAACGCCACCGAGAGCACCCCGTAAACCGAACGCACGAAGGACAGCGCATAGCGCTCCTGCATCGGCCACATCAGGCGCTGGTCGATCGCCTGCTTGTTGGTCTCGGCCAGCGGCAGGTCACCCAGGCGAGGCACCAGGTGGCGATCAAGCGCCGATTTGGCACTTGCCTTGCGCTTGGCCGAAAGCCCCCGATCACGGCTCATCCGGTCGCGGTACCACGCCAGCACATCGCCCACCGTGGCCCAGTTGGTGGTCGTCGACTTGGCGTCGGCATCGGCAGCCCGGCGCGCCAGGATCGCCGGCAGCGTGGCCAGCATGGTCTTGGTGTTGATCCCCGGGTAATCGCCGGCCTTGCCCCATCGACCGCGTACAACGACGTGCCAGGCGCCGCGGGAGCGGTCCACGGTCGAGAAGCGGAACCGCAGCTCACGATGACGGGTATCGCGCAGTTGGAAGACCTCGCCGGCAGCGTGGCGACGGATCTCCGCATCGCTGAGGGTGACAGTCAGGGTCTTAGAATCGCTCATTACCCCCCCCTTTGTACCGGTGGGCGTAACTGCCGCGACCCGCCTCCACCTCGTCGTCGCTGGGCAGCGAACCGGCATAGGTCGCGAACCGGCCATACTGTCCTTCCTGCTGGACAACGCAGCTGCCAACCCGCGCATGGCGGCACTTGGTCATCAGGATCTCGGTGAGGCCGTTCTGGCCCTCCTCCGTATCCATGTCGCGGTGCACCATCAGGATGCAGCTGGCGTCAGCCTCAATCTCGCCGGAGTCGCGCAAGTCGCTGGACTGGGGCTTCTTCCCGGGACGCTTGGTCGATTCGCGGTTCAGCTGGGCCAGCTCAATGACCGGTATGGCCATCTCCTTGGCCATCTGAAGCAATGCCTTGCTGATCTTACCCACCTCCTCGTTGCGGCTCCGCCCTGCACGGTCGCCGCGCACCAGTGTGAGGTAGTCGACCACGATCCCGGCCAGGCCGTGCTCGCGCTGGCACTGGCGCGCCGTTGCCCGGATGGTCGCCGGGGTCTGCACGGGGTCGTCGCACACGAACAGCGGAGCATCCTGGGCCTGCGCAACCGCGCCGACCATCCGCGCCCAATCGTCGTCCTGCATCTTGGCGGGGTTGTCCAAGCGGTGCAGCGAAACCCCACCCAGCGAGGCGATGGCGCGCATGCCAAGCTCCTCGCCCGGCATTTCAATGGAGAACACCAGCCACGGTTTCCGCTCCTTGACGGCGTTGTGCTGGGCGATCTGCAAGGCCAGCGTGGTCTTGCCGCTCCCGGGCAGGCCAGCGATCACCGTCACCTTCTTCGGGCGAATGCCTTGGACCAGCTCATCCAGCTTTTCAAGACCGGTGGCTGGCCACGCGGGAGCGTTGCCGTTGAACTTGTCATCGACCAACTGCGCGGCGGCCCCCATCCAATCGTCCAGGCGCTTGAAGCCCTTGGTCTCGCCGTCGAGGTCACGCAGGTCGGCCATGGCCTGCTGGGCTGCTGCGATGACATCGCCGGTAGGTGCGCCGGCCTGCACCATTTCCTGCGCGCCGCCAGCCACGTCCAGAATGCGGCGGATCACGCCCCACTCCTTGACGTGCTTGGCGTAGGCCTTCCAGTTGGCCAGCGAAGGAACCTTGCTGGCCAACTCGGCGGCATAGGCCATGACGTTGTCGCCACCCGGGAGCAGGCGTTGAACCGCGCCCAAGGTCACCGGATCGATGGGCATGGCTTGCTCGCGGCACTCCAGCATCGCCTCGAACAGTGCCGCATTGTCGGCATGATAGAAGTCGGCTGAGGTCATCTGGCCGAGCATGTCCTCGACCAAGCCCACATCCTGTTGCAGCGAAGCGTGAATGACTGCGCCAAGCATGCCGTGCTCGGCCTCGTCGCTATACAGGGCCCTCATGCCGCAGCCCTCTTCGACTCCCAGGTGAACCCGACTTGCTGCCCGCCGTTCTGGCGCAAGCGGTCAAGGGCGCGATCGCCGATGTAGGACTTGAGGCCGTCGGCGCTCAAGTTGCTGATTACCACAGTCGGCAGAACCGCCTGATAACGGCGGTCGATGATGCTGTGCAGCAGGCCCAGCTCATACTCGCTGCCCTTTTGAGCGCCGACTTCGTCGATCACCAGCAGATCCAAGCCGCCAAGGTGGACTGCCACGTCACGTTCGGTGTAGCCCGATCCGGGCACCATTGAGGCGCGGGCAATGCTAACAATGTCCCCGGCCGGGATTATCAGCGCCCGGCAGCGGTCGGCCACCACGGTGCGAACGATTGCGCTGGCCAGGTGGGTCTTGCCGCAGCCGACGTTCCCGGTCAGCAGGAGCGAACGACCGGCCCGATAGTTGACCGGGAACTGCTCAGCATAGGCCCGGCACTTGGCCAGAGCCTTTTGCTGCGGGTCTTTCTCGGCGCGATAGCTGTCGAAGGTGGCCGCAGCGAAGCGGGGGGTGATGCCGGCGCTGATCAACGCAGCCATGCTGTCTTCGGCCTTGCGCTGGGCAGTGGCCAGGGCCCGCTCCGCAGAGTCGCGAGGCGTGGTGTGCAGGGCCTCCCAGGCGCAGCGCTTGCAGCCACGCGCCAGCATCGAACCGTCCAACTGCTCGACTTCGCTCATATCGACGCGGCCATGCACCGGGCACTCGCCGGAGAAGATGCGTTTGGCCGGGGCGCGGTGGAACAGATCAGAAATTTGGGCGGCCATCGTGGCTCTCCTGGTACATGTCATCGGTGTGATGCGGGAGGTTGTTGAAGGCGCCACCTTGAGCAGTCGCGCCGGCGGGCTGCAGAACGTCGTGCCAGCGCTCGCCGTTGAGCCAGGTCGAGGCCATTGGGATGTACTGGCCGTTGTCCTTGGTCCAATCACGCGACACGCAGTGCTGGGCTAGAGCTGTGATCATCACGGCCTGAAGCTCAGCTTCCGGGCTGAGCTTGTTCCATGCCTTCAGTGCGTCTTTGCGGCTCTTCTTTTTCGGGTACAACTTCCAGAACTGCTCGAACCCGTCTGCCACCGAAGTGCACATAGGTTTAGGTTCCTTGACTGGTTCAGAAAGGTGACTGGTTCTGGGGGCAGCTGCCGCCCCACCCCCTGGGTTTTCTGCCGCCCCAGGTGGGTTTTCTGCCGCCC
>NZ_JBWKXT010000110.1:0-7895 GCF_059423245.1 Pseudomonas sp. GW460-LB5
GGCTGGGGGTGGGTACCAGCAGGTCGTAGTTGGGCGTATCGGCGCTGAACGGGATGGGCGCGAACAGCATCCAGCCGCCCTGGTCTGCGATCAATTGCCGTACATAGGCACTGCGATAGTCGGGCTGGAATGGCAGCTGTCCGCCGAATTCCGGCTCGCTGTAGCGCTTGAGCGCCGGCACATACAGCTCGCCCTTGTAACTTAGAAGCAGCGGCTTGTCGTTGGCCACCAGCTCAGCGCCAAGGCACAGCAGCAGCAGGCCGGCGAACAGCCACAGCGAGACCCAGCCCAGGCGGTTGCGGCGAAAGCGTTGCAGGCGGCGGCGCGAGACGGGGGACAGCATCAGTGCGCCCTCGTGTCGAAGTCGATACGCGGATCGAGCAGGGTGTACGACAGGTCACCGATCAGGCGGATCAACAGGCCTGCCAGGGTGAAGATGAACAGGGTGCCGAACACCACTGGGTAATCTCGCGACACGGCGGCCTCGTAGCTCAGGCGGCCGAGGCCATCGAGGGAGAAGATCACCTCGATCAGTAACGAACCGGCGAAAAACACCGTGATCAGTGCCTGCGGCAACCCGGCCACCACCAGCAGCATGGCATTGCGCAGCACATGGCCGTACAGCACCCGGCGCTCACTCAGGCCCTTGGCCCGGGCGGTGACCACGTATTGGCGGGAAATCTCGTCGAGGAAGGCGTTCTTGGTCAGCAACGTAAGGGTTGCGAAACCGCCGATCACCAAGGCCCCGACCGGCAGCACCAGGTGCCAGAAGTAGTCGGCGACCTTGCCCAGCAGGCTGAGCTCGGCGAAGTTTTCCGAGACCAGCCCGCGTACCGGGAACCAGTTGAGCGAGGTGCCACCGGCGAACAGCACGATCAGCAGCAGCGCGAACAGGAACGAGGGCAGTGCGTAGCCGACCACAATCAGCGCGCTGCTCCAGGCATCGAAGCGGCTGCCGTGGCGTACCGCCTTGCGGATGCCCAGCGGGATCGACACCAGGTAGGTGATCAGCGTGGCCCACAAGCCCAGCGACAGGGTCACCGGTAACTTGTCCAGGATCAGGTCGGTGACTTTGGCCCCGCGGAAGAAGCTGCTGCCAAAGTCCAGCCGGGCATACTGGCCGAGCATCAACCACAGCCGTTCGGGGGCCGACTTGTCAAAGCCGTACTGGCGCTTGATTTCTTCGATCAGTTTCGGGTCCAGGCCGCGGGTGGCACGCGACTCGCCATGTACCACCTCGGCGCGTGCGCCGGGTGCACCGCCGCCCAGGCCTTGCAGACGCGCCACGGCCTGCTCCACCGGCCCACCCGGCGCGGCCTGGACGATGGCGAAGTTGACCAGCAGGATTGCCAGTAGCGTCGGGAGGATCAGCAGCAGACGGCGCAGAATGTAGGCGGTCATGGTGATAGCTTCCGGCGTTCGGCCATTTGCGCGTTGGTCAACGGGGTGGGGCTTACCTCCCACCAGGTGTCCAGGTCTTCGTCATAGGTGGCCTGGACCTTGGGCAGGCCAAAGCGGTTCCACCAGGCGGTGGAGCTGCCCGGCGGGTAGTAGTTGGGGATCCAGTAGTAGTTCCATTGCAGCACACGGTCCAGGGCATGGGCGTGGTGCAGCATGTCGGCCTGTGTGCCGGCGCGCACCAGACCGTCGATCAGGTGGTCCACGGCCGGGTCCTGCAGCACCATCAGGTTGTTCGAGCCGGGGTCGTGCGCGGCTGCCGAGCCAAAGTAGTTGTACAGCTCGGCACCGGGCGACAGGCTGACCGGGTAGCCGGTGACGATCATGTCGTAGTCCCGTGCCATCAGGCGGTTGACGTACTGGGCCGAATCGACATTGCGGATGTTCAGGGTGACGCCGATCTGTGCCAGGTTACGCTTCCATGGCAGCAGCAGGCGCTCCATGCCTGACTGGCCGTTGAGGAAGGTGAATGCCAGCGGTGTGCCCTGGCTGTTCACCAGGCGGTCACCTTCGGGGTGCCAGCCGGCTTGTTCAAGCAGGTCCAGGGCCTGCAACTGCTGCTTGCGGACAATCCCCGAACCATCGGTTACCGGAGCGGTGAACACAGTGGTGAAGACTTCGTCCGGTATTTTGCCGCGCAACGGATCGAGCAGCTTCAGTTCGTCGGCATCCGGCAGCTTGCGAGCCGCCAGCGGTGTGTTGGAGAACACGCTTTGCTGGCGGATGTACAGGTTGCGCATCATCTGCCGGTTGCTCCACTCGTAGTCCCACAGCATGCCCAGCGCCTGGCGCACGCGGCGGTCCTTGAACTGCGGCTGGTCGAGGTTGAATACGAAACCCTGGGCAACCTGCGGTTTGGCCGGGCCCAGGTGCGCGCGTTGCAAGCGGCCATCGTCCAGCTGTGCGCCGTTGTAGCCTAGGGTGTAGGCGGTGGCGGAAAACTCGCGGTTATAGTCGTAGCCACCGCCTTTGAGCACCTGCCGCGCCACCTCGGTGTCACCGAAGTACTCGATGCGCAGCTGGTCAAAATTGTAGCGGCCCCGGCTGGCCGGCCGGTTGCGTGCCCACCAGGTCGGGTCTCGTTCGAAGGTGATGCTGCGGCCGTTGTCGATGCGCCCGATGCGGTATGGCCCGCTGCCAATTGGCTTGTCGAAACCCGCACCATTGGCGAAATCGCGCTGCTGCCAGTCATGTTCGGGTAGCACTGGCAAGCTGGCGAGGTCCAGCGCCAGGGTCCGGCCGTGGTCGGGCTTGAAGTCGAAGCGCACGTGCTGCGGGCCTTCCACGGTTACGCCGGTGACATCGGCGAACTGCGTGCGGTACTTGAGGCTGCCCTTGCTCATCAACAGCTCGAAGGTGAAACGTACGTCCTCGGCGCGCACCGGCTTGCCATCGGCGAAGGTGGCAAGCGGGTCTATCTCGAAACGCAGCCAGGCATCCGCCGGGCCACGCTCCATGCTGCGGGCAATCAGGCCATAGACGGTATAGGGTTCATCGAACGAGCGTACGGCCAGTGGCGCGTACAGCAGGCCGTCGACCTCGCTGACGCCGATGCCTTTGTCGATGTACGGCAAAATATGGTCGAACTGGCCGATCTCGATGGCCGAGCGGCGCAGGATGCCGCCCTTGGGGGCGTCGGGGTTTACGTAGTCGAAATGCTGGAAGTTGGGGGCGTAGCGGGGGGCTTCGTCGTAGACGGTGAGGGCGTGGCTGGGAGCGGCATGGACGGTAAAGCCCATGCACGAAAACACAAGCCCCCACAATACTTGTGGGAGCGGGTTTACCCGCGAATGCGTCGGAGCAGGCAACGAGGTTGTCTGGTCTGGCCTCTTCGCGGGTAAACCCGCTCCCACAGGGGGTCTGATCACCGGGAGGGAGAATCAGTCCTGGCGGCTGGTCACTTCCAGCAGGTGGTAGCCGAACTGGGTCTTCACCGGGCCTTGCACGGTGTTGACCGGGGCGCTGAACACCACGGTGTCGAACTCCTTGACCATCTGGCCTGGGCCGAACGAGCCCAGGTCACCGCCCTGACGGCTGGACGGGCAGGTCGAGTTGGCTTTGGCGATTTCAGCGAAGTCGGCGCCTGCTTCGATCTGGGTTTTCAGTTCGTTGCATTTCTCTTCGCTGCTGACCAGGATGTGGCGGGCGGTTGCACGGGCCATGGGTACTGCTCCTTGGGGTAAAAACGCAAGCCTAGCGCACTTGCTTGGGGTATGTCTCGCCAGGCTCGCAACCTTCGGCTCACAGTTTTAGTGCAGCCTCACGCAACAAGGTTTCGGTCGAGGCCCAGCCCAGGCAGCCGTCGGTGATCGAAACGCCGTACTTCAGTGCACCCTTGCCCAGCGCCTGGCAGCCGTCGAACAGGTGCCCCTCGATCATCACGCCAACGATCGAGCGATCGCCTGCCAGACGTTGCTCCAGCACATCGTTGAACACCGCCGGCTGACGAGCCGGGTCCTTGCCGCTGTTGGCGTGGCTGCAATCGACCATGATGCGCGCCTGAACGCCAACCTTGGCCAATGCCTGACGGGCCATGGCGATGCTGTTGGCATCGTAGTTGGGCCCTTTGTGGCCACCGCGCAGTACCAAGTGCGTGTCCGGGTTGCCCAGGGTTTCGATGATTGCCGGGTGGCCCTGCGCATCCATGCCGAAGTGGCGGTGCGGGTGGGCTGCGCTGCGCATGGCGTCGGTGGCGATGGAAATGCCGCCGTCGGTGCCGTTCTTGAACCCGACCGGCAGTTCCAGGCCACTGACCATTTCGCGGTGAATTTGCGATTCGGTAGTGCGTGCGCCAATTGCGGCCCAGGCCAGCAGGTCGTCGAAGTAGCCGGCGGCCATCGGTTGCAGCAGCTCGGTGGCCACCGGCAGGCCACATTCGATCATGCTCAGCATCAGCCCGCGGGACAAGGCAATACCCGAGTGCATGTCGTCGCTGCCATCCAGGTGCGGGTCGTAGGCCAGGCCTTTCCAGCCGACGGTAGTACGCGGTTTTTCGACGTAGGCGCGCATCACCAGCAGCAGCTTGTCACCGACTTCGCGGCTGAGGGCGGCCAGGCGGTCGGCGTATTCCAGCGCCGAGCGTGGGTCGTGGATCGAGCAAGGGCCGACGATTACCAGCAGGCGCTCGTCGCGGCCTTCGAGGATGTTGCGGATGGCCTGGCGGTGGGCCTGGACTTGCTGGGCCAGTTCACTGGACAGCGGCATCTGTTGCTTGAGCAGGTGCGGGCTGGGCAGGCGCTTGCTGACCGTGGTGTTGGCTGCTTGCGGCTGAGTCAGGGGCAGGGCGAGGTTGGAAGCTTGCATGGCGTTTTTCCCTGGGCGGACGGCGGGTTCAGGCCCGCGCTGTCGGCCCTATCGAGGTGTTCGACAGATCGTTGAATTCGTATTGGCTGCTGCATTGCCACCTGTTGAGGACCGATCGGAGGCGGCAGGCTGGCCCGAACGGGATTGGCTAAATCGCCAGGCATAGGTGTTTGCGTCGTAATAAGTGGCGTAGTTCATGAATCTGTCCTCAATGTGAATCGGTGTTGTTCAAAGGCCTGAAAAGCAAAACCCCCGGTCGGGGAGCCGACCGGGGGTTTGAGTATTCTCATGTTCGGCGGCCCCTCGAAGGTGGGCGCCGTGTGGGTATCGGCGCCTAGTGGCTAAACCAATACCCGAAGTAATAGCTGGCAGGTGCCACGCAGCCGGCAACGGCCAGCACAGGGCGCAGTTTGCGACCGGTGTGGTTGGCGTGGTTGCGGGTGTGTGTTGGCATGTTGCTCTCCAGTGAATGAGCCCGAGCTTACTTCAGTTGCACCGGGCCATTCAATGGATAAATGCTATGAGCTCGATCATTTGTTTTTGTACTGGATGGTTCAATGGCCGTAGCGCCCGATCAGGCTCTGCACCCCTAATGCGTGGCCTTGCAGCAACTGCAACAGACCGCTGCGGTCCAGTCCCTCGGGAAGCGTGCCCAAGGGCAGGTCTGTGGCAATGAGCGTCAGTGCGTAATGGTGCGGGTTGTCGCCAGCGGGTGGGCAGGGGCCTCGGTAGCTGAGGGTGCCCCGCGAGTTGCGCCCCACAGTCGCGTATTGCCCACTGAGCCCGGCCATGCCTTCCTTGAGCCCATCGTGCTCCGGGTCAATGTTGTACGCGACCCAGTGCACCACGCCGATACCCTTGCCGCCGTCCGGGTCGAACATGATCAGCGCGAGCGACTGGGTACCTGCGGGCAGGTTGTTCCAACTCAGTTGCGGGGTGCGCTCCTCGCCTGCGCCGCAGGCCGGGTCCTGCCCGACCTGCTGCAGGGCGATCACGCCACCATCAGTGAATGACGAGGAACTGATCGACAGCGCCCCTTGGTTGCTACTGCTTGCCAAGGCTGTGCAGGGCAGCAGGGCGGCGAGCAGCCAGGGTTTGACGTTCATGGCGAATCCTTGGCAGGGCTTTGGGCGCAGTGTAGTCGAGGCGTGCCTCAGTGGCTGTCCTGGTCCTCGGCGGTGCCGCCGGTGTGCCCGGCGCCAGAGCCTGTCGCCTCGCCCGTGCTGTTCGAACCGCCGCTGGCCCCGTCGGCGGCATCGCTGTTGCTGCCGGTGTCGCTGCTGTCGTTGTCCTGGCCACTGCCGGGGCTGTTGACGCTGCTGTCGTCACCGGCGGTCTTGCCGCCAGACTGGTCGGTTTGCGGACGGCTGTCGGTGTTGGTGTCGGTGGCAGCAAAGGTGGTGCCGGTGAGGCTGGCCAGCGCGAGCGCCAGGCACAGGGAGAGAGAGCGAATGCGGATCATGGAGGGTCTCCTTGGCGGATGATCTGTCATTCGTTTGGCTGCGCGTCAGGGCAGGTGTGCCTTTCGGGCGACGAGTGGTCACTCTGTGGGAGCGGGCTTGCCCGGCGAACACCGGCAAAGCCGGTGCCATACACAGCGTTGCCTGCTTCGCGGGACAAGCCCCACACCAGCCACTGTTCTCTGCGTGACAGCACAACCTATAAGGGATGAGTGGCCTCCCACAAGGAGTCGGCAACGGATTCAGACAGGCTCTGAGCGTTGCGCCGGGCTTTCCACGGGATCCAGCGGCGGATGCTCCTGCGCCGCATGCATCAGGTCTTCGGTTACCCGCAGCTCGGCGCCGGTTGGCGAGAAGGTGGTCGAAGCGGTGAACGGTGCCGGGTGCTCTGCGGCCGGGCGCTTGCCGCGTCGCCACATGAAAAAGCACACCATGGCCAGGTTGACCACGGCAAAGGCCCAGAACAACCCGGCCTCGCCAAACTCGGTCATCATGGGCGAAATGGCCACCGGCGCCATGGCCGAACCCAGTGAGTTGATCAACAACAAGCCTTGAATCATCGGTACCAGCGCGTCGGAAGGCGCGCGGTCGGCCGCATGGCTGACCGCCACCGGGTACAGCGTGAACACGCCACCACCCAGCAGGAACAGCATGGCCGGCAGCAGGAACGAGTCCGACGGCAGGAATACTGTGACCAGCGACAACACCACGCACAGTGCAGCCAGGGCAATCAGCACATCCTGGCGATCCTTGCGGTCGGACCAGCGGCCCACCGGGTATTGCAGCAGCATGGCGCCGAGGATCACCCAGGCCATCATGTTGCCGACCTCGCCCACGGCCAGGCCGATGCGCTGCAGGTACAGCGGCAGCAGGGCATAAATGCCGGCAATCGCCACCCCCGAACCAAAGCAGCCAACCAGGCCAGACGGTGCCACACCCAACAATTGGCGGGGTTTGAGGGGTTCGACCTGGTCCAGCAGTGGCGATACCCGCGGGAGGATCACGATGGGCAGTACCGACAGGGCAGCCAGTACCCCAGCCAGCATGAAGGGTGCGGTGTCGCCAAGCTGGGTGATTTCGCCAAGGCCTGCCTGGGCAATCACCCCGGCGCCGTAGAAGGCGATCATGTACAGCGCCAGCAGGCGGCCGCGGATTTTTGCATCGCCGGCCAGCAGCAGCCAGCTTTCGATCACCAGGAACACGCCGACTGCCGCCCACCCGTTGATCAGGCGCAGCACCGACCACCAGGTGACGTCGTAGAACAGCCCCTGCAGCAGGATGGTCGCGCCGATCAGGGAAGCGAAGCTTGTGTAGGCGCGGATATGGCCGATGCGCAAGATCAGCCGGTCGTTGAAGATGGCGCCCAGGGTCAGGCCGAGGAAGTAGGTGGACGAGACGACGCCGATGGTGGTGGCCGACTCACCGGCAGCGCCCAGGCGCAGGGTAGTCAGGGAAGACATGAAGCCGTTGCCCAAGGCAATGATGAACAGCCCGAGCAGGGGCGCCAGCGCCATGGCCAGCAAACGCGGAGACATACAAACCTCTAGTTGGATGAGCGGAATGAGCGCCTTCTCGGACGCGCACACCGGCTCGACCCGATAAGGGGCGAGTGGCGACACGGATGCGACCTGGGCAAGACTCAACCGCTGGACCCTTTGGGAATGGGCCGGGCGG
>NZ_JBWKXT010000111.1:0-7673 GCF_059423245.1 Pseudomonas sp. GW460-LB5
GGGAATAGCTCAGTTGGTAGAGCACGACCTTGCCAAGGTCGGGGTCGCGAGTTCGAGTCTCGTTTCCCGCTCCAAATCGAAAAACGAAGAAAGGGACGAAAGTCCCTTTCTTCGTTTTGTGCGTCTGTTTTTCATCCCGCAGAGCGGTCTGCTGTTCGTGCAACGGACCGAACTGGCCCGTTGCTCCCTCTCGACCTTACTTGTAATAGATCGTGAAACTGAGTGCGCTCTTGGCGTCCCCGCTCGTGACCACGGGTGCCACCTTTACGTAGCGGGCGCTGAAGTCGATGCGTATGTCGTCGGGGTCGGGGGAAATCTGGGCCATTTCCAGTTCCTGGCCAAGTGCGGCGGGTGTCTCGCCGTCGGCTCGAAGCACTTGTACGCCAATCCCGGACGCGCTGTTAGGGTCGGGTGTCAGGCTGAACAGGCCCTTGTCGGCATCGATCACGGTTGCGCCCTTGGCCACCTCCAACTTGACGTAAACCCCTGCCTTGCCCCCGGTGCACTTGGTCAGGTTGATATGGAATGGCCTCGGGCTGGTGCCCGAACCTTCGTCGTTGAAGGTTTCCAGCTTGTGTTCGCCGAGGTCTACCGAGGTGTCGCTGACCACGTCGGCTCGCAATGAGCATTCGGCCTGGGTCACTGTCCCGTGCAAATTGGCCCTCAGCACCCTGCCCACGTCTGTGTAATTGCCGGTGAAAATCTCCTCTCCGAGAAAGTACTGCGGCCCCGAATCTATGTCGCCTGTCTTGATGACCGTGATGAGGGTGTCCAGGTAGTTTGTGGTAATCGGCAGCCCTGCCGGCTGGTCCTGGTACCCCTTGTAGGGAATGGAAACTGGGGTCAGCGGTATCCAGCGAGTCTGGTTTCCACCAGCGTACTGTTGTCCGAGTCCCACGTGTATGCCGATGCCCGGGATGTTGGTTTCGAGCACCCGATCGGTTTCAATTCCCGGGATAACGGGCAGAGGCCCCGGGAAGAGCTTCATGGAGTTGAGCAGGTTGACTTCGGCATATTCGCCCGCCACCGGCACCGAGCAGAGGAGGATGTCGCCGGTGGCGTTCGGCGTCCTCATCTGGCTGGCGGTGCGGATGACCGTACCGACCGGTGCATCGCGCGGTACAAAGAGGGGCTCCAGATGAATGTCGTACAGCAGTTCGCCGCTCGGAGCGTCTTTCCAGTAGCAGAGGGCAAGCGCGTTGCTGCTGGCGAACAGGCTTGTCAACGCCAGGGGCAGGATCGCGCGGCGGATGAATGAAGCGTTCATGGTGATGGTTTCCAGTGCCGGGTGGGCGAGGGTCAAGTCGTGGGGCAATTCAGCGTCTGTTGGTGGTAGCCCTGGGTTTGCTCCATGCTGGCGGGCTCGATCTGCAGCTGACATTGCTCATCATTGGCTTCGCCCCAGCGCACGTGCAGCGTCTGGGGTTTGTCTTCCACAGCCAGCAAGGCCTGGCCGGCCTGGCCGACCACGCCCAGCGACGTGCCGCTGATATCGTTGACCTGGGTGCCGAAAGGCATTGGTCTGCCGTTGGCCTGGAACAGGGTGAGGATCAGCCGGCTGACCTTGCGCGCCTGGAATTCGGCCAGCACGATCGCGCCGCGGCGCGGTATCAGGTGCTGGGCGCCGTTGTCGATGTGCACTTGTGGGCCGAGGTCATCGGTGTTCAGTTCGAGCAAGTTGCTGCGGTACGGCCGCAGGTACGGCACCACCATGTGGCCGCTGCTGTCGCTGCGGCTTTCAGGGTTGTTCTTCACGCCAACCCCGGCAACATCGGGCACGTGTACCAAGGCATTGGTTTCGCCAAGATAGCGGCCAAGGGTCAAGCCGCTTTCGTGCAGCAACAGGCTGCCGCTGGCGTTGAGCGACAACGTACGGTAATCGTCACTCTGCGTGTAGCCGGCGCCAAGGCTGGCGTTGGCTCCCCGATAGTTGGCGGAGAAAGCGGATGTCTGGTTGCGCCGTGCGTCGCGGCTGGTCGAGGCAAGGTAGCTGAGACGGCGGTCCATTGCGCTGCTGGAAAAACTGGCCCGCTGGCTGTGTTCGCCGTTATGTGACTGAAGGCTGATGTTGGCGCTGGAGGCGCGACCGAAGCCTAGGGGTAGCGAAACGCTCAAGCCAAACATGCGGTCATTTTGGCTGCGCTCGTTCAGGGACTGTGAGGCGTACAGGTTGTAGGAGACATTGTGCCAGCTGGTGCTGAGCTGCAGTTGGTACTGACGCAACTGCTGGCCGCTTTGCCAGTAGTCGTCCTGGGTCATGGTAAAGCTGAGTGAGCTGCGGCTGCCCAGGCGCTGGTGGGCAGAGGCTTCCAGGCGGCTGCGACGGCTCCCCCGGTACGCGCTATAGGCATTGCGTTCGCGCACGGCCTCGTCGTAGTCGCGGTAGCCTTCGGTAGAGTAGCGGTAGCCGGCGAAGCGCAGGTTGGTGCCGGTGTCGAATGCCTTGCCGTAGCGGGCGGCGAAGCTGTGCCCGTGAACCTGGCCCAAGGTGTTGCCCAGGTCGGTCTCGGCGCGGGTTACATCAAGCGACAGCGCGCCGAGTGTGCCTAGGTCGCGAGCGGCGCCCACGGTGGCTGCGCGGTAGTAGTCGCCACCTTGCACGCCGCCGTACAGGGTGGTGTTCAAGCTGGTGCCGCGGGCCAGTGTCGCCTGCCACAGGAGCGGCGCGTCGAGGTCTTCGGCACCGTTGTAGCGGCCGAAGGTGGCACTGTAGCGCCATACGCCTTCGCGCAGCAGGTTGCTCAGGCTGGAATAGGGCTGGATGAAGCGCCTGACCTGACCGTCGGCTTCAGTCAGGACGATTTCCAGTTCACCACTGCCGCCGCCCACGGCGAGGTCATCAATTTCGTAAGGGCCTGGGGCCACATAGGTGGTGTAGATAGGGTAGCCGTTGTGCAGCACTTCGAGCTTGGCGCGGGTCTGTGCCACGCCACGGATGATCGGTGCGTAGTTTTGCATCACATCGGGCAGCATGCCCAGCTCGGAGGCCAGCTGCAGGCCCTTGAACGGCTGGCTGCGGAACACGTCACTGTTGCTGAAGGTTTCGCCCAGGGTCAAGGTGCCGAAGCTGCCGGGCAGGTCGCGCTGGGCATAGGTGTTGGTGTGGGTCCAGCGCCGGCTGCCGTGTTCGTCCTCCCGCAGCGACTGGCTGCTGCGCAAGCGCCAGGGGCCGAGGTTGAGGCCGCTGCTGAGGTTCAGGTCCTGGCTGCTCTGGCTGCCACCGTGCGCCAGGCTGCGCATTTGTGCCGAGGCCTGGTAGTTGATAAAGGCGGCATTTATGCCGTAGTCCCACTGCTCGGCGCTGGGCATGCGCCCCGCTTGCCGGATCATGAATGCCTGGGGGATGGACAGCTCCAGGCGCAGCCGCCCGCTGTCGAGCTTGGTCGTGGCGCCAGGGGCGAGGGCTTCGAGGTCGATGCAGCTGTCATCGTCGGGCAGCGGCTGTGCCAGGCTTTGTTCACGCAGGCCGGCCTGGCGTAGCAGGGTGGCGTTCAGGCAGGGGCGCAGGGTGCGGTGGCCGTCGATTTTTTGCAGGCGTACATCTTGCTCGGCCAGGAACACCAGGTTTACCCAAACCTCAAGGCGGTAGCGGCCAGGGGCGAGTGGGGTTTCGGCAGCCAGGGCCTGAAGTGCTAGGGCACCGGCGTCGGCGGGCTGGTCGGGGGCTTGGCGCATGAAACTGGCGTCGAATTGTGGGGAGGCGCTCGCCGGGCGTTGCGGGGCAATCAGCAAGCTTCCTGAACCAAGCGCCACGAGCGTCGTAATCCGCAGGCGCGATAACAGTAGCCTGCGCGTGGGGGGCAGGAGCATGATCTTATCCTTGACAAGGGCGTGTCGATGCGGTCCGGTCAGACCACGTGGGCCAGGTAGTGAGGCGCGATTATGTTGCGCACTACTGAGTTACGAGGGGCACGATAGGGAATGCGTGCGCGGGGATATGTAGGATATATCTGCATGATCTGATGAACTTGTCATCAGAACGATTTTGAGGGGAAATGAATCGGGACCGCTTTGCGGCCCCGAAATGCTGGTAGTTCTGTTAGTTATGATTTAATAAAGCAAGTCGAATCCACTTTGATTATGTATGTTGCTGCGTGTAGGATCGCCCGATAAACGGCCTTGTACGTTTTCTTCGCGTTGTCGCCCAACCTGCTTTGCACTCTTAAGCATTTGACGCACGTACATCCCTTGCAGCCAGTTTGACGACCCCGAGGGTGTCTCAGCTGTTTGAGTTGCCTGACCTGCCTGACCTGCCTGACCTGCCTGACCTGCCTGACCTGCTTGAGGTGCCTGACCTGCTTGAGGTGCCGCAGGTGCCGCAGATGCCGGAACCGGTGGTGAATTAGTCGGCCCGTGCATTGCGCCTATCTGCGAGTCTGAGCTTGCCGCTGCCACTTCAGGCGATTCTGTCAAATTTGTTCTACTGGCTGGGTTTGGTAGTTTGCTCCCTGGCGCTGAAGGCCGGTTCGCCTTCCACTGCTTGTACGTCCCGCCCCCCCCACTAAATATCAAGGGCGTAGCGGCACCCAGGAAGAAACCCCCTATGCTGTTCCACATCATGGCTTTCTTTGGATCTTCCTCCTTGGCTGCTAACGCCGTTGCCGTGATGCCCATGCCCAGGGCCACAACCCCAAGAAGCAGCGCACCCGCAGGGGGGAGAATTGCAGTCAGTACAACGCCGACCATCAAGCCTACAACCCCCGCAATGACCGGCAAGATCGCCCCCCAAATGCTTGGCTTCTCGGGTTCCGGCAGCGGGTCCTGGTAGGGCGGTTTCGGATCCCTGCTCGGTACTGGCGAGGACCTGTGGCCAGTTGGGTCGCGCCAGTTCACCGGGTCACCCAGGGCGTACAGGTAGGGGTTCACGCCGACCTCTTCCTGGGCCAGCGAGTCTGGGCTGTGGAAGCGCATCAGCCCGGGGTTGTAAGCCCGGTAACCGCGCCCTAGCAGGTACCAGTCGAGCTGCTGTTCTCGCACTTCACCATTGAACGCCAGCAGACTCTGCAGTGTGTCATCGTCACCGCGTTCGCCATACAGGCTCAAGTACGCTTCGTTGACCCCGGCGGCCCCATACTCGGCAGTGACCGAGGCGGTATTGTCGGTCAGCAGCAGGCGCGTATTCTGTGGTTTGGTCGGGTTCTGAAGCCCAAGCGGATGAGCGCCGCCGTGCAGGTAGTCCACCCGCTCTGTGTCCTGGCTCACCGTGCTGAGGCGGTAGTCTTCGTAGCGGCGCAGTTGTTCGGTATCTCCACCCTGGGTAACGCCCACCAGATGATTGTGCCCATCGTAGCGGTAACGCACGAGGGCAGCAGTGCCATCGCTGGTAGACACCTGCTTCAGGCGCCCGAAGTCATCGTACTCGAGCCGGCGTCCCCACTCATCGTTGGTCTGGTTGCCGTCATCGTCATAATAGATCGCCTGCGCTACCGGGTAATCCGGCTGCAGTGAATGAGTCAGCTCGCGCAACTGGAATATGTCGTGGACGTTGGCTGTGCTTGCATTGCCATAGCTGAAGCGGGCTTGGTCGTCTCTGCCGTCACTGAACATGGTGTTGCAGCGTGTGAGGTTGTTGAAGGCGTCGAAGCGGAACGTCTGGCTCACGATAGAGCGTCCGGCCCGGTTACGCGGCAGGTAGGTCTCGGCGTCGTTCTCGTCCTCAACCGTGTAGGTGACCTTGTCCAGCCGGTTCAATGCATCGTAGCGGAATGTTTCGAGCAGGCGCTGCTGGCCGTCTCGCAGTGTCGCCCGGCTATGCAACAGGTCGTCGTCTCTCCACACCAGTTTCATCGTTCGCGTGCTGCCGCCATCGAGGGTCACGCTGCGTTCGCATTCACGTCCCAGGTCGTCGTAGACAACGGCGCTGATGCTCTGCCGTTTGCTGGTGCGGTCAACGGTGGTGGTGGTGTGCAGGCGACCGTCGTCGTCATAGGTGAAAGTGGCGGTGAGGTTGCCTTGTGTCGTGGACTCAAGCCGTCCCTTGTCATCGTATTCGTAACGGGTCAACGGGCCGTCGCTGCTGCTGCGGGTGAGCGGGCGACCCTGCAGCGACGCTAGATGCTCGATGAAATAGCTTCCCGCCGATTGCTTGTCCGTCCAGGTTTCCTTCAGCAGGTAGCCTTGGTCGGTATACTCATAGTCCCGAGTACCCGCGCCGTTGCCAGCCGAAGTGATCGCTGCGTCGGGCCTTGTGTAACCGAAGATGGACTCTTCGTTGGCGGCTGTTGCACCCTTGGGGGTCATTGTGATCGAGACGGGCTGGTGGGACAGCTCCGGTGTGTAAGCATATTTGAGGATGCGCCCCGATTGCTTCTCATGTTCATCGACCAGTGTCATTTGGCCTTGATAGCGGAAGCTTTCTGTCCTGTTGCCGACCGTTAGATGGGTGAGCCGTTCCAGGCCATCGAACGTACGCTTACAGATGATGGTGCCTGCCTCGCCTTCGGTTGGCGCAAGCTCCAGTTCGGTGGTGAGCTCATTGATGCTATGGCTGGCGAAGCGGCGTAGCAGGCTGCTGCCATCCGGGCGCTCGGTGCTGGCCATGCGGTTCCACACGTCGTAGCTGAACCTTGTGGTCTGCTCCAGTGGCGCTGCATCCTTGTCCAGTGGGTCACGCAGTTGCTGCACCTGGCGCACGCAGCGGCCGCCACCGTCATAATGGTAGCGCGTGCTGCCCACCATCTGGCCGCTCAGGTCCAGGCGCCGGTCTTCGAGCGGTTTGTCGAAACGGTTGAATTCAGTGCTGACGCACTGCCGCCGCATGCGTGGTCTGGCTTCTGTGAAGCGCTCCTGCCACTGCTGGACAATGAACCCTTCCTTGCCGAAGGGCGAGCGTTCAGTGCATGCCACCACGCCGTCTGGCATCAGGTTGCTGGTGCGGTTGCCCCAGCCGTCGTAGCCGAAGGTACTGGTGAGGGTGCGTGTCTCGCTCTCCAGGTAATCGTAGCTGGTCTGCGACTCGACACGGCCTGCGCTGTCGTAGTGCGTGGTTTGCACATCGTGCCAGGTGCGCTTACCGGTTTTCTCATCCTCGGTTTCTCGTTCTTCGCGGATAGCTCGATTGTAACCATCGAACCATGTTCGGCTGACCACCCCGTTTACATCCTTTACCGTTTGGTTTGGCTTTGCGCCAAGCTCATAGGTGTATCTACGGACTGCTTCATGAGATGTTCCGGGCGCGATGGTTTCGACCGTCAGGCGGTTGAGGGCATCGTAGTGGTAGTGAGTTTCAACCTTGTTGAAATCCTGGGCGCGGTGCAGCAGGCCGGTATGGATCGACACGGCACGGGCAACCGCCCGTTCCGCCAGGTCATGACCTTTGAAGGTCTCGCGCACCTGCAGCAACGTCTTTTGCTGGTTGTCATCGTTGATCAGCGAATGGAAAAACGTTGAAGTCGCAGTTTTTTCCCTGTCAGGGTCGCTCAAGTCTTTCAGTGTCACCGTCTGTTGGTCCAGGCGGCCATGCAGGAAAGCATTGTGCTCGCTCTCCTTGAGGAAGCGGCTTGTGGTGGTGCGCAAGACCTTCTCACCCTCGTCGTCTACCTGCAACACGTCTTCGCCACCAGTCGCTAGGAAGCCCTTGGCCGCACTTGCCCCACTCAGCGCTGGCAGGTGCTGGTAACGGAAACGGGTGCGCAGGGTCTGCGCCTGGCCTTCGCCGGTGGTGGCCGGGTGCA
>NZ_JBWKXT010000112.1:0-6214 GCF_059423245.1 Pseudomonas sp. GW460-LB5
CGCTGACGACTCATGGCACCTCCTATTTGGGCCTCATTATGAGGCTTGGAGGTGTCTACGAAACCAGGGGCGATTCATGGTATGGTTTGTTGATTACCACTGCTAATGGTTACTTGCACTGCGTTGAGCCGCGGCGAGTAGGGGCTCCAACCATTAATACTCTAAAACTTTATCGGCTTCATGAAGAAAGAAGAAGTTTTCCTGATCAGGTTGAAATGAAAAGTTTCTTTGATTTGATTTCTTCCATGTTGTCGATTATTAAGTATAAGAAGCATAATTGGATTATATGTGAGGGTTTTGATGATGTTTGTTATCTCAAAGCGCATTTGCAGCTTGATGATGCAGATACCACGATAATACCGCTTAATGGTTGTGGTAACGTTGTGAAAGTGTTCAAATTTCTAAGGGTTCCTTTTGAGGACAAGAAAGAGAACTCAATGATTAAGGGAAGGGTTCTGTGTATAACGGATACTGATTCTCAGGACTTGGTAAGGGTTGCAGACTTCGAGAGCAATTCGACTAGTAAGAAGCTCGACTTGTGGCGATGGCAGGCAGCAATTAAGAAGCCTGTGGCTGATTTGGTGAATACGCGAAGTAATGCCGTTGCTCCAACAGAGATCGAGGATTGCCTTAGCGCCTCAGCATACTATAGAGCTGTGTCGCAGGTTGCCGAGAGAGATGATGAGCTAAAGTCAATGCTTACGCACTTCGAACAGGTTGAAGATGCTGAGTTGTCCCTATTGAGGGACCTTGCTTTCCTACAGCCGAAAGGGGCAAGAGGGCATAAGATTAAGTCAGATTGGATAGACAGACTTTCTTCAGATGTCGCTAAGCACGCGATTGCAGAGGCTTACCTGGAAAATATTAAAGAAGAAGAAAGAACATTGGTGTGGACTAATAAGGTTCACGCCTTCTTCAACTAGTAATTGTTTTCTGGTTTCTTATGTGAGGCCCCTGGTTCGTTGTTCTAGTGTATTGCAGGGGTCTGGCATGAGAGTGCTAGCGAGACTGACTTCAAATATGTACGGGGCTTGCCGTCGGCTGAGGTTATTCAGCGACACGTTAATTTTGTGTCGCTGAGTTGTCAGTGTGTTTCGGTGTAAACCCAATCCGCCGGTTTCCGACATGCCTGCCAGCTAGAATAATGAAATATCAGGCACTATAAAGTCACCCAGCGGTGGCTTAGGTGCGAAGGCGTTCTATCGCTGATGCAATGGCGTCGGCATTGGTATCTAGTGACTGAAGGCAGGTAATTCTATTCTCATGGACATTCACGG
This sequence comes from Pseudomonas sp. GW460-LB5, assembly GCF_059423245.1. NCBI lineage: Bacteria > Pseudomonadati > Pseudomonadota > Gammaproteobacteria > Pseudomonadales > Pseudomonadaceae > Pseudomonas > Pseudomonas sp. GW460-LB5. Next base: position 1,278 of record NZ_JBWKXT010000112.1, read on the forward strand.
ACCCTCGCTGCCGGATCCAAGTGCTTACTTCTTCGATGGCTGCCCTCAAGGCTGTCTGGTTCATGAGCAGCAGTTTTAGGGCGTCAGCGGTTGCAGCGGCCTTATCATGCATGGGCGGCGTCCAGTGTGATCATGAGAGTGGGCTTCAAGCCTACACCAACAGCTCGCTTCATTCCCCGTCTGATCTTATCGCTCTTTCCAGCTTGTCTACCAATTCGGTAAGGCTGATCCCTAGCACTGCACACAAGTCTCTAAGCTGCACGATGTCAAGCCGACGGGGCCCGCTTTCAACATCACTCATGAACGACTGTGGGTGATTGAGCGCCTTCGAGCACTGCACCTGTGTCAAGTCTGCGGCGTTTCTGTGCTTTCTCAGTAGACTACACGCTACGCCAAACGGACCTTCGCTTGCAGCAGAATATCGGCACTGAATCGAGGCTGGAATATCTTCTTGGAGACTGGCCAAAGACGGCCAAGAATGGGTCAGTGCTTAATGCTTCTGGTTGGCCGGCTGCGAGCTGCACAGCACGATTTCAGAATATCTGGGGGCGGGTGAATCCGTCCTAGGGCGTCGCTGGAATCGCTTACTATGAGCTTACAGGGCCATTGGCGGCTTTGGTCACTCCCAAGCCCAGACGCTGCATCACACGCATCACAGCAGTTGGTGACCATTGCCCACCACGAGCAGTGGGTATGTTGCGTGCTATGAGGCAGTCAGCTACGGCCTGTAGACTGCTGGCGCCCTTAAGTACACACAGTTCAATGGCGTCCTTGACCAGTGCTGCACGGTCATCTGCCTGCTGACGCTGTGTAGTGTGGCCTTTCACTCGGTTCAGCTGCTTACGGCCCTTCGCCAGCGCCTGTGTGCGGTTCTCTATCTTCTGCACTGCTTCTGCATCACCAGCAGCAGCCCGAGCTTCCAGCGACTTTAGAGCCGCCTTGGTGCGTTCGCTGATGAAGCGGCGTTCTTGTTCAGCAAGTACGGCGTAGATATGAAGCTGGAATGCATCGGCGGTGGGCATCGTTGCTACCCGGAACTCGTGACGCTTCATCAAGCCCGCTATGTGCTCTACGTCGCGGCTAAGCCTGTCCAACTTAGCTACCACTACTGGGTGACCGTCTGCGAACGCTTTGGCCCCTGCTGTACGCTCTAGCGGGTGAATGCCACCAGATACGCCCACATCTTCAAACTCAGCCACTACTACCCAGCCGTGCTGCTCGGCAGCGAACTTGATGTATTCCCGCTGGGCTTCAAGACCCAAACCTGACTCGCCTTGGCCCTTGGTGGATACGCGATAGTAGGCGACAACTTCCATGGCGGGGGATTCCTTGCGGATGGCTGATGATGTCATTTTACAACTGTGCCAACGAACGTTCAACCAATGTAATGATATTTACGCTGTCTATACATGCGAAAAAGCCCGTACTAAGACGGGCTGGTGTGCTGGACAGGCAGTATGTCCACATAAATTTTGTAGAAGATAGAGAAAAGGGTAAGTTGGCTTAGTGCCTGTAGTGCAGATGCCCGCAAATGCTGGGCTTCAGGGGGGTAGCGGCATCTAGACAGCCAAGAGAGATCGTTAACTGGATTAGTTATGGCGTTAGTTCTTCATGAGCTCTTTGGCGGCTGTTTATGAGCGGTGAGTGCGGCACAGGGCACCGATCTTGGCAAGCTAATCTAGGCAGTAGTCCACTATGGATTACGTGCACTGTGCCTAGATCGGCTGGAAAATAATAGTATTATAAATGCAATATAGCGATTTAGTTGCCGCAGAAAAAAGAGCATATTCGTGCGGTCGCTAGGCGAGCCTTAGCTGGATTTTTAGCATAGGGCTTGTTCAATGTTTTCGATGGATCCAAGCCAGCCTGCCTTGCCATTTGCTAGCTCAAACCCAAAGCGTTTGCCGAAAGCGCTCGACTTTTCGTTTGCAGCTTCGATGGCGATGTATTTGTAACCAATTTCTGGTGCAAGTTGTACAAGCCAATTCAATAAGTCTCGACCGTGTCCTTGGCGCTGCTCTTCGAAACAGATTCGAGCAATGACCAGTGTTTCTCTCGGCCAGCCGACTTCTAGATTAGGGAAGAGTCGGAAATATAGGTCATACTGGTACATGGGGTTGTCGGCTTTAACTGTTGAACCTAAACCGATATGCAGGTAGCGGTTCACCTTAGACTTCGTGAGATCGAATTGTTCTTGAAGAAATAAAGAAAGCTTTTGCTTCAGGTGTAAGCATGCTGCATCGGCATAGTCACCCCATACATCTTCATGGGAGTTGAGTTCGGGTTTTATAGTGTTCACGGCAGTGGCTCCTGGTTGCCTTGGTTTATTTTCAAGTCAGTGTGCTTTTTGCATAGGTGTAGGGGCGGGAAAGCCCCGAAAGCTGTTGGTATTAACCGTGCCGCAACATATTAAATGCTTCGATATGTGGTGGCGCGCAAGCTGTATTCAATGCAGTGTGCTAGCCGTCGGGTGTGGAAAAAACCTCTTAGAGAATCTTTAAGAAGAAATTTCCGAGTCTATATGGTGCAGCTGTCGGTAAGGGCTGATCCAACCGCTTACCGTTCTCGTGGTCTTCCCAACCTCTTTGGCTATACTCTCGATGCTGTGCTTCTGTGTCCATAGCTTCAGGGCCTTTTGTTTTAAAGCCTCTCGATTCGCTTTTGACTCTGACTCTGGTGCGATGTAATCTTCAGAGTAGGTTTCGTTGATTATGCAGTTTCCTATCTTTTCTGATAGGAATTTTGCGATGTCAAGGTCCTGTACAAACAGTATGATGTTGCTCTGGCTGGTTCTTGATCTCAGTGCAGTTCTACAGGCTGATTGAAGGGTTGATTCGTAGAATCTTTCATACTTCACTGCGTTCTTGATTTCATCGGGTGATACAGTGTTGTCGATTGATAACAATTCTGCCAGGGTCAGCAGGTTCCTACCTTCTACCGGGGTTATGTTTCCATGCTGGAGACAGATGGCAATTTTGTATTCTGAATACTCATTGATGCCTCTATTGTCGATGGGGATAAACTTTATGTTGCTTTGCTCTTGGCCTTGTGGAATTGGTAGCTCCGGTGTGCACCACTGATGTGCCACCAAAATCGCGCATCTACTTCCGATAATTCTAAATACATCGACCTGCAACCATGCATCTAGCAAACAGCCTTCTTGATAGTCTGGATAAATTTTTCCTCCCTTCATGAGTGCTGCGCTTTTTGAGTAAGATCGGTTCCTGAAGAACGGGTGAATTTCTACTTTGTTTCCATATCCGGTGAAGTCTATATCTGCTTCGACTGTGCGTATTCTCCAGCCTGCACCTTTAAGGGTGACGCCAAGAAGCGTTCTCTCTACTTCAGCACCCATGATTACCGTTTCTTCTGCAGCATCGAATGCAGGGATGTAATGCTTGATCCCAATGACTCTTAGTGTTCGCTTCAGTTTCCTGTCGAGTTCATCAATCTCAACCGCATACCTGCAATCTAATAATGCCTTGAGAACGCTGCGTGCGTCAGAGGTAAGAGTTGAGTCTTCTCCGTTGGCCAGTGCTTCAATTAGCGTGCGGCAATCGCTCCTCGCATATAGTCTGCTCTTGTCGCCAGCTTTGATCACATCAGTGATGCTGTCGAATGTCTTATGGAAAGAGAGGTCAGTGAAATTGTATGTTGAACATTCCCAGGTTGTTGGGACTTCGTCTACGTACAGTTTCCATCCCTGCAAAGTTTCAGCGTTGATAAGTCTTAGGGACTCATGTGTACAGATGAGAATCCTGTGGGTGCGGTCGAGTAGGCTATTCTCTAAGCACTTTACGACAGATCCGTTTACTGTATTGCTGTCGATGGCATTAAAATTCATCTTCAGGTCCTGCATTCGGTTTTGGACTTCTGCTGAAAGGATTTTGGTTGGAAATACAAGGACAGAGTGTTGGTCGTTTAGTTTGGTAAGCTGGTTGATCAGCCAAGATGTTTTTCCAGCTCCTGGTGGTGCGATTAATGCGTGTATGACTTTCATGAGTGGTAAGGATTTGATGTGATTAACTGAATACAGGGCGTGCCAATGCACTGCCAGAGCTATGAGTCTCTAGTCAAAAGTGGTCGAGGTCTCAACGACGCTCTGACAGCTCATTGTGGATCTAAAAAATGATTCGTGTTCAGCCAGTCTTTTGGGCTGAAGGTCGCCGCCGTCAGTATTGCGAATGTTTGAGTAAGCTGAAGTTGGCTGTGATTTTAGATGTGATTTTTTTGTTTGTTTACTTCATTGTTCCATTCAGATGCCCGTTCTTTCCGGTAGTGTTGTAGCGATGCTAGTGTAGGGGTGTGGTGTGGGTGCTGACTTAAGAATAGTTTAAGAAATACGATGTCAGAATCGTCTGCCGTTACCGAGAAATAGTCTTCGTGTTCATCGTAGTAGTGTGTCGCACCCCTGATTTCTCCATTGGGTGTGATCTGAAGATAGTATCGTGGAGGGTCAATAATGTCATCGTCATCCGGGGTCGTGGTTGGCATCAAGTTAATGTCAATTACTGTGGCCCATTCGATTGGGTAAAGCTCGCCATGATCAGGGTTGATGAAAGGCCGATTTTCATAAATGAAGTGATCTTTGTGGTTTTCAGTTGGAAATGGTTTGTTATATTTCATAAGGCAATACCTATCAGGCGCTTAATGTAAAGCGATTTATGATTGTGTTCGTGGCGATAATAACTGTTTGAAAGTTTTGGGTGCAGGCCGTGAAGTATGATTTTTGTATTTGGTTAGTGTGGTTTTGAAAGTCCTATATATCGCACTGTAATTCAAGGGTTTTCTATCGCTGTCAGTGCTCTGCAGCGGTTGGCGTATTTTGCTCTTTTGAAAGTGCTTGTCAATCGGTGCGTGGAATTTTTTATTTGGCTTGATAAAGTTAGTTACTTACTTACTTACTTACTTACTTACTTACTTGCTTACTTGCTTAC
>NZ_JBWKXT010000113.1:0-6099 GCF_059423245.1 Pseudomonas sp. GW460-LB5
GTAGTTGTCGTGCACCAGATTGTCCGGGTGGCGTACGGCAATGCTGACCATGGTCAGGCTCAGGCCCACCGGGGGTGGGCTGGGTCATAAGGTAAGCACGACTGCTCAGGCAGATATGAAACCCTGTGGGAGCGGGCGTGCCCGCGAAAGCGTCAGGCCTGAAAACACCTTTGCCTGAGCTACCGCATTCGCGGGCATGCCCGCTCCCACAGGGATTTGCGATGATGCTACTGTTGGTGCTCGGCACCTTGCAGGGCTTCGTCACCCAGCTGCAAGGTCACACCATGCTCCACTTTTTCCTCTTCGAACAAGCGCCACACCTGGCCCCCTTCGCTGCCCAGCAGTTCCACAAAGCGCCGCCCGTCGACCTTGTCCTCCAACTGCCCCACATAGCGCCCCGCGTCGACCCTGCTCAGCAGCACCCTGCGGTCCTTCTCCGGCTGCGTGGGCGAAATCAGGTTCAGCTCCAGGTTTTGCGGGCCGCTGCTGCCGGTCAGGCGCAGGTCCACTTCGCCGGTCAGCTCGTCCAGGTGCACGCTGGCTTTCAGGCCCAGCTGCTGCGCCAGCAGCTCGCGGTCCAGCGAGCGGTTGATGCCTTTGCCTGCCTCGTAGTAGTTGTCGTTCACCAGATTGTCCGGGTTGCGTACGGCAATGCTGACCATGGTCAGGCTCAGGCACACCGAGGTGGTGAGGATACCAATGATGATCCAGGGCCAGAGGTGCTTGTACCAGGGGCTGGCGGCAGTGGCGGCAGGCATTGTGCGTTATCTCTCTTAGCGGATCTGTGGGCCGATGAAGCGGCTCTTGGCTTCAACCTGGGCGTCGCTGTCGTCGGCGCTCTTGAGGGTGAAGGTGATTTCATTGGTGGTCGATGGCAGTTTCTCGGGGGCGACCGACAGCTGCACCGGCAGGCTGACGATATCACCGGCAGCCACGCGGATTTCGCGCTGGCCTTCGAGCTTGAGGTCCGGCAGGCCGACGGCATCCAGCACGTACACATGGTCGCGCTGGTCCTTGTTCATTACCTTCAGGCTATACACGTTCTCGATCCGGCCCTGGGCGTTCTCGCGGTACAGCACGCGGTCCTTGCTGACGTCGAAGCCAACCAGCGAACGGGTGGCAAAGGCGGTCGCCAGGCCGACAATCATCACCAGCAGCACCGCGGCATAGCCGATCAGGCGCGGGCGCAGCATGTGGGTTTTCTGCCCGGACAGGTTGTGCTCGGTGGTGTAGCTGATCAGCCCTTTGGGGTAGTTCATCTTGTCCATGATGCTGTCGCAGGCGTCGATGCACGCCGCGCAGCCGATGCACTCGATCTGCAGGCCGTCACGGATGTCGATGCCGGTAGGGCAGACCTGCACGCACATGGTGCAGTCGATGCAGTCGCCCAGGCCCTGGGCCTTGTAGTCGGCGTCTTTTTTACGTGGCCCGCGGGTTTCGCCACGGCGCGGGTCGTAGGACACGATCAGCGTGTCCTTGTCGAACATCACGCTCTGGAAGCGGGCGTAGGGGCACATGTACACGCACACTTGTTCGCGCAGCCAGCCGGCGTTGCCGTAGGTGGCGAGGGTGAAGAAACCGACCCAGAAGTAGGCCCAGCCATCGGCCTGGCCTGTAAAGAATTCGATGACCAGCTCGCGGATGGGCGAGAAGTAGCCGACAAAGGTCATGCCGGTGACAAAGCCGATTAGCAGCCACAGGCTGTGCTTGGCGAACTTGCGCAGGAACTTGTTGCCGCTCATGGGGGCTTTGTCGAGCTTCATGCGCTGATTGCGGTCGCCTTCGGTGACCTTTTCGCACCACATGAAAATCCACGTCCACACGCTTTGCGGGCAGGTGTAGCCGCACCACACACGGCCTGCGTACACGGTGACGAAGAACAGGCCGAAAGCGGCGACGATCAAAATGCCCGACAGCAGGATGAAGTCCTGCGGCCAGATGGTGGCGCCGAAGATGTAGAACTTGCGTTCGGGCAGGTTCCACCATACGGCCTGGTGGCCGCCCCAGTTCAGCCACACGGTGCCGAAGTACAGCAGAAACAGCACTGCACCGCCGACCATGCGCAGGCGGCGGAACAGGCCAGTGAAGGCGCGGGTGTAGATCTTTTCCCGGGAGGCGTAGAGGTCGACGGAATCCTTCCCTTTGCTGGCAGGCGGGGTCACATCATGTACCGGAATTTGCTTGCTCATCATCAAGTCCCACGGCAGTGGAGAAACGCCGCAGCCAGTGCGTGCCGGCCGCAGTCTCGCGCAATCTGCTAGCGCTCTGCGGTCCATGATACGCCGCTGATGGCAGTATGGGGCCGCACTGCGACCTTTAGTCGCGTTGGGTTCGTGGTATGAATCGTGTTATGGCGGGTGTCAATTGATCCAGGTCATCCTGGGTGGCATTTGCCGGCCCTTTCGCGGGGCAAGCCCGTTCCCACAAGTCACCCGTTGTTCCGGATTCGGTGGTGTACCTGTGGGAGCGGGCTTGCCCCGCGAAGAGGCCAGGCCTGCTTACTCGGCCTTGGCCTGCGCCTGATCCCGTTGCGACAGGCTGTAGACATAAGCGGCCAGCAAATGCACCTTGTCGTTACCCTGCAGCTGTTCTTGCGCCGGCATCTGCCCTTGGCGACCATAGCGAATGGTCTGCTGCAACTGGGCAAAGCTCGAGCCGTAAATGAACGCCTGTGGGTGGGTCAGGTTCGGGGCACCCATGGCTGGGGTACCTTTGCCTTCTGGCCCGTGGCAGGCCACGCAGTTGGCGGCGAAGATCTTCTGCCCGTTCTCGGCATCGGCCTTCGCGCCCTCAGGCAGTGTGCGGCCATCGAGTTTGCTGACCACGAATGCAGCCACGTCGGCCACGCCCTGATCACCGATCACTTCAGCCCAGGCTGGCATTACGCCGTGGCGGCCGCCCATGATGGTGGTCTTGATGGTTTCCGGCTCGCCGCCCCAGCGCCAGTCGTTGTCGGTCAGGTTAGGGAAGCCGAAGGCACCCTTGGCATCGGAGCCGTGGCACACCGAGCAGTTGGAGGCGAACAGCCGCGCGCCCATTTTCAGCGCCTGAGGGTCCTTTGCCACCTCCTCGATGGGCATGGCGGCGAACTTGGCGAAGATCGGCCCGAAGCGAGCGTCGGCCTTGGCCATTTCCTTTTCCCACTCGTGCACGCCGGTCCACCCCGCCTGGCCGTTGGAAAACTCGGTCTGCTTGTCGTTATCCAGGTACGAGTAGCCCGGCAGGATGCCTTTCCAGTTGCCCAGGCCCGGGTACAGCACCAGGTAGCCGAGGGCAAAGATGATGGTGCCGACGAACAGCCAGAACCACCATTTTGGCAGCGGGTTGTCATATTCCTCGATGCCATCGAAGGCATGCCCGACGGTTTCGTCGGTCACCTCTTCGCGCTGGCCCTTGCGGGTCGACAGCAACAGCCAGGTCAACGAGAAGATGGTGCCCAGGGTCAGGACGGTAACGTACAGACTCCAGAAGGTTGTCATTGTTTTTTGCTCCCAGAAGCTTTTGCTTGCTCGACGTGCCGGGTGGCCTCGGGGTCATCCGCGAAGGGCAGTTGGGTCGCTTCGTCGAAGTCCTTTTTACGCCGTGGGTTGAACACCCACAGCGCCAGGCCCACGAAGGCCACCATCACCACGACGGTGCCCAGGCCGCGAATCATCCCGATATCCATCAGCGTCACCGTTTGCTCTTGATGATGGTGCCAAGACCCTGCAGGTACGCGACGATGGCGTCCATTTCGGTCTTGCCCTTGACCGCGTCACGCGCGCCGGCGATGTCGGCATCGGTGTACGGGGTACCGAGTGTGCGCAGCACTTCCAGCTTCTTCGCGGTGTCCTTGCCGTCGAGCTTGTTCTCGACCAGCCACGGGTAGGACGGCATCTTCGACTCCGGTACCACGTTGCGCGGGTTGTACAGGTGCGCGCGGTGCCAGTCATCGGAGTAGCGGCCACCCACCCGGGCCAGGTCCGGCCCGGTGCGCTTGGAGCCCCACAGGAACGGGTGGTCCCACACGCTCTCGCCGGCCACCGAGTAGTGGCCGTAGCGCTCGGTTTCGGCGCGGAACGGGCGGATCATCTGCGAATGGCAGCCTACGCAGCCCTCGCGGATGTAGATGTCGCGGCCTTCTACCTCCAGCGCGGTGCGCGGCTTCATGCCTTCAACCGGTTTGTTGGTGACGTCCTGGAAAAACAGCGGGACGATCTGGGTCAGGCCACCGACGCTGACGGCGATGACCATGAAGAAGGCCAGCAGGCCTATGTTCTTCTCGACGGCTTCATGCTTCATCAGTGCGCTCCCACAACGACGATCTTGGCGGCTTCTTCAGCCTGTGCCGGGTTGGCGGCACGTACGGTACGGAACACGTTGTAGGCCATCAGCAGCATGCCGCTGGCGAAGAACGCACCGCCCAGGGCGCGGACGATATAGCCAGGGTGGCTGGCCTGCAGGGCTTCGACGAACGAGTAGGTGAGCGTGCCGTCATCGTTGATGGCGCGCCACATCAGGCCTTGGGTGATGCCGTTGACCCACATCGAGGCGATGTACAGCACGGTGCCGATGGTGGCCAGCCAGAAGTGCGCGTTGATCAGGCCGATGCTGTGCATCTGCTCGCGACCGTAAAGTTTCGGGATCATGTGGTACACGGCACCGATCGAGATCATTGCCACCCAGCCCAGGGCGCCGGCGTGGACGTGGCCGATGGTCCAGTCGGTGTAGTGCGACAGGGAGTTCACGGTCTTGATGGCCATCATCGGGCCTTCGAAGGTGGACATGCCGTAGAACGCCAGGGACACGACCAGGAAGCGCAGGATCGGGTCGGTGCGCAATTTGTGCCAGGCACCGGACAGGGTCATCATGCCGTTGATCATGCCGCCCCAGCTTGGCGCCAGCAGGATGATCGACATCACCATGCCCAGCGACTGCGCCCAATCGGGCAGCGCGGTGTAGTGCAAGTGGTGCGGGCCGGCCCAGATGTACAGGGTGATCAGCGCCCAGAAGTGCACGATCGACAGGCGATACGAGTAGATCGGCCGCTCGGCCTGCTTGGGCACGAAGTAGTACATCATCCCCAGGAAGCCGGTGGTGAGGAAGAAGCCCACGGCGTTGTGGCCGTACCACCACTGGATCATTGCGTCGGTGGCACCGGCGTAGGCCGAGTACGACTTGAACAGGCTCACCGGCAGCGAGATGTGGTTGACGATGTGCAGCATCGCGGTGACCACGATGAAGGCACCGTAGAACCAGTTGCCGACATAGATGTGCTTGGTCTTGCGCTTGACGATGGTGCCGAAGAACACCAGCCCGTAGGTGACCCAGACGATGGCCAGCAGGATCGCCAGCGGCCACTCGAGCTCGGCGTATTCCTTGGTGGTGGTGTAGCCCATCGGCAGGGTGATCAGCGCGCCGACGATCACCGCCTGCCAACCCCAGAAGGTGAAGGCGGCCATGCTGTCGGAGATCAGCCGGGTCTGGCAGGTGCGCTGGACCACGTAGTAGCTGGTGCCGAACAGCGCACAGCCCCCGAAGGCGAAGATCACCAGGTTGGTGTGCAGCGGGCGCAGGCGGCCGAAGCTGGTCCAGGGCAGGTCCAGGTTCAGTTGCGGCCATACCAGCTGCGAGGCGATGAAGACGCCGAGGCCCATGCCAAGGATCCCCCAGACCACCGTCATGATGGCGAACTGGCGGACGACCTTATAGTTATAAGCAGTCGGACTGATTGCTGTGCTCATTCTAAGGTTCCACGGTTTTGATGTTCTTGTTGGTCGAAAAATCGGCGCCAGTATTGATAACCAGCAAGGCTACTGCAACGCAACTTTGGTACGCCGACCCGTGTCCGGGCCCGTTCACTGATGTCCCGCAGCGAATGGGTCCGGACGATTGTACACAAATAAATATTTGTAATGTGTACCGTTTTTCACCTTTTTCTGATCGATCGGTCAAGCTTTTTCAGGGGCGGCGACAGGCTATGCGCCGCGTCTGCTTCAGTCCTTTCGGAGCGAAGCCCACTGAGGCAACAAGCTTAGTTGTGTTCGCTATGGTCGCCAAGGGCAGATGCCGGCGCAGGCCGATATCCAGGGCAATGACAAGGTGCACCTGCTGGCGGCT
>NZ_JBWKXT010000114.1:0-5493 GCF_059423245.1 Pseudomonas sp. GW460-LB5
TTCAACGTACGTCGTTTTTTGATGTGTTGGCTGCTCGATAGCCGGAAAATTTCCGGCTATTTCAGACCATCCTTAGGCTTTGGTATTATTCTGTGAAATGGGATAAGGGATTGGTAGGCAAGGAATATTTCCTCTATTCGTGCATATCTATATCTGACGCCTTTTCATGGTGATGCATACGTGCAGCGCCCAGCCAATGAGGCCGAGCACACCAAGTCAACATACTCTCTTTTTTGTGCGTGGTAACGGAAGCCCGAGCCACAGGCACAAAAAACAATCCCTCGTAAGATGTTTTTGAATTCTGCGACCTTTCGCCCTGCAAGTTTTGGGTCTTGTCGCTCACTCAATTTTGCGCCGACTCTATAAAACTCTGACTCTGAAATTACTGCCGGATAATAGCCTTTAATCTCTTTTTTGACCTGAATCGGCTTACCTGATTCGTCCCACTCCATAGCGATAAAAGACCCGTAAATTGCGGGCTGTCGAAGAACCTTCCCAACAATGCTTTCAGTATATTTCTTGGGGAAGTTCATCTTGTTTAATTCTTGGGCAGTTGCTCTTGCACCCATTTCAAAACAGAGTTCTGCGGCACGTTTCACGGCTTCTGCATGTTCGTTAAGGATGAATCCCTCATCAACATAGCTGATCCAGAAAGGGGTCGCACTGCAACTGAACATGCGTCCGCGTAAGCGCTTCGACTTCAAATGCCCAATCGAAGTTATGGGCGAGGTGATGCACAAGGCCATGGTTATGCGGCATGATGCTCCAGCTTCAATTCAATGACCGTGTTGCACTCAGCTTCTGCAACCGCCATTTGATCAATTGGATGCCAGCAGCCACGGCTGCGTGTGGCTGCTGGCATTTGTTGCTCTAGCCTTTCGGAGCAGTGGTTTTTCCGTCTACCAGGCGCCAGATATTCAAAGGGTTGTTTTGCTTCAATGCCTCAGGGAGGAGGACATTTGGCAAATTTTGATAGCAAACAGGACGAAGGAAGCGGTCGATTGCAGTCGAACCAACCGACGTTGTGCGGCTGTCAGAGGTAGCAGGGAAAGCACCGCCGTGTACCATGGAGTCACATACCTCCACGCCAGTTGGGAAGCCGTTGACCAATACGCGGCCAGCCTTCTTCTCCATGGCTTGCACCAAACCTTGAGCAATCGCCAAGTCCTCATCTTCAAGATGAAGTGTCGCCGTCAGCTGACCCTCGATGGATTTGGCGAACGCGAGCATTTCGTTGACGTTCTGGCAACGGATGACGATAGCTGCCGGGCCAAACACCTCCTCCAAGAGCTGTGCATTGGCTGCCACGCTTTCGAAGGTCGTTTGATAGAGATGCCCCTGTGCCTGTGTGGCTCCAAGATCAGGCTGGCCTGAAGCAACGGCCTGAACGCAGGACTGACTGGTGATGCGATCAATCCCTTGCGAATAGGCAGAATGAATGCCAGGAGTCAGCATGGTTTGCGCAGCCTTGTCGCCCAGATGAGCTCCGGCCTTGTCCAGGAAGGCTTCCAGGTCAGGGCCATCGACTGCAAGCACGATGCCTGGGTTGGTGCAGAACTGGCCTGCGCCCATTACCAGAGCGTCGATGAAGCCGGTGGCGATGGACTCTGCCCGAGCAGACAGTGCACCTGGCAGGAGGAATACCGGGTTGATGCTGCTCATTTCGGCGTAGACGGGGATGGGTTCAGGCCGCGCTGCCGCTGCCCGCATCAATGCCAGGCCACCGCTACGTGATCCGGTGAAACCTACGGCTTTGATAGCCGGGTGCGATACCAACTGCTGTCCTACATCGTTGCCATCACCGACAATCAGCGAGAACGTTCCCTCAGGCAATTCAAGGCGCTTCGAAGCTTCCTGGATCACTCGCCCTACGAGCTCGGAGGTTCCCAGGTGAGCGCGGTGTGCTTTCACGACAACAGGGCAACCTGCGGCCAGTGCGGAAGCGGTATCGCCACCTGCGACAGAGAAAGCGAGCGGGAAATTACTTGCACCGAGGACGGTGACAGGCCCCAGCGCAATTTTGCACATGCGCAGGTCGGGGCGTGGAAGCGGCTGACGATCTGGCAGAGCCGAGTCGAGTGTCGCATCCTGCCAACGGCCTTGGCGAAGAACAGATGCGAAAAGCCGCAGCTGACCGACGGTGCGTCCCCGCTCGCCTTCAAGTCGAGCCATGGGCAGCCCGGTTTCGAGGTGAGCACGCTCAGTCAATGTAGAGCCCAGGCCTACGATCCCTTCCGCAATCTCTTCGAGAAAACGGGCACGCAATTCAGGTGCAGCGGAGCGGAACGAGTCGAACGCCTGTTCGGCCAGCTCGCAGGCCTCGTTAACCAGAGCTGCGCTTGCGCAGTTGAACACAGGGCTTGGAATAGACTGTTGGTTATTAGGATTGATCGCAAGGAGTTCACGGCCTTCGCCGCGCACCGCTCGATAACCGATTAGTTGTTCACCTGTGAGTTGCATATATCTACTCCGAAAACTTGTTACTTGTCAGTGGAAATGGGCTGCTTCAGAAGAAGCACGTAAGCCATTGCTGCCACCGATGCCACGGCAGCACTGATCAAAAATGCGGAAGCGAATGAGCCGGATTGCTGGATGCTGAAGCCAGTGACAATGGGTGCCACCGATCCCGCCAGGTAACCGCCGAAGTTCTGGATAGAGCCGAAGGAAGCAACCCGTCGACTATCCACGACTGTGTTAGCGATCATCCAAGCAGTTGAGCTGGCCATGTTGACGCTGAACAATGCACCGCACAGCAACACCACGCTGAGGATGAAGCCACTGCCGAACGACAGAGGGATGGTGAATGCAGCAGCTGAGAACAGTGCGCAGACAACTACGAACTTCCGGCTACCCAGTACGGTGGCCCCATTCTTCACCAGTCGGTCACAGAAACGGCCAGCGACGATGGTGCCCAAGGCGCCAAATACATAGGCCAAGGAAACGATCCAGGCAGTTTGATACAGGCTGAGACCGTGCTCACGCTCGAAATAACCTGGCAACCAGGTGAGGTGCAGCCATAGCATGTAGATCACGCCCATGAACCCCAGGACTGCACCCCAAGTGCTTTTGTGCTGGAACAGCTCAGCCCACGCGCTCAACTGAGCTTTCACGCTGGGCCTTGCTGTAATTGCTGCCTGCCTCTGTGCTTGCGTAGCCAGTAGACGTTCGCGTTCCTCTGCAGGAAGCTCAGCCAAAAAACGCTCTTTGCTCTTGTAGAAGGCGAACCAGCAGGCAGCGATCAAGATTCCAAAAACGCCGGTGGCAATGAACATGCCACGCCATCCCCAATTGACCATCAGTAGGGTCAAGAGTGGTGGCGCGATGCAAGGCCCTATGCATGTCGACGACAACACGATCCCAGTGGGCGTCCCACGCTTCTCAGCTTCGAACCACTCTGAAAGTGCCTTAGCAGCTGAAGGAAACATTGGTGCTTCACCGATACCCAGCACGATCCGCAAACCGATGAACGCAGAGAATGTGTTGATCAAGCCAGAAGCAGTTTGAGCAACAGACCAGCCAAGAAGCGCTGCGCCCAGTGAAATCTTGCTGCCCAGGCGATCAATGATCACACCCAGTGGAAGCTGAGCCAGGGCATATGCCAACGAGAACGCTGACAGGAGGATGCCCATCTGGGAAGGCGTAATCCCCATATCCCGCTGGATAGAGGTGTTTGCAATCGACAGAGCGCTCCGATCCACATAGTTGATGATGCCGATCACCAGCAGCAGGCTGACGGTGATGACCTGGTACTTCTTGAAGGGGTTTGAGCTCGCCACCGTTTCAGGCTTACGGTTGAGCTCCGCTTCCGCATATTTGGTGTTCATAGGCGTTCACTTTCTTGTTATTGGATGAGGGCAGGATTTCGAGGCTTACATGGAGGCCTCGAGAATCCACTGGTAATCCTCTGCAGAAGCTTCACGCGGGTTTGTGCGATGGCTGTGATCTGCGAGAGCGCCTTTGATGATTTTGGGGAACATGTCTTCAGTGACTTCCAGCTCCCGCAGGCCGGTTGGCAGGCCGAGTGCTCGGGTCATGTCCCGGATCGCATCTTCGATTTGGCTTTCGTCAGCCAACCCCATCGCTTGAGCAATACGCGCTGTCTTGTGCTCGTTGACCATGGTCGCTGCCTTGCGGTTGAACTGGATCACAGCCGGCAGGAAGATTGCGTTGAGAGTGCCGTGGTGCAGGCGAGGATTGATGCCGCCCAGCGAGTGGCTCAGGCTATGAACGCAACCCAGACCTTTCTGGAACGCGAGAGCGCCTTGCAGGGAAGCACTCATCATGTTGGTGCGACCTTCCAGATTTTTCGGATCTTGGGTAGCGGTTTCGATGAAGCGCCAGGCACGCCACAGGCCGTCCAATGCAATACCGTCCGCAGGTGGGTTGAACGACGGAGCCATGAAGGTTTCGAGGCAGTGGGCAATCGCATCCATCCCGGTAGCAGCAGTCAAAACTGCAGGCAGGCCAAGAGTCAGTTCCGGGTCACAGATTGCAGATTTTGGAACAACGTGGGGGGAAATCACGCCAACCTTACGGCCATCGTCCAAGATGAGAATGGCGCCACGACCAACTTCGCTGCCGGTGCCGGCAGTGGTCGGCACTGCGATCACAGGGGCCGTTGCTGGAGTGATGCGAGCCAGGCCACCTTCGATGACAGCGAAGCTTTTCAGCGGGCCTTCGTGCTTGGCGCATACGGCTACACCTTTGGCAAGGTCAATAGCGGAACCGCCGCCGATGGCGATGATGCCGTCGCAACCGCATTCCTTGAACATGGCCACTGCTTCACGAACAGCATTTTCGTTTGGGTTGGGTGGCGTGCCGTCATAGATCGGCAGCTGAACAGTGGAGTCGGTGAATTTGCTCAGAGCTACATCGACGATACCTGCCGCACGGACACCACGGTCAGTGACGATCAAAGGGCGGGTAATACCAATGCGCTGACACTCTGCAGGCAGGAGCGAAATAGCTCCGACTTCAAACTGGATCTGGGTGATGTAATTGATCAGGGACATGGGGTCTCCTCGAGCCTACTGGCTTTGTTATTTTGGGCCGATCTCAGGCCAATCCGCCGCACCGAGTGCGACATCGTGCCGCGCCAGTATAGAAATCTGAATTCAGCCGTGGTATTGAGAACAATCCATACAGGTATAACTAGGATTCATACCAAATGACCCCGTCCCTCAACTCGATCATGTCCAGGCTCCACGCTAGACACCTGCGATTGCTCATCGAGCTGGACGAGCACCGCTCTCTTCTCGGAGCCGCAAATAGCGTGGGGCTGACACAACCTGGGGCAAGCAAGGCCCTTCAGGAGATCGAGACGACTTTTGGTACGACGCTTTTTAATCGCAACAACCGTGGGCTTGAACCAACGGCTGCCGGCTATTGCGCCATCAGGTACGCCAGGGTGGTGCAGACTGATATCTCGAACCTGCGGCACGATTTGGATGCGATCCTGAGAGGGGTCGGGGGACGCCTTGCGGTGGGGGCGAT
>NZ_JBWKXT010000115.1:0-4173 GCF_059423245.1 Pseudomonas sp. GW460-LB5
GACGGGCATCCATGCCCGTCACCTCCCTCCGCAAGCCCTGCGCTCGGCCTCCTGAAGTCGCAATCTGCGTTGCCTGAACTGTCGCGCGCTTAGAAGCAAAAGCAAAAAGCAAAAAGCAAAAAGCAAAAAGCAAAAAGCAAAAAGCAAAAAGCAGCCTAGTGATTAATGTCAGCCATCGGACGCTCCACAAACCGAATACTGTCGCGCCCACTGCGCTTGGACTGGTACAAGGCCACATCCCCTTGCTCGATCAATGCCGCCAGGCTCGCCGGCGGCTGGTCGAACAGGTTCACGCCAATACTCAAGGTAACCGCGTGCGGCGTGGGCACGGTCTTGCCGGCATACTGCTGGAATTGCTCGCGCAACAGCCCGCCCAGCTCCATTACCTGCTCGCTACTCGCCCCATTCAACAAGATGACGAACTCATCGCCGCCCAACCGCGCGGCCAGTGCCCGCTCCGGCAGCACCGTGCGAATCATCTCGCTCAAGGCAACCAGCAAGCGGTCCCCGGCAATATGCCCGTGCAGGTCGTTGACCAGCTTGAAGTTGTCGATGTCGATCAGCAGCAACGCCCCAGGCTGCGCCGGGCTCACGTCCTTGAAGAAATGCCCGGCCCGCACCTCCAGCGCACGCCGGTTATACAACGCGGTCAACGGGTCGCGGGCTGCCAGCCGGGCAATCCGCTCCTCGCGCCGATAGCGCACGGTGCCGGTCATCGACAAGGCAATCAGCATGATCGCCATCGCCCCCTCGACCAAGGAGATCTGGATGATCAGGCCACCAAAGGTGGCCAGGTCAATCAACGTCCCCGGCGTGATGGCAATGCCCGCCTTGGCCACATAGAACAGCCCATGGATCAGCAACACATAGCGCAGTTGTACTGCCCCCACACTCAGCGACTTGCCATGGGGCCGCAGCAGGGAGCTGGCCTTGAGCGTCAGCGACGCCACCAGCAACGAGTTGACCATCAGCATCACCTTCGACCACTGCGGCCCTACAGGCAGCAACAGCAAGGCGAACCAGACCACCACAATCATTAGCCAGCCCCGCGACAAGCGGTCCTGGGTAAAACGCAATACGCCCGTCAGGAAGAACCCGTGCGCCACCACCAGCAAACCGTTGGCGAACCAGATGCCGATGAACAACAACCCAGACCCGCGCAACAAAGCCAGGACACAACCGACAGTAATCGTGGCAAAGCCGGCGCTCCAGAACAGCAAGGAGGTTTCGCGGACACTGCGCCACTCAATCGCCAGGTACAGGGCAGCCGCCGCTGCCAGGGCGACCGAGATGGTCAGCATCGTGGGTGGATCTAGCGCCATATACGCTTTGGCCTATCTGGTTAACGAAGAAAGGGCCCGATTGTATGCGCTCGTGATGATTTTTCAGAGGGGCCTTGTACGGTTGACTGCAAATGATAGCCCAGCCCCCAACGGAGGGCTCACGCAGGTAACATCATATTGACATCAAGGCACCGCGTGCACCACCGAAATCGCGGTGCCCTCGCCCCCTCGATGCCTGAAAGCAAACTCACCCGTTGCCCCCAAAAAAGCACGGCAGTGCCTGGAGCAGTGCCTCAGAGCACGCGCTTGATCAACGGTTCCAACCGGCTGAAACGCAAGCGCCGCAGAAATTTGCGGACCTCCTTGGGATGCTCGGCCTTCACGCCCAGCGCCTCTGCCGAACCAATCTTCGGCGCATGCCGGCGTAGCGCGTTCAACTCCGCTTCCCTCGGCGTCAGCCATTGCCCGTGCGGGTCATCGATCAGCAGGCCGTTCTCCAGGTCCAGGTTGAACCCGCGCGGGTTCAGGTTGTTGCCGGTCAGCAACGAATAGCGCTGGTCGACCCACACGCCCTTGGCATGAAAGGTATGCCCAGGATCGTTCCAGATGCGTACCTGTAACTGGCCGCTGGCAATGGCGGCATGGCGGCGCCGGGCGAAGGCACGCAGGTTGTCTTCATACAGATAAGGCAAGGCGCCACTGGCGCTGAACGGCTCGCCAGGGGCGATATAGAAGTCATTGGCCGTGCGATCGCCGACAATCAGCTCAACCTGCACACCACGCTCCAGCGCATGGTCAAGCTCGCGCATCACCACCCGCGGGGGGTTGAAATACGGCGTACTGATGATGAGTTGCGTGCGCGCCGCCGCCAACAAGGCGCACAGCGCCCGGTTCAGCGGGTTGCCACGGCCCACGCCCAACAGCGGAATAACCCGCAGCCCTTCCCCTGCCATGCTGGCCGGTGCCTCGTAGGCCATGCGCCGCAACCGCGCACGCAAGCGCCGGATGTCGCCGCGCAGGCTACGGGTGGCAGGTGGCGCAGGCAAGTCGAGGCGCGGTGTGGCGGTGTGGTGCAGCAGGCGCCGCACCAGGTCGACCATGGCATCGGCCAGCCCCGGGGACTGGAACAGGTGGTAGCGGTCCAGGCGATAACGGTCGAAGCGGTGCAGGTACACGTTGTTCAGGCTGGCGCCGGTGTAGATCACGCAGTCGTCGATGATGCTACCCTTCAGGTGCAACACGCCGAACAGCTCGCGGGTCTGCACCGGCACCCCATGAATCACGATATCCAGCCCACGCAACTGGCGTTGGGCCTGATACCAGGCGGCGTTACCCGGCTGGCGCCCGCCCCCCAGCAGACCACGGCGGGCACGAAACCAGTCGACCACAATGGTGATTTCCAGGCCTGGTCGCTCGGCCTTGACCTGGTACAACGCATCCAGCACTTCCTGGCCTGCCTCGTCTTCCTGCAGGTACAGGGCGACGATGACGATGCGCCGGGTCGCGGCGTGGATGCGTTCGAGCAAGCAGGCGCGGTATGCCTTGGCATCCGGCAGCACCTGGATCGACTCGGGCGACATGGCGTAGCCTGGCAATGCCGCCAGCATGGTTTCGGGGTTCACGAACGATCACCTTCTCTGTGCAATCACTGTCGGCCCTGCCAGCCGGCGGGGCCATTCCTGGCCGCTGCGCCCGGGGTGTAAGATCGAGCCGGCAACGACCTATAACAACAAGAACCACGCGAGGCTGTATTTTCTCACTGCCCCTGACGAACTATGCCTCAGCTTGCACAGGAACAGCGCAATGGTCTACCCCGCTTCTGCAAACCTATCGCCCTCTATTGTAAAGAGTTGTTCGGTAAAGACGTTCGGCTTTCTGATTTTGCCCAACTTCACCACCATCGGCCTGGCGTCGGCGGTGGAAACCCTGCGCATGGCCAACCTGGCCGCACGCAAACCACTGTTTCGCAGCGTGCTGATTGCCGCAGACGAGGCGCCAGTGGTCGCCAGCAACGGCATGCGGGTACTGCCTGACTACGGCATCGCCAACGCCCCCCAGCTGGATGCGCTGCTGGTGGTCGGGGCCAACCCGATCGACCGGGGCCGTAGCAGCCGCCCGCTGATCGACTGGTTGCGCAAGCTGGCCCGCCAGCACCTGCCATTGGGTGGTATCTGCACCGGGAGCTACCTGTTGGCCAAGGCCGAACTGCTCAAAGGCTACCGCTGCACCATCCATTGGGAAGACCTGCCGACACTGCAGGCGCACTTCCCCGGCATTGTCATTTCCAGCCAGCTGTTCGAACTGGACCGCGACCGCTATACCTGCTCGGGCGGTGTGGCAGCCATGGACATGATGCTGCAACTGGTGGCGCGCGAGCCCGGGGGTCAGGACATTGCGGCCAAGGCGGCCGAGTTATTGCTGTGCGACCGGGTGCGGGGCGAGCGTGATCGCCAGCGGGTACCGCTGCGCACCCTGCTTGGCAGCGCCCAACCCAAGCTGAGCCAGGTGGTGGCGATCATGGAGGCCAACCTGGAGGAACCATTGGGGCTCGAGGAGCTTGCCAGCCTCAACGAGGTCACCGTGCGCCAACTGGAGCGGCTGTTCCATAAATACCTGCAGCGCACGCCCAGCCAGTACTACCTGGAGCTGCGGCTGTCGCGGGCGCGGGAGTTGCTGCTGCGCAGCGATGTGCAGGTGCGCGAGGTGGCGCTGGCCTGCGGGTTCAGCTCGCCGGCGCACTTTTCCAAGAGCTACAGCCGGTTCTTTGGCTTGTCGCCGCTGGGGGAGCGGCGGCAGGCTTCGCTGCATTAATTCAAGGTTTGTACTGGTTTTACCGGCCTCTTCGCGGGCGCGCCCGCTCCCACAGGGACCCCACAGTATTCGAATCCTG
>NZ_JBWKXT010000116.1:0-3748 GCF_059423245.1 Pseudomonas sp. GW460-LB5
GGGTGGGCCGGTGACTTTGTTGCAGGCTGCTCAACAGAGCCTCGCGATGTTGTTCAAGGCGTTGTGCGAGTTTATGGTTCAGGGTAGATGATCTGTGCTCGGTCGGCGTGTCACCGAGCAACTGCAGAATGGCTTCTTCATCCAGCTGAGCCAACACGGTCTGGCTCAGCTGGCCATTGTCCAGATCACTACGGGTAACCTCGATTTCTACCTGGCCAACCGTGTCGATAGCGCCGTAGCGCACCGATTCGCCCCAAGGTTCTGGCCCTTGGTAAACCTTGATCACGTTCCCCTCAGGCCAGCCCGGCAGGCGCAGCAACTCGGGTAAGGCAAAGTTCTCGTGCGCAGCCAGCGGTAGCCCATGGCGTACGCGGGTGATGATGTGTTGTGCCTGGTTATCCAGTTGCAGGCGCAGTAGCGTGTCGAGCAACAAGGCAGGTGGACGCACGCCGGCAGCGTGGGTGCGGCGCAACACGGTTTGATCAGTACCGGTAATGCGCATGGCGTTTTCCAGTTCGCTGTCGTCCAGGCCTGTGCTATAGCTGCCGAGGCGGCGCATGAGTTGTGCGCCGTCCCATTCCAGAGGCTGTTCATGTGCCAGTTGCCAGCGAGCGTTACCATGATGCAGCAGGGGTGGGGCATAGGCCTGCGCGTCATCGGGGTGGCGAACGCGCCATTGTTGTGCTGCGTCCTGAAACACTTCGTACAGCGTGCCGTCCAGTTTGAGAAAGGTCTTCCCACCGACGTGCACATGGCCGAGCGAATCGGGTTGAGCCTGATCAGGGATGGGCGCTGTGCTCGCGTATGGCTTCATGTCGGGGTGCCAGAGCACTTCTTTGTCTTCATGCCACACACTGGTCAGCGCATCGACAAAGCCTGATGCCTGGACGATCTTGGCACCCGTGGCAAAGCCGGCAATCACTGCCGCATTGACGGCCAACGATTCCAGTTGCGCCAGTGCTGGCCGGGTATCACCTTCTTCCCACGCCTCGAACCCGGTGAACACCGAGCTCATCAGATCGTATGCGCAAACGCCCAGCATGACCGTGTTCAACCCCGGCACAAAAAAGGCGGCGACGTTGAGGACATTCATACCCCAGTCGAGCCAGTGCTTCAGGCGCTTGTCACGGGCTCTGGCGTCGACCTCAGCGGTAGGGACTGCAATGGTTTTTGCGTCGGCCTTCATGCGCGCAAGGTGTGCGTTGTACAAGGTCGTCCAAGGGTCGGTTCGGATGGGCGAGGGCGTGAAACGGAGGACGGGGGTGCTTCTGGGTGTGCGTCTGCCGGCTTCATCCTGTTCGAACAGCGCATGTTCCAGTGCTTCGGCCAGTTCCTTTTGCCTGTCCTTGTAGGCGCATTGCACCAGGGCTCGGCGAAACCCGCTTTGCAATAGCCGGCTGCGCAGGTGCTTGCCCGCGTCCTGACGAGAAGCAAACTCCCTTACCGGGTGCTCGCTGTCGCCAGGTATGTACACGATACAGGGGTTTTGCCGGTCCGGATCGTCTGGCCCCATGAACAGCACGTCGTGAACGGGGATCTCGAACAGGCTGAAGTTCCAGCAATGCAATGGCTGGTTTTCATAGGTGGGCTGAGGCTGGCCGTTGCACAGTTGCATAAGCGCCTCGAGCCCAGGTCTGCTCAACAGGCCTTTGAGCTTTGCCATCAGTGCCTGGACCCTGAGGGATTCGCGATTTGCTGCTATCGACAGGTGCTGGATTTCGGCGCGATTGGCGCCTTCGTGGGTGGCAAGCAAATGCGCTTGATAGCGTTCGCCAAGGTCCAGCGCCCGACAATGGTTGACGAAGTCCGCCATCGTCAGGCCAGGCAGGGGCGTATCGCTGCCAGTAGCGCTGGTGAGCCTGCTGTAAGCACCGACTTCGTCCAGGCCCTCGAAGTTGTGCAGGGCAGCCTCCAGCAAACTGCGGGTTTGCGGCTCGCCCACGGGGCGAGTGGCAAGGACGTCCACCTCAAGGTCCGGGACCAAGGGCGTTTCTACAGCGGGTACGCCGACCCAGATGTTGGCTGTGGGTTCGAAGGGCTGGAAGACATATTGCGCCCTGTCTACGGGCACGCTTACCTGCAACTGCCGGGTCAGCAGAGGGGTACAGAAGTCGATGATGTCCTTGAAACCCGCCAAGGCCTGCCGGACTTGCGCCAGGTATTTGTTCCGCGTTTCGATAGCGCTGTGCAACTGCTCACGCGCTTGCTCATCGGCAGTGGCGTACCACGAGTAAGGGGTGCCATCTTCAGCCAGGTATTCCTTGCGCAGGCTTTGCAGCACGGTATGCGTATGCGCGGGGTGCAGCGCCTTGCTCCATTTCGGCAGTGTTCGGGTTATCTGGCTTTGATGTAAGGGCGTGGGGTGGGTCATGGCAACGATCTCTTGCGTTGGGGGGTGAATAGTCCACGCTGATGAAGGCGCCATGGTGCGGTAGATAGATGTCGGCACCGGTCGGTCCTGCGCATGCACGGGTCGGTGAGGGGCTAGCAGCGAGGGGGCATCTGCGAGAGGGTGAAGCAGGCCATGGCGCAGGCTTCAGCCAAGGAGAATTGCAATGCGTTCGCTGTGCAGTCCGAAAGATCATCTGCTTGACCTCGATGGTATTGAAATAGCGGTGCGTACCTGGGGGGCCGAAGACGGTATCCCGGTGCTGGCCTTGCATGGCTGGCTGGACAACGCTGCCTCGTTCGAACGCCTGGCACCGATGCTGGACGGCTGCTTCGTTGTGGCCCCCGACCTGGTCGGTCATGGCCGTTCGGACCATCGTCGGCATGACAGCGGCTACTACCTGTGGGAGCACGCCGAAGATATGTTGGCGGTGACCGACAGCCTGGGCCTGTCACAGTTTCATGTGCTGGCCCATGGCATGGGCACCGGTGTTGCATCGTTGCTGGCGGCCATGACCAGTGGCATCGTCAGCATGACCTTCCTCGACGGCATGGGTGCACCGTTCACGGTGGCCGAGGATGACCGCGTGCAGCACCTGGCGCGGGCCTATCGGCTCAAGCGCATGGTGCAGCGCAGCCAGCTGCCGGGTTTCGCCGAGCCGGACGTTGGCCGCTTCGAAGACCTGGACATTGCCCTGGCGCAACGCCGCGAGCGCCTCGACACCGAACTGTCGGAAGGTGCCGCACGGCTGCTGGCATTGCGCGACCTGCTGCAACTGGGTGATGGCTATTGCTGGCGCCACGACCCGCGCCTGGTGTTGCCCGAACCCATGCCGCTGACCGAGCGCGACGCCTGCGACCTGCTCAACCAGATCCGCTGCCCGTTGTACCTGCTGTTCGGCCGGCAGGGTGCATTCACCGGTGAGGCTTTTACCCGGCGTCAGGCGGCCTTGCCCAGCCAGGCGAAGGTCTCCTGGCACCCGGGCGGGCACCACTTCCACCTGGATGCCCCGGACCGGGCGCTGGTCGACCAACTGTTGCGAATACTCGCGCAGCATGAAGGCGGCGTGCTGCAACGGTTGGTGAATGAGTAGCTGATTCTGGTCACGCTTCAGCGACCTGGGCTAAGGTGGCCAACGTCATTGCGTAAAACGCCAAAGGGAGCCCAGGCATGCGACCGTTCACCATCAAGCACATCGATCACCTTGTGTTGCGCGTCAGCGACCTGCCGCGCAGCGTTGCTTTCTACACCGGGTTGCTCGGCTGCCATGTGAGCCGCGTACGGGAAGACCTGGGCATGGTGCACCTGGCCACGGGTACGGCGATGATCGACCTGGTAACCCTGGACGGCCCGTTGGGG
>NZ_JBWKXT010000117.1:0-3423 GCF_059423245.1 Pseudomonas sp. GW460-LB5
ATGGTGTCCACTTAAATTAGGTGGACACCATCGCCTTTGGCGTCGGGGTCAGGAAGGTGAGTTGGCCGGACGGTTACATTCGACTTCAAGTTCGATTCGGAGATCCTCAAGTCGCTGACCGGGATCGTGGAGAACGATCAAGATGAAGGCGAGTACGTCAGCGGCTCGGACTCATTGGCCTTACATTCCGACGTCAAGCTTGAAGACTTCCCAGAAATCGCGCTTCGTTTGTTGACGGCTTACGAAGATGATCACTGCAAGGAAAAATATCCCTGGATGGACTTCATCGTCCCGGTGCGAGATGCGGCACTCGAAGGACATTTAGATCGTGTGCTCGTGGAAGCGATGAATGCCGAGCGGTTTGACTGCGTCCGCGCAGCTGCACCTGAAATGCTCGGAAATGATGTCAGCGGCTTTAGCTATGTCAAACGTAGTGCGCGTTCGCACAATGGCCCAGTGATCTCATTTGACCTGGATCTTAGACAAGCGCTGCTCGCCAAGCACTTACTGGGCGGCGTCACCCGCCCAGCGCTGGATTCTGAGCGCATCTACCTCTACGGGGCTGACGAGCAACGACTTGCCACCTGGCCTTTGTACATGTGTCTTGAGGCGGAAATTGAGCACGAAGGCAAAATCTACCTACTCAGCGAAGGTGACTGGTATCAGATCGATCGCGACTATACCGAGCAAGTGAATCGCTTTTTTGAGGCTGCAACTCCGTGCAACCTGGAGTTCCCCTCCTATCGCACTGACCACGAAGGCGCCTACCTGAGGCGCATTGCCGATAACGTAAATTTCTATCTGCTCGACCAGAAGCTGGTAAGACTTACAGGCGCAGGCGGCCCGTTCGAGTTCTGTGATTTGCTCACACCGGATCACCACATCATCCACGTCAAAAAGTACTCGTCGTCTAGCGTGCTCAGCCACCTCTTCTCTCAGGCTTACGTGTCTGCTGAGGCTCTGATCAACTCCCCGGACGTTGTTACCCAGGTGAACGCACACCTCGCAGATCTGGGAGGGTTCCAATTCGCTTTCAACCCAGGCACACAGCCGCGCAACAAAATCGTGTTCGCCATCATGCAACCCAATGCAGAACTGCACATGCCGTTTTTCTCGAAGGTGAACTTCAGGCAATTTGCACAAAGGCTTGGTGCGATGGGCTACCAGGTCGAGGTGTGCCGAATTGGCAATTAACTCGCTGACGTTTACCCAAAACAATGCCTAGATTGTTTGTTGTGATGACACGAGCATTGATTGCCCTACGTCGCATTGTTGTTTGCAGCTGTACTAATCCCTTCTCGATGAAGGGCAATCGCTCCCCCTTGAGAGTCGAGGGATTGATGATATTGATGAGCTTACCAGGCCTGGTTGACCTACATAGCTTGTGGGTCTACCTGACCTGGTTGGCTTGCCCCTCGGCTGGAGTGACGGCTCAGCGACGACGGTCTGTTGTGCCTTGACGGTTAACAGGAGGCTCCTCAGCGCGCCGTTGGTATTCAGTTGTAGGCGGCGGTGGCGGAACACGCGTTTGCTCGCTATTGCTTGGTTTCTTCTGGTCGGTCACGCAATTAGCTCCCTCAAGGTGACTAGAACAGCGAGCGCTGCGAAGGCACCCGCTCCGATAGTGATTTCCTGGTATGCGAGATCCAGGGGCTTGGTCTTCTCCGCTACGGTGACCTTAAGCGCCTCAAGCGTATCGATGTAGCAGTTGTAGATGTGCTTCTTCTGCCCTTCGTCATCCACGGCAATCAAATACTCGCCAGTGGCGCGGGAGGACGGGAGGTTCGGGTAGTCCTTGATGCGAAGTGCGCTCAGGGCGTGCCCCCACGCACAGGCAATGGCGAACGCAGCCACGATGAAGGCAATGAAGGTCAGGATGGCCAGCGGCGATCCAAGCTGAAAAATGACCCCGTTCTTGAGGCCTGCGATTGCGCTGAGGCCTGCAATTAGAATCGAGACCGCCGTGAAGAATCGCGCGCTCTTGTTCTCGACGTGATTGAAGCGGTCTTGCTCATCCTTGAACCTGTCTTTCAGGTAGGAAATGGTTTCGTCCATAAGACCATCCAAAGATTGCTGGCAGTGCGTCGTGCGGCAAGGCTTGGCTGTGATGGCTAGCTGTAGCGATCGCACATGCGGGAGTGGCACTATGATAGCGCCTCCAGCGCCCTGCTGGGCACCCTGCGCCTACAGAAAGGATCCTACCGGTGAGCATCAGCCTCTATCGCACCCAAGTGGAGCAGCATCAACGCACCATCGCCAGGCTACAGGGCGACAAAGTAAAGAAGGTCAAGGCGGCGGCGAATGCCGGCAAGAAAAGCGCCGATGCAAGCGCCGCAGCCAGCAAGACCTCTTCCGCTAGTACGGTGAAATCTAAGCTACGTGATGCCCAACGCTACCAGAGCGAACAGACCAAAGCGCTTTCTGATGTCAGCCAACTAGAGAAGAAGATCCTCGAAGCTCAGAAGCGGCTAGCCCAGAGTGAACAGCGTCTGGCCCAGGCGCTCAAGCGTGAACAGCAGCGCCTGGATGCTGCACAGGAGCAGCGCTTGAGGGAGATCAACGATGGATTGACCCGTCATGAAGAACTGCACGATCAAACTGCCAGAGAGATCGAGAAGCTAAAAGCACTGCCTGAGAAAATCACGGTGGTGTTCTTCGCAGCTGACCCCGGTAGCGATAAAAGCAACAGGCTACTGCTGGATGAGGAAGCGCGTCTGATTGGCGAGAAGATCAGGGCATCCGCACATCGGGACGTGCTTGAATTTCATACCCGCTGGGCGGTTAGGCCCATGGATGTGTTCCAAGCCATAAACGAGCTTAAACCGACCATTGTCCACTTCAGCGGCCACGGCACAAGTGCTGACACGCTGGTACTCCAGGATGACCAGGGGAACGCAAAGCATGTCCCACTGGAGGGTATCGTGAGCGCCATGGCAATCGGCTCCGACAACCTGAAGCTCGTCTTCTTCAACACCTGTTTTTCGTTTAACCAAGCCGCAGCATGTATCCGGCACGTACCAGCAGCGATAGGCATGAACCGCGATGTTGGCGATCTGCCCGCTCGCTTCTTCGCTGCACAGTTCTACTCAGCTATCGGATTTGGTCACTCTATCCACCGAGCGTTCAACCAAGCGAAAGCTCTGGTGGCAATGGAGTTTCCTGGTGAGGAAGCCATACCTGAAGTGTACGAACAGGACGACGAATCTCTGGTTCTGGTCAGGCCTCCTGCTGCGTGATCGCACCCTACCCTGCTGCCCTCTGCGTATGTTTTTCTTGGCTCTCCAGGAGGGCTAGCTGGGGTGTCTTTGCTTGCAAAGCTCGTGGGCAAAGCACCCGAAGAGGTAGTAGTAGTGAGTAGATAGTATGCGGTGATTTGGTAATTTGACGGGGACAAAAGGGGTTTATGGGGGCTCGGGTTGAGGG
>NZ_JBWKXT010000118.1:0-3413 GCF_059423245.1 Pseudomonas sp. GW460-LB5
CTCTACGCCTCAAACCCCCGCCCCACAGGCCATGCGCCGCGCATGGCACAGCCGTTGCACCACCCTCCTCATCCGCACAACCGCCCCCTTCAGGAGCCCCCATGACCACCGAATTCTTCTGGCGCCTGCCCTTGGGCACCGATGGCCCGCAGCTGTCCACCGACCGCCACAACCGCGGCAACCCCGCGCACCGCCCCGGCAATATCGCCCCCGGTCGCCTGCCCGATGGCCAGGCTGACGGTTTCAGCTACATCGACTACATCGCCCAGGTGGCCAAGGCCGCCGAGCTGGCCGGGTTCGAAGGCGCCTTGCTACCCACCGGCCCGGAGCCGTGGATAGCCGCCGCCGCGCTGGCCCGCGAAACCCGGCGCATCCGCTTCCTCATCGCCTTTCAGGCCACCTGGACCCTGCCCGCCTATGCCGCCCAGCAGGCGGCAATTCTGCAAAACCTTAGCGGGGGCCGGCTGGACTGGAACATCATCACCGGCGGCAACCCGGCCAGCCAAAGGGCCAATGGCGACTTCCTGGAGCATGACCTGCGCTACAAGCGCACCGGCGAATTCCTCGACGTGATCCAGGGCCTATGGACACAGGAAAAGTTCTCCTACGAAGGCGATATCTACCGCCTGGAAAACGGCAGCCTGCCGCCGGGCCTGCAACACGAACGCAAACCGGGCGTGTACTTCTCCGGCTTTTCCGATGCCGCACTGGACGTGGCCGCGCGCCATGCCGATGTGTACCTGAACTGGGCCGAGCCCATCGACAAGCTCAAGCCGCATATCGAACGCGTGCGTGAACTGGCCGATAAACAGGGCCGCACTGTGCGTTTCGGCCTGCGTGTCGACCTGTTCGCCCGCGAGACCGAAGAACAAGCCTGGCGCGAACTGCGCCAGCAGTTCGAGCGCCTGGAAGGCAAGGCCAGCGCCAGCGCCAAGGGCTTCGTGACCGGCTCGGACTCTGTCGGCGGTGCACGCCAGGCCGCCTATCACCAAGGCTTGCAGGGCTTCGATGAACTGATCCTGGCGCGCAACCTGTGGGCCGGCTTCGCCAAGGCCAAGCCCGGCCCCACCGTGGGCCTGGTGGGCAGCCATCAGAACATCGCCGAACGCCTGGCTGAATACCGCGATGCCGGTTTCAGCACCTTCATCCTCGCCGCCAACCCGCACCTGGAAGAGGCCTTGCGCATCGGTCAGGAAGTGTTGCCGCTGGTGCAGCAGGCTGCCACCACACCGTTGCAGGCCAGTGCCTGAACCCCAACCGGAGCTGAACATGAGCCAACCCCTCGATACCTTGTGGTACACCCGCTGTCCGGTGCCCACCGGCCTGGGCATTGCCGTGCAGCAAGGCTGGCTGCAGGAAGACCTGGCCGGCCTCGGCACCCGGGTGCAGTCCCTGCGTGAAGCCGACCAGCAGGCGGTGCGCGAATCGCACTTTGACCACAGCCTGCTCAATTCGGTACGCCACGGCGGCAGCATCCCGGCTATCTGGGCCCGCGCCCAGGGCCGCGACACCCGGGTCATCGGCCTGTCGTGGGCCGATGAGGCGCAGTTGATCCTGACCCGCCCAGACAGCGGCATCCACACCGTAAAAGACCTCAAAGGCCGCCGCTTCGGCCTGCCCGACTGGGCCGCCGCACAGATCGACTTCACCCGTGCCCAGGCCCTGCGCGGGCTGGAAAACGCCCTCAAGCTCGCAGGCTTGCAAGTGGGCGACGTGGACTTGGTCAACTACCGCTACGACGGTACCTTCAGCGACCGCCCGGTACGCAGCGTGGCCGGCACGCCGGTGTCCAGCACCCAGAGCGAAGGCCGCAACCTGGAGCTGACCGGCCTGCTGCGCGGCGAGGTCGACGCGATTTTCCTCAAGGGCGCCAGCGCCGTACAACTGGCCCACGCCTTCGCCCTGCACACGGTGATCGACACCGGCAGCCACCCCGACCCGCTGATCCGCAGCAACAACGGCACGCCACGCACCCTGGCGGTGGACAGCCACCTGCTGGCGCACCACCCGCAGGTGGTGCGCACCCTGCTCGGTTCGGTGCTGCGCGCCGAACGCTGGGCCCACCAGCACCCCGACGAAACCCGCCGCTATCTGGCGCGGGAAACCAACAGCAGCGAGTACTGGGTGCAAGTGGCTTACGGCACCGACGCCCACCTGCGCCTGAGCACGCGCCTGGACGAACAGGCCATTGATGCCTTGCAGGACTTTGTCGAGTTCCTCAAGCGCTGGCGCTTCATCCCGGCGCGCTTCGAGGTGCGCGACTGGATCACTCGCCAACCACTGGACCAACTGCTGGCCCCCCTCCACATGGACAGGAAACCCGTTACCCCATGACCAAGCCCCTGGAAACGCTCTGGTACACCCACAGCCCCGTGCCCACCGGCCTCGGCATCGCCGTACAATCGGGGCGGCTGGCCGAGGCCTTCACGCCGTTTGGCACCAATATCCAGTCGCTGCGCGAGTCCAGCGAACGCGAGGTGCGTGAAGCCCACTACGACCATCATCTGCAGAACTCGGTGCGCCACGGCGGTAACATCCCGGCGATCTGGGCCTACGCCAGCGGCGTCGAGACCCGCGTGCTGGGGCTGTCGTGGAGTGATGAGGTGCAGTTGATCCTCACCACCGAAGAAAGCGGCGTACGCAGCATTCGCGACCTGAAGAACCGCCGTTTCGGCATACCCAAGTGGGCCAACGTACAGATCGACTTCACCCGCGCCCAGGCCCTGCGCGGGCTGGAAAACGCCCTGAAGCTCGAAGGCCTGGCGGTGGCCGATGTGGAACTGGTCGACTACCCCTACGGCGGCACCTACAGCGACGATGCCAAGCAGCACCTGTACGGTGCTGAAGTGAGCCTGGACACCAGCCGCTTCAGCCGCCGCAACAATGAGCTGATCGGCCTGCTGCGTGGCGACATCGACGCGATCTTCCTCAAAGGTGCGCATGCGGTGCACCTGGCCCACGAGTTCGGCCTGCGCGTGGTGGTCGACACCGGCAGCCATCCGGACCCGCTGATCCGCAGCAACAACGGCACCCCGCGCACACTGACCGTGGACAGGCACTTGCTGGAAAACCACTTCGATGCCAGCCGTACGCTGGTCGACACGGTGCTGCGCACCGAGCAATGGGCCTGGGCTAACCCGGAAGAGACCCGGCGCTTTCTGGCGCGCGAGCTGAACACCAGCGAGTACTGGGTGGCGGCGGCCTATGGCGATGATGCGCATCGGCGCCTGCGTACTACCCTGGACAGCCGCTCGATCGAGGCGCTGCAGGACTTTACCGAGTTCCTGTTCAGGTGGGGGTTCATACCGCGGCGTTTCGATGTGCGCGAGTGGATTGATTTTCGTGTGCTGGAGAGTGTGATCGGGTCGACTTCGCGGTTGGCGGTTTGAGATTGTTGGGGGGGGGGGGGGGGG
>NZ_JBWKXT010000119.1:0-3114 GCF_059423245.1 Pseudomonas sp. GW460-LB5
TGACGACTCATGGCACCTCCTATTTGGGCCTCATTATGAGGCTTGGAGGTGTCTACGAAACCAGGGGCGATTCAGTAGGGGCCAGAAATCATCTCGGTCCGCGTTAGGTGGAAGCGCCTTCGCCGAGAGGCTATTGAGGTTTAGGACTTCGAATAGAGCATCGCAGCAGCCAAACCAGTGCATTCCTCAAGAAGCGCCGCTATCACGGATCGGAGCTTACTCGCGTCATACACACCTGATTCAACATCCTCCTGAGTGGTTTCATAAAACGCCTTTGCGTAGCTATCTTTGAAATCGAGGGCGCCCTGATAAATACCTAACGACTCCTTGTAATTCGTCCAGGTCACCTGCGCTGGGGGTCGCCCCTTAAGATTGAGATCGAGATAGCACTCGATAGCGGCCGCGCAGCCGTTGATGTCAGCGTTGGCAACACCACACGGGCCTTTCGCCGGAAACTCGCGCAGCTCGTCCAAGTCAGGAAGAACCATAGCTTTCATGTTCACTGGGAATTGAAAGCGTTTGAGTAGATTTTTATAGGTATCCACTCCTTCGGCGTCGTTATCGAACAGGAAGACCACGCGATTGTGAACATCAATTTTGACCAGTCCCTCGGCGAACTTGGACAGATTACCTGTACCGGAAAATGGGTGACGCTCCTCGATGTCAATGAATCGAAAAAAATCCTCGATGTCCGGGCGGAGCAGCGCCAGACCCCGCTTCAGAATGTGGGTATCAGAAGTGCCTTCAGTCGCTATCAAATAGGTCTGGGTCCGACGTGCGTTCCCAATGAAATCCTCATTTTTAGCCCATCCTGCATCCACAAAATTGCCGTAATCCCAGACGACATCTTCACCTAGATTAGCGGGGTTTTCGGCAAGGATTCGCAGAGTTGCATATGGGCTCAGAAATCCTAACATTGAGCCGAAATGGCTGCGCTCGGAGTAGCCTCCGATGTCTCGATCAAACACTCCCGTCGGGAGTAGAGATGCCGCTGGATCAGCCGCAAAGCGGCCCCGGCCCTGTGCATGATCGGAATCGTAGCTGGCGACATAGTCGCTTTTTAGGTCTCGCAATGCGTACGCTTTGATGAAGTCGATAAATTGATCGAAAGTCAAACGGTCGGATCGACGCTCACCTGGCAGGTATTCCTCGAACTGGTCTCTGTCGAGCACGACCTGATTTTCGTATTCCGACCTCACCGCCGCCAATGTGTATCCGAGCAGCTCCAACCGTGACACCATCGAACCAAGTGTCCGGCAAAAACACAGCTCCATTTGCTCCAGACTTTCAGGGCTATGAGCGTAGTCGTAGTCGATGCCCTCGTGCCGACGGTACTGGCGGTCGGACTCTTGATAGAGCATCCCGTGATCCATGCCCATATAGCCAGTGTTGTATGTGAGATCGAGGCTACCCACAGACAGCGTAATTGGTGTGCTCATAAGATCTTTGTACCTGGAGTTAACTGTCTAACGCCAATGCATGACGCGAATCTGGACATGCTTGTACTGGCACGTGATAGCACATTTCAGCGGCGTCGGAGATGCATCCGAGCTCAGGTGCTCTATCCTGGTGTACCTGCCCCTCGCTAACTCAGGCGTGTAAACCTGTTTTTTTCACTGTAAACCACTCTGGTTAACAGTGAAAAAAATAGGTTTACACGCCAGCAATCATAGGGCCCGCGAACGGAATTCTTCGCCACACCATCACTTGGGTTTGGGGTCCTTGTCGTCCTCCATCAAGGCAAAGAAAGCTTTGGCCTGCTCTTCCTCGGAGAGCTCCTCAACCGGAGTCCGCCGCGGGCGCGCAGTCGGCTTCTGCAGAGCATTCGCTGAGGCATCAAGTTGCTTTTTTACAGATCGTTCCGACGCAGTGAGCGATGAGTCGAAAACCTTCTGGGTGACTCGGTCCTGCCGTTCAGCTCGCGCAAATTTCACTACGTTGGACGTGAACGCGGCTGGCAGGTCAAACGGACACCGCAGGTCTGGATGCTGTTTGGACACCCGACCACCCAGAGCCAATTTTTGAAGGTGTTCGACCTGTTTGGCACTGGACGTGTAAGCCGCTGAGCGGTAAGCATGGCCGATGTCTTGAAGGGAGGCCGCATGACGGCCTGCACTGCGGCACTCAATGTACGCCTGCTTCAACAACTCCACCGCCAGGCGCTTGATACCGAAGGTGCAACGGTAAATTTCCCTTGCCAATTCACCCTGATTACCGCGAATCGCGCCATTGCCCACGCGAACACATTCATCAATGAAAGCTTTCCAGTCGGAACTGCCAGGCTCATCGGGAAGCATGATTCTTGGGTCCGTCAGCAAGCGCTGCTGATCCTCATTGTTTCTCTCAAACAACTTGTGACCCAAGCTGTAATTGCACACGTAGACCATTGGCGGACCGATACCAGCCATGTTCAAGAGGATATCGGTAACCTTCGCTGCACCAAGCCCCTTTTGGATGTACTGCATTTCATCCAGGATGACTAACGATACCCCATCACGATTCGCCCTACGCCGGCATTCACTCAGCAGCTCAGCAACGGTCAGTCGCGACAGAGGCAACTCAACGAACTCTCGAAGAAGGGCCTTAGCATTGGTGGTACCTCGGGCGCTTGCATACCAATGCGACCGCAACGGTAGCTCACCCTGGAAGTGATCGCAGGACAGATCAACGGGGCCAGGCAGAACCTTGCGCAGCGCAGCAATGGTCTGGCTCTTCCCAACCCCTGCAAGCCCTGTAAAACACACCGGCACAGCATCGACTGCAGGTGCTTCATAGAGCCCTCGGGCGTACTCGCGCTCAGAAGAGAACAATGCTCGCGCATGCAGCGCTGCGCGCCCCACCATCTCCTGGATGAACTCAATCGTAAATGCGTTGGGAATGAACGATTCACGCAATGCTTGAGACAGCACCTCTGCCGCCAACCGAGGTTCAATTTCGTACAGACTTTCCAATGGCTCAGGTCGACGCGTGATGATCTGGCGGACCTGATCAGCCGTTTGGCAGCCGTCGAACCAACTCGCAATGGCCTCATTCATTTGTAACCGATCCATGAACCCCACCTACCACAAGGTGGAAGCCAAGGTTACCGTGGCATCTCTGGCGAACAGTTCCATG
>NZ_JBWKXT010000120.1:0-2969 GCF_059423245.1 Pseudomonas sp. GW460-LB5
ATCAGCTTGCCATTCACCGCTCTCACTTCAGATTCTATTCCTTCTCCAAGACACAAGCGGGCTTGCCCCGCGAACACGGGCGAAGCCCGTGGCATCCGCCGCGCAGCCTGTTTCGCGGGCACGCCCGCTGCCACAAGGCAGGGCGCACGCCAGGTATGCAGGCCCTTTTCCTATGCAAGCCAACAGCCCATGGCTATCATGCCTGCCTTATTCCAAGTCGAGACTGGCATGCTGAAGTTGTTGAACCTCCTCAAGGATGGCCGGTTCCATTCCGGAGAAGCTCTGGGGGCAGCCCTCGGGGTGAGTCGCAGCGCCGTTTGGAAGCAGCTGCAGCACCTGGAGAGCGAGCTGAACCTCACCATTCACAAGGTTCGTGGGCGCGGCTACCAGCTGGCGGCGCCGCTGGCTTTGCTCGAGGCACAGGCTATCGCCGGGTTTGCCGAAGGCGAGCAGTGGCCGGTTTTCATCCACGAAATCATCGACTCGACCAACGCCGAAGGCTTGAGGCTTGCCAATCAAGGGCAGGTAGCGCCATTTATCGTCTTGGCTGAGCGGCAAAGCGCAGGCCGCGGGCGACGTGGCAGGCAATGGGTCAGCCCATTTGCCGAAAACCTCTATTACAGCCTTGTCTTGCGTGTGGATGGCGGCATGCGCCAGCTCGAAGGCTTGAGCCTGGTGGTGGGTGTTGCAGTGATGCGTACTCTGCAGGCATTCGGCGTAAAGGATGTCGGGCTCAAATGGCCCAATGACGTGCTGGTTCGCGGGCAGAAGATAACTGGCATTCTCCTGGAGCTGGTGGGTGACCCGGCCGATGTCTGTCATGTGGTACTGGGTATCGGTATCAATGTGAACATGCAGGTCAATGGCCAAGTTGACCAGGAGTGGACCTCAATGCGGCGTGAGCTGGGTGCGGCGATAGACCGCAACCACCTGGTGGCGTCGCTCAATCAGCAATTGCAGCACGAATTGGCACGCCATCGTCGTTACGGTTTTGCCGCATTCCAGGAGGAATGGGAGCAGGCGCACCTGTGGCAGGGGCGCACTGTTTCACTGGTTGCCGGTAGCACGCGTATTGATGGCGTGGTTCTTGGCGTCGACGGGCAGGGCGGCTTGCGCCTTGAGGTGGACGGAGTTGAAAAGAGCTTCAGTGGTGGTGAGCTCAGTTTGAGGTTGCGTGATGATTCTTGAGCTCGACTGCGGTAATAGCTTCATCAAGTGGCGCGTAATCCATACCGCTGATGCAGTGATTGAAGGTGGCGGGATCGTCGATTCCGATCAAGCGCTGCTGGCTGAAGTGGCTGCGCTGGCATCGGTACGTCTGACCGGGTGCCGCATCGTCAGTGTGCGCAGCGAGGAAGAAACCGATGCGCTTTGTGCGTTGATAGCCCAGGCATTTACCGTGCAGGCGCATGTTGCGCATCCGGCCCAGCGCATGGCCGGTGTGCGCAACGGTTATGATGACTATCAGCGTCTGGGCATGGACCGTTGGCTGGCAGCGCTGGGTGCATTTCACCTGGCCAAGGGCGCGTGCCTGGTGATCGACCTTGGTACCGCTGCTAAAGCGGACTTTGTGGCCGCAGACGGCGAACACCTGGGTGGCTACATCTGCCCGGGCATGCCATTGATGCGCAGTCAGTTGCGTACCCACACCCGGCGAATCCGTTATGACGATGACTCTGCCGAGCGCGCATTGACCAGTTTGTCGCCGGGCCGCTCTACTGTCGAAGCGGTCGAGCGTGGCTGCGTGTTGATGCTTCAGGGCTTTGCACGTACGCAGCTCGAGCAGGCGCGTGCGCTGTGGGGGGATGAATTCACGGTGTTCCTCACCGGGGGCGATGCGCCGCTGGTGAGGGAGGCCGTGCCGCAGGCGCGTGTCGTCCCTGACCTGGTTTTTGTTGGTCTGGCCATGGCCTGCCCATTGGATTGAGGTGCCTATGCGTTGGTTGTTTCTGTTGTTACTGGTGCTCAACGTCTTCTATTACGTTTGGCATCAGCAGGAAGCACCGCTGAAGGTCAAGGAAGTCGCTCCCCTGTCGTTGTACAAGGGGAATCAGCAAGAAATCCGTCTGTTGCGTGAAACGGGTCTGTCGGCGCCACCCAGGCGCCGTGATGAGTGCCTGGTGGTGGGGGGGGTAACAGGGCAGGAGCAGCTGGATGCACTGCGTCAGCGCTTGCTGAGCCTAGATATTGCCACTTTGCCAGTGGTGGGGCAGTTGCCTGGAGCAGATGGGCGCTGGCTCAAGGTTGCCCCGGAAAGCGAGCGTTTGCTGGACCAAACGGTGCTTTCGGCTCTTTCCAATGATTTCAAAGACTTAAAACATAAAATTATTTTCTGCCAGGGTATTGCAACTGGTGAATAGCTTGATAGAATGGCGCCCGCTTCACAGGGAACACCACTCAGGTGGTAGAACTGGAAGCGGTGTCAAAGCAGCTAAGTTTCAGATTTGATTGAAAAAATTTGAAAAAACGCTTGACACTGGGACGGCAGACAAATAGAATGCCGGCCACATCTGGAGGGATTCCCGAGCGGTCAAAGGGGACGGACTGTAAATCCGTTGCGAGAGCTTCGAAGGTTCGAATCCTTCTCCCTCCACCAGTTTTAGCGAGAGCCGCAAGCTCCGCGGGTATAGTTTAGTGGTAGAACCTCAGCCTTCCAAGCTGATGATGCGGGTTCGATTCCCGCTACCCGCTCCAAGTTTGCTGGATTTTGCGCAAAGTGTTTCGCTCTTGTAGCTCAGTTGGTAGAGCACACCCTTGGTAAGGGTGAGGTCAGCGGTTCAAGTCCGCTCAAGAGCTCCATATAAACAAGGCAGATATGAAAATATCTGCCTTTGTTTTATCAGCGCAAGACTATTTCTTCTGCGGAGGATTGTATCGATGGCTAAGGAAAAGTTTGATCGTTCCCTTCCCCACGTTAACGTCGGCACTATCGGCCACGTTGACCACGGTAAGACCACTCTGACCGCAGC
>NZ_JBWKXT010000121.1:0-2231 GCF_059423245.1 Pseudomonas sp. GW460-LB5
TTTTCGTCCAATGACGCTGTAGGTGCCTGGAAAATTGCAACTTGCCGCGGCTGCACGACAAGTTGATCGGAGCATCCCTAGGCGCCGTCATGAATTAGCGGCTATGGTAGGAAAGCGGTAAGCGAAACGACTGTACGCTCTGAAAGGATTCTGGGCGTTTCCCGTTATTGCGGAAGGGAAGACTATGCAGCAGCTACCAGTGGACGAAACCATCCGAGCGGCATTGAAGAAGACTCATGCGCGCTTGCACCGCCAACATGAGCTCGTGGTCGAGTTTGGCGTAATGTCCCTGAAGGCTGCGGACTTGGATCTGTTGCTGACCCGTGCATGTGAAGTAGTCGCTGAAGGGATGAGCACTCGTTTTTCCAAGGTGCTCCAGCCAGCAGAGGACGGGGAAGGGGAAGGGTTTGTTCTGACCCACGGCGTTGGCTGGGATGCTTCTGACATCGGGCGGGCAACCGTGGGCGGCGATGTGGCTAGTCCCGCAGGCTATGCATTGGCCACCTACAGGCCCGTACTCTCGAATCATTTGGGTATGGAAAACCGCTTTCGAACGCCGGAACTGCTGAAAAAATATGGAATCGAGCGGGCCATCAATGTCCCGATCCGGGGTTTGCTCAGCCCGTTTGGTGTACTGGAAGCCGACAGCAGCAACGGGGACGATTTTGTAGAGAGCGATCTGGTATTTCTGGAAGGCATCTCGAACGTCATTTCCATGGCTGTCGAAAGAATATCTGCAGGCGTGGATGTTCCAGTTCCCGACCCTTATTCCGAGACCATTCTGAACGCAAGCCCTGACTGGGTGGATATCTTGGCCCCGAACGGCGAGATCGAGTTCATGAATGAAGCCGGGCTGACATTCCTGGATACCCAACTGACCACTGTTAAAGGTCAGCGATGGTATGACTTGTGGCCTGAGGAGTCGCGATCATTTGTTTGGGAGGCGGTAGCTAAAGTCAGCGCTGGCGAAACCATGAGGTTCGAATCGTACTGCCCAATCGCTCCCGATGAACCCAAATGGTGGGACGTGACGGTGGCGCCGATCCTCGGAGCGGACGGCAAGGTCGAGCGAATGATTGCCGTATCGCGAGATATCACCGAGCGTCATCAATATGAGGCTCAATTGCTGTCGCTCATCGAGGCTCAGAATAGCAAGCAGAACCGAAGCGACCTCTATCTCGAAGAGATCCACCATCGCGTCAAGAACAGCCTTCACCTGGTAAACACACTGCTGTTGCTACAGGCCAATCTCACGCCCGATGCAGCGGTTAAATTGCAGCTTGAAACCGCTGCAGGCCGAGTAGTGACCATTGCCACGGTTCACGAGCGGCTGTACCAGGCTGCCGAAGATCAAGAACTTCGTGCGCGTGATTACCTCACTGCTCTGTTGGGGGATCTGGGCAGAGCCTTAGCCGAGCGCAAAATTGTGCTGGACGCTGACGAGTTCGTATTGCCTTCAGAAAGAATGGCGCCCCTGGGACTGGTAATTTCTGAACTGATCACCAATGCCCTCAAGTATGGTAAGGGCAACATTGAGGTGGCCGTCAAGCATGCCGGCGACCATGCGCTACTCACCGTCAGGGATGAGGGCGACGGCTTCCCTGATAATTATCCAAAGCCGACAGGTACGGGGCTTGGCATGCGATTGGTCAAAAGCTATTCCGGTTACGGTAGCGCGGCAG
The DNA here is from genome assembly GCF_059423245.1 of Pseudomonas sp. GW460-LB5. Taxonomy (NCBI): domain Bacteria; kingdom Pseudomonadati; phylum Pseudomonadota; class Gammaproteobacteria; order Pseudomonadales; family Pseudomonadaceae; genus Pseudomonas; species Pseudomonas sp. GW460-LB5. The sequence goes on from NZ_JBWKXT010000121.1 coordinate 1,683, forward strand.
TGGAGGTTGATCGGCAGGATAGTAAAAGCTGTATCCATGTACGCTTCAAACTTTAGGCGCGCCTGCACACACCGATGGCACTTAGCCAAATGCGTATGGTCGTAATGAGGCTGATTCGAGACCTGGGATCATCATTGGAGGAGTAGGGTATGCGTAACTGGGGATGGCTGATGACTGCGGTAGGTTACGCTGGGCTTTCAGGAATGTTAGCCATAATCGGCGTTGCGGTTTCAGGGTTTCACAACCTCACTAGCGAGATGCTAGGGGTGAGCCTGTTGCTAGCGGCAGCGTCATTGGCGCTGGTGTTCGTTGGTGGTCGTCTTCGAGCGAGAGGCAAACCCTTGTTGCCCATTTCGCTGTCTTCTTAACACCGCTTTCATTTTCTCTAAAAGTGGCCAGAGTGCCATGCACCCCGGCCTGGCTCATTTCAAGTTAACGGTTCTCGCTACCGCGACCGCCGCCGTGGCTGTTTTGCCCGCCTTTACGGCCAGCCTCCGAGGCACGCTCACGGTCGTTGGCAAAGTTGCCGCCTGAGCTCTGCCCGCCTTT
>NZ_JBWKXT010000122.1:0-2045 GCF_059423245.1 Pseudomonas sp. GW460-LB5
CGTCGAGGTCGTACAGGGTGATGGTCCAGCCGAAGCTGCGGATGATGTCATCCAGATTGCCAGTGAGGGGGGCGGGCTCCCACGGTGAGTCGGCGCTGATGTACAGCAGTGAGCCGTTGGGTGCGACGCGGTACTGGCTGTGCCACTCGTAGGCCGGTGCGCTGTGGCGTTTGATCAGCAGGTAGAAAAAACCCTCGCGCAGCGGGCGGATGGCGTAGCTGGAATGGGTCATCTCGCCGACGTCCGAGAATGGGCTGAGATAGCTTGGCAGTTTGGGTAGGCGGGCGCGTTGTGCCGGGTTGCCGCCGATGGCGGCGTAGCGCAGGGGCAGCAGTTCGAAGCGGCGGGTGCAGTTGGCGACGGGGCTGTTGCGCAGGGCGGGGCGGTAGCCGGTGGTGATACGCCTGCACAGCTCGAGGGTTTCGCTCAGAGAGTCCATGGTTATTTGCCTCAGTCCTTGGTGCGCAGGCATCGCTGCACATTGTCCATCAGGGATGTCTGTTGCTCGCGGGTGGCGGCAATCGCCTCCTGCCAGGCCGGTGAGTTACTGAGTTGTTCCCCACCGCGAGCCAACATGAGCACATAGCTGATCAGATCGTCCTCACGGTCCAGGCCTTGCTCGCGTGCCTGATCCAGGTAGTGCTGGATCAAGCCAACCCGCGTGCCGTGGCAAGCGGCAGCCAGGGCAGTGCAGGACGGCTCGCCTTTGAGCAACTCGGCAAGCTGATAGCTCAGTGGGTCACCTGCCAATTCGGCCCAACACGCTTCGTTCAGCGTGATGGGCGGGAAGTGCGTGGATTGGGGCTGATCACCACCGGATATCTGCAGCCACACCCGCTTGTTCGGGTGCGCGACGGGCGACCACCAGTGGTGGATGGGCGCCAGCCATTCGCTTACACCGGGCAGTTCACGGTGCGTATCCAGCACTTGCAAGGCTGCAGCGGTGTGAAAGCGCAGGAGGTACGAATGGCCGTCAGCACCCGTGACGATGTTGGCGCGGCTTAAATGCCGCGCAAGCCGGTCGGGGGGTAGGGCGCTGACTATCCAGCCGCATACTGCGCCCGCTGCACCCTGCTCGAGTTGCCATTGAAAATCATACTGGGCCGAGACATCCGAGCCCGGGCGCGAACCAAACAACCAGGGGCCTGCTGTGCGCAGGTTGGTGAACTGGGCTTGCTGCAGCAGTGGCCAGCAGCGGTCGGCGTAGTACCCGGTCAGTCTTTCCTGCACCTCGGGAGCCAGATTGGCCATTTCCACGATCGCGCTCAGGCGGTAACGGTCGGATACTCGCAGCACCTCGACCATCGCTCTGACAAATGGGCTGGGCATCAGCTTGCTCCTTCCATGCGAATCATGTTGTGGCCGTCGGCGATCGCTTTCAGCAGGCAGCTGAGGCAAATAGGTTCGCCGGGCTCAGGTACACCAGAAGTTGAAGTGATGCGATTGCTACCCGTAGCTTGCTGGTTGACCGGCCCTTTGAAGGACAGCGCAAGGCCGTCCAGCGTGATACCGGCGCCATCGATTCGAAGCAGGCCCGCCGGGCTCCTGATCGTCAGGCTTTCGCTGACCTGAATGTCATAGACCTTGGTGGTGTGCCGGATAGCTTCACCCGTTTTCAGGTTGTGGTGACCGGCCACGACCTGTTCCAGATGGCCGCCGATTTCTACCGTGTGGTTGGCCTTGGTGATGTCCTGGCGGTGGTTGCCTACCTGTTCGATTCGATCCTTGCCTGTGGTGATCGTGTGGGTGCGACCAATGCTCAGGCTGTCGTCGTTGGCGATTTCATGTACCCGGTTCTGGCCAATGCCGACGGACTCGTCACGGGCTACTTCTTCGCGACGGTCCTGCCCAATAGAGATTGTCTCGTCCCGTTCCACGCGTTCCGTGCGGTCGTTGCCCACCCGCGTGGTTTCGTCGTGCTTGACGATGTTGTTCTGGTCTCGCTGGGCATGGATGAACACTTCCTCCTTGCCCAGTTCATCCTCGAAACGCAGCTCGTTAAAACCATCGCCCTTATGGGTCTGGCTCTTGATGGTCATCCGCGT
>NZ_JBWKXT010000123.1:0-2044 GCF_059423245.1 Pseudomonas sp. GW460-LB5
CAGACTAGCCCTAGTCGCATGCCCAAGCTGAGTGAGTCATCTTCTGGGTCGATGGCTGTGCTTCCGGTTGTTTTCCAGGGGAAAGCGACGATGCCGCCGCAGTATTTCGGTCGATGTAGGTGAACTTGTTGGGTTGCTCGATTGAAGCGAATGAGTAGGTGACGGCTAGTCAGCATTTCTAGTCGGGTTAAGTGAATTCCATACTTTGAATAAAGATACACTAAGGTCGAGGTGACTGAGAGCATTATAAGCGTTGTAAGAATAGTGATTACAGAGCGACCCTCAGGGTCTGTGATGTCCATCCAAATAAACCCGGTGGTGATGTAAAGTCCCACAGCAACGGCCGGGGCGATGGCTCCGAGCGTTGCGAGCGTAATAAGGCCGCGCTTTTCTTCTGAGCCACCACAGCGAATGTCTAAGAAGATGTCGTTAAAAGCGAATACAGGGCCTCTTGCGCGTGGGTTTTCACTAACGGGCTGAAAGTGCATTTCTTCATCCAGCTCGCCCTCATACAAATCTTGACGCTTCTCATTCGGTGTCAGTTCTGCTTCATATGCTTTTCGCGCAGCTTCGGATTCAGTAGCCATTTGCCAAAAACCCCATTCGATCAGATACATCACAATACCTCGCTGAATGCGGTGTGCAGGGTCTTTAGTTCTTCCTGTTCTTCAAACGGTTTTGAGTTCTTTGCAAGGCGGAAACTGCTGCGTTTGCACCACTTTTCCAAAGCGTCGTCTTCAAATATGTAAATTATCACTGTCAGGACCAGGCCGATCCAGAAAGCGCCAAGAATGAGGCGGGCAAGTAATAGCCGAGCGGCTTGCGTTCCGAGCTTTTTTGCAAGCTCTCTCAAGGACGTGGATACCATCCTAGCCAGCTTGGTTTTGGCATTATGAGAAAGGTATTCGAAGAGAGGCTTTGCAATCGCGACTGCTGTTCCTAACTCTGCTAGCGAAAGGGTTATTGTCGCCATTCCTCTTACAAAATACGTAGCAGCCAAGAGTCTCGAGTTTTTTTGGGCCTGCTTGGTAGCGCCACTCTGGCTGCTTTTGAAGTGCTCAACCGAATCTGTGAAATCCCACCACGCCAGTAGTGAACCTCCGATACCAGCCAATCCCGCCCCCCATAGCTTCAACCTTCCCAATGTTGCGGCCGCCCCTTTCCCAGTCACACTGTTAGCGCCGTATCGGGTGACCACTTGGTCTACATAGCTGGCCCCAATTTCAAAACCCGCAGCAGCCGTGGTCATCGCGGCCGCCAAGAGTTCGGTCTTCACCCGCGCATCACTGTCAGGCAGCTCGCGGGCTTTGAAGGCCATCAGCATGCCTTCGATGAGGCATATCAGGCCCGCAGCACGAACTTTATAGAAATCACTTTGCTTGTTATCAGCCTGCATTAGCCCTTCGGCCCAGGCTTGATCCAAGTACCGTGCAATCTGGCCACCGGTGCGTTGCGGATTGATTGGCTGCCCACTTCGTGCAGCTTCACTCACGCGTATTTCGACAGCCGTTTCATGTACCGAAGCAAACAACGCCAGGCGCAGGCCATGGTGCATCGCTCGGTCTGGGCTGCTCGGTGCCCCGGTTCTCAGTACCTGTCGCCCCAGCGCGACGTACCATCCATACAGGCCGATGCTGACGCTGCTGTTCCGCTTCTGCAGTTCTTCATACAGCGTGTTGATGCGTGCAAAGGCATTCGCTGCGGCATGGGCGCGTTTGGCAAGGCCTTCGGCCAGCGTGAAGTTTGATTCTGCGGGTGGTTCGGCCTTGGCTGTTTCCAGCAGCGCCGCAAGCTCCTCTCGGATGTCATCCTGGTTGTAGCTGATGCCGCGTATTGCCAGGTTTGCCCGGTCGGCCACGTCGCTACGCCACCAGTGGTCCAGCACCTTCGTGCCCCATTCACTCAACTCCATGCCGATCACGCACTGGCCGGTCTGCTCGGCAAAGGCCAGGCCGCTAATGAGGTCGGCGTTGTCGTAGCGGTCCAGCGCTTGCAGCAACCGTTCGCTGACTACCCAACGGGCATGGTCCTTGGCGCGGTCTTC
>NZ_JBWKXT010000124.1:0-2041 GCF_059423245.1 Pseudomonas sp. GW460-LB5
GTAACCGATCCATGAACCCCACCTACCACAAGGTGGAAGCCAAGGTTACCGTGGCATCTCTGGCGAACAGTTCCATGGCAGCAGCGCTTCGTAGTCTGCTACCGATGAGGCGTGCGGCAGTCGCTCCAGGACGTGGCGCAGCCACGTATAGGGCTCTTGGCCGTTGACCTTGGCGGTTTCGACCAAGCTGTAGATCTGCGCGCTAGCCGTGGCTCCCTTGGGCGTGTCACTGAACAGCCAAGCTTTGCGCCCGATCACAAACGGCTTTATGGCCCGCTCTGCCAGGTTGTTGTCGATCGGCAGGTGGCCCGCCTCGACATACCGCTCCAAGCGGTTCCAGTTGTTTGCCAGGTAAAGCACCGCCTTGCCCAGTACGCTTTGCGGTGTCACCTGTGAGTACGTCTTGTCGAGCCAACTTTTCAACTGCTCAAGGATCGGCAGGCTTCGTTCCTGACGACCGAGGAATCGCTGTTCATCGCTGGCATCCTTGAGGTCGCGTTCGATGCCATACAGTTTGTTGATCATCGTCAGCGCAACATCGGCGCGACCGGTCTTGCCCTTAGGCTGCACCTTCTGCGCTTCGACGAATTTACGCCGGACATGCGCCATGCACGCCAGTCGTTCAACGCCCGGCTGTAGCGCCAACGCGTTGTAGCCGGCGTAATCATCGGTCATCACGTAACCGCGATAGCCCTCCAGCAGGCGCAGCGGCACCTCCTGCGCGCGGCTGGTGGTGTAATCGAACAGCACGACTTGTCGATCAGGCGGGCCACTGGCCTGCACCCACATCCAGGATTGACTGGTCGGATCACGATCCGGCTCTTTGAGCACCTGCACGCGAGTTTCATCGCAATGGATCACCGGGCTTTCCAGCAGGCGGTCACGCATCAGGTTCAGCAGTGGCTGAAAGTGTTCGCTGCACTGGATGACCCAGCGGGCCAGGGTTTGCCGGGGGATCTCGATACCATGTCGGTTCAGCACCGTTTCGAAGCGGTGCAGCGGCAGGCCATCGACGTACTTGGTGGTTAGCAACATCGCCAGCACGCTGGGACTGGCCATGCTCTTTTCAATCAATTGGGCCGGCTTGTCAGCGGTGACCGGCGCGGTTTCGCAGCCACGGCAGCCATAGATTTTGCGTACGTGCTTAAGCACACGGATCTGCATCGGCACGATGTCGAGTTGTTCGCTGGTTTGCTCGCCAATCACGTGTTTGCGGCAACCACAGGCGCAAGTCAGTTCGTGCTCGGGCAAGTCATGAATGACTTCAATGCGTGGCAGGTCAGCCGACAGTGGCTTGCGTTTGCCGCGCTGCTTGCTTGGCGCAACAACTTCTTCGTCGGCATCATCAGCGGTAGGTACCCACTGACTTTCGGGTTCATTGAACAACGCCAGTTGGGGCGTGTTGGACTCGACGGTTTGCTCGGACTTGCGATTGAATAATCGGTCACGCAGCAGCTTGACCTGTTCTTTAAGGTCGACGATCTGACCTTTGTCGACCGTGCGCTCGGCCAACAACTGCGCAAGCAGTAGTTTGAGCGCGGCAGGGTCGTCAGGAAGGTTATCGGGCACTGAAATCATGGCCCGGATTATACCCGGTCAGGCGACGAAACGAGGAGTCAAAACCTGATGCGGACGGTTGCGCCAGAGATCGAAACCGTCGAGTAGCCAATTCAGTTCCTGGACGGTCAGTACGATAGCTTCGTCGGTCGCGTCGGGTGAAGTTTTGAAACGCTCGGCTTCGAGGCGCTTGAGCCAAAGGCAGAAGCCGTTGCGCTCCCAATACAACACCTTGATGCGGTTACGGGCTTTATTGAGGAAGACGAAAAGTACCGGGTCGAACACGGCGACCTTGATGTCCAGTTCGACCAGGGCAGTGAGGCCGTCGATGGACTTTCGAAAGTCCACGGGCTTGGGGTAGAGGTAGACTTTTTCGACTTTGCTGCCGGGGCGCATCATGGCGGGCTGGCTCCAGAAAGAAATCGGGAGCACAGCATCGGGAATCAGGTGGACGGTTGGAATGTGGGGATGATGGATCCCTTAC
>NZ_JBWKXT010000125.1:0-1940 GCF_059423245.1 Pseudomonas sp. GW460-LB5
GCGCAGCGAACTGCGCGAGCACCTCAGGCACGGGCTGGCCGACTACATGGTCCCGACCCACCTGCTGTTCCTTGAGCGCCTGCCGGTGACGGCCAACGGCAAGCTGGACCGCAAGGCCCTGCCCAAACCCGACGCAAGCGTGCTGCAGGACAGCTACGTGGCCCCGCGCAGCGAGCTGGAGCAACAGATTGCGACGATCTGGGCCGAGGTCCTGAAACTCGACCAGGTGGGCGTGACGGATAACTTCTTCGCCCTGGGCGGCCATTCGCTGTCTGCCACCCAGGTGATCGTACGCGTTCGTGAGGCGACGGGCATCGACGCCACCTTGAAGGCACTGTTCGAACAGCCCCGACTGGAGGATTTCTCACGCTGCCTCGAAGAGAAAAATCAGCAAATCGATCCGATTCAGGCAGAACTGGCTAAATCGCTAGAGGCGCTCAAACGTCTAACCACGGAGGAAATTGATGAACTGATTTCATAGGGGATACATCAGTGCAAGCGTTGCTCGACTCCGTCAAATCGTTGTCCACCAAAGAGCGTCACGCTCTGGCCATGCTCCTGAAGCGTCAGGGAATCAACTTGTACGGAGTCGCGCCGATCCCTGCGAGGGCGCCGGAGGAGGTCCTGGCACTGTCCTACGCCCAGCAGCGGCAGTGGTTTCTCTGGCAGATGGACCCCCAGGGCAGCGCTTACAACATTCCGGTCGCCCTGCGCCTGAAGGGCGATCTCGACCTCAAGGCGTTGCAGGCCAGCTTCGACGGCCTGATCGCTCGACACGAAACCCTGCGCACTACCATTCACCTCGACGGTGACCAACCGGTGCAGGTGATTCACCCCGAGGCACCCTTCGCGCTGGTGATCGAAACGCTCAAGGGCATCGGTGCCGATGCCACTGCGGCACTCAAGGCTTGGGTGGAGCAGGAAGTTCAACAGCCATTCGACCTGGAGCAAGGCCCCTTGCTGCGGGTCAAGCTGCTGCGCCTGGCGGCGGATGACCATGTGCTGGTCCTGACCTTGCACCACATCGTCTCCGATGGCTGGTCGACACCGATCATGGTCGACGAGCTGGTGCGTTTCTACGAAGCTGCCAGATCCGGGCAGGCACTGCGACTGCCGGCGCTCCCGGTGCAGTATGCCGACTACGCGTTGTGGCAACGGCAATGGATGGAAGCGGGCGAGCGCGAAAAGCAGCTGGGCTACTGGACGGCGCGGCTGGGGGACGAACAACCTGTGCTCGAAATGCCGCTGGACCGCCCGCGTGGCTCGGTGCAGAGCCCGGCAGGCGCGCGCTTCGACGTCACCCTCGCCGATGCGCTGGCGGACGCGCTGAAGCTGTTGGCCAAGCGCCAGGGCGTGACCCTCTTCACGTTGCTGCTGGCAAGCTTCCAGGCCTTGCTGCACCGCTACAGCGGGCAGAACGATATCCGCGTCGGCGTCCCGATCGCCAACCGCAATCGCAGCGAAGTCGAGGGCCTCATCGGCTTCTTCGTCAACACCCAGGTGCTCAAGGCCGAATTCGACCTGACCACCACCTTCGATGAGCTGGTCGAGCAGGTGCACCAGGCCGGGCTCGGCGCACAGGCGCATCAGGACCTGCCGTTCGAGCAACTGGTCGAAGCCCTGCAGCCAGAGCGCAGCCTCAGTCATAGCCCGTTGTTCCAGGTGATGCACAACCACGCCAGCGAGGGGCGTGGCCAAGCACGGCATCTGCCAGGCCTGACCCTGGAGGCGCTCGACTGGGAAATCCATACCACCCAGTTCGACCTGGCCTTGAACACGCTCGAGCATGAGCACGGCATCGGTGCGTTCCTGACCTACGCCACCGCGCTGTTCGACGAAGCCACCATCGCCCAGCTCGCCGGACACTGGCAGGGCCTGCTGGCCGCCATCGTCGCGCAGCCGCAGCAGCGCATCGCCGAGCTGCCACTGCTGAATGCCAC
>NZ_JBWKXT010000126.1:0-1853 GCF_059423245.1 Pseudomonas sp. GW460-LB5
CAGACTAGCCCTAGTCGCATGCCCAAGCTGAGTGAGTCATCTTCTGGGTCGATGGCTGTGCTTCCGGTTGTTTTCCACGGGAAAGTGACGATGCCGCCGCAGTATTTCGGTCGATGTAGGTGAACTTGTTGGGTTACTCGATTGAAGCGAATGAGTAGGTGACGGCTAGTAAGCATTTCCAACCGCGTTAAGCGAAGGCCGTATTTTAGATAAAAATAAACAATAGCACCGTCCATGACAGACATCAGCATCATTATGATGATGTCGATGACAGCAGGATCTCTACTGGTGAAAAGGTAAAGATAAACGGATCCCAGGGTGATTGTGACGCCGCTATATAGGATTGGCCCTAGTCCTCCCAGCGTCATGATTGTGATCAAGCCACGTTTTTCCTCCGATCCGCCGCAACGCATCTCAAGGAAATTTTCATTGAAGGAGTAAACAGGGCTGCGTGCGCGAGGGTTTTCGCTCACCTTCCGAAAATGGACTCCCTCTTCCAAGTCACCTTCATAAAAGTCCCGCATTGCGCGTTGGTCTGCTGGCGTCATTTTCGCAACGTACGCCTTACGGGTAGCCTCAGACTCGATTGCCATCTGCCAGAAACCCCATTCGACTAGATACACTACAAGACCTCGCTGAAAGCCGAATGAAGCGCTTTCAATTCTTCGTGTTCTTCATAAGGCTTTGCTGTTTTTCCGATTCGGAAACAGCAGCGCCTACACCACTTCTCCAATGCATCCTCTTCAAGGAGGTAAATTACGACCGTCAGGACGAGACCTATCCAAAAAGCTCCGACTACCAGGCGTGCGAGCAGAACGCGCGCAGCTTGGGTTCCCAGTTTTTTTGCAAGCTCACCCATAGAGGATGCCAACATTCTTGCAAATTTAGTCTTGGCGCTATGGGATAGATGATCAAAAAAAGGTTTTGCCATAGCAATTGCTGTTCCGCCCTCAGCCAGAGCAAGAGCTATGGTCGCGGCGCCTCGAGCTCTGTACGCGGAGGCTAGCCTTATGTTTCGCGCGCTTGATTCTTTATTTTGGGCTTCACGGATATGTTTATCGGCATCGGCGAAATCCCACCACGCCAATACCAGCCCTCCAGTACCGGCCAATCCAGCCCCCCAAAGCTTCAACCTTCCCAAGGTCGCCACAGCACCTCTGCCAGTCGCACTTCTGGCGCCGTATCGGGTTACCACCTGGTCCACATAGCTGGCCCCAATCTCGAAGCCCGCCGCTGCCGTGGTCATCGCGGCCGCCATGAGTTCAGTCTTGATACGTCCATCACTGTCAGGCAGCTCGCGAGCCTTGAAGGCCATCAGCATGCCTTCCAGCAGGCAGACCAGACCGGCGGCACGCACTTTATAGAAGTCACTCTTCTGACCGTCAGCCTGCATCAAGCCTTCAGCCCAGGCATGATCCAGATAGCGCGCAATCTGGCCACCGCTGCGTTGTGGGTCAATGGGTTGCCCGCTGCGCGCAGCGTCGCTCAGACGAATGTCGACTGCCGTCTCGTGCACCGATGCAAACAACGTTAAGCGCAGACCGTGATGCAGCGCTCGGTCTGCACTGTTGGGGGCGCCGGTTCGGAGTACCTGTCGCCCTAGCGCCACATACCACGCATGCAGGCCGATGCTGGCGGTGTTGTTGCTCTTCTGCAATTCCTCGTACAGCGAGTTGATACGCCCGAACGCATTCGCAGCGATGTGTGCCTGCCGGGCGAGCGATTCACGCAGTTCGAACGACGACTCTGCCGGTGGTCCGGCCTTAGCTGCTGCCCGCAGCGCCGCAAGCTCCTCTCGGATGTCATCCTGGTTGTAGCTGATGCCGCGTATTGCCAGGTTTGCCCGGTCGGCC
>NZ_JBWKXT010000127.1:0-1701 GCF_059423245.1 Pseudomonas sp. GW460-LB5
TAGTCAGCTCAAAGGCTGATTGGCATCAACAATTCGGAAGCGACTTTTCTCAGCATGTAGGTTTCGCGCAGAATTGACTGCCCCATCGAAGACTCGTGACGCTGCATGACGGCTTCATTGTGTGCGATGGCTTCATGCAGGTTGATCCAGACAGGCCGCATACCATTAGCGATTTCGTGGCTTTCCATTCTCACCGGCTCTAGCTGGGGCGCTACTTCGCATTGATAAAAATGCGAGGTCATGTGCATCAGATCGTACTGTGGCTTTTGGTAGGGCCGGTACTCCTCGATGTAACCGTAGTGCTGGAGCACCTGTATTTCACGAGCACCAGTCTCTTCCTCAAGCTCACGCTTCAGGCCTGCGACAATGTCCTCGTCACCATCAAGGCCGCCTCCAGGAAAGCTGAAATCGTTATAGCGCTCGGTGAACAGCAACAGGATCTGTTCACCCCGCATCACGATGCCGCGAGCTGCATGTCGACGGAATACTCTGCCCTGCTTGGATTTCAGCTCGGGGTGAACAATTTCAGTTATGAGTTGCATGTGGTCTCGTAGCGGCAAGATCAGTTAGTCATCGTCCAGGGTGGCCACGGTATTTCCTCAGTTCTGGAAATACTGTGGCCAGTGGAACTGGCTCAGCGAAGCAGCAATAAGGGTACAGTGGATGTACGCAGCATCGTCGTGGTCGTGCTGCCTATCAGAAACTGCCTGATGCGTGAGTGCCCGTACGCCCCCATGACCAAGAGGTCAATGCCGTGCTCTGCCTGATACGCATGCAGTGTGGACTCTACTTCGCCTGGGCGGATCTCGGAATGCACCAGCGAGCCGGAAGACGCAAGCGTGGTTCGTGCCTTCTCCAGCGCGTTCTGGTTGTCTTCAGAATCCGTTCCAACCATGACGATATGAATTGGCAGGCCTTCGCACAGCGGGCTTGAAGCAAGCATCTGTAAGGTCTTGTGGCCTGTTGCGCTGCCGTCAAATGCCACCATGACCGTTTCAGGTTTCCTGAAATGGCTGGTTGTAATCAGGGTGGGGCGGTGGATAGTTCGGACTATCGCTTCAATCTGGCTGCCAAGACTTTGGGCACTGCGCGTGCTGTCCTCACCGACTCTTCCAATCACCAGTAACCGAATATCGTCTTGGAGATCGCTCAGGCTCTCGACGAGATGGCCATGGCGCTGCTTCATATCAGGTGACATGGCGCCAGAGTGAACTGTTCGCTCGCGAGCTTTTTCAAGCATGTGCTGCCCATGCTCCAACGCCAGTTTTGCCCGCTGCGCATCCAGCATGGCCAACTCTTCCAGCAGATGTTCTCTGCTACCGAGACCGATATTGCCGCTGAGGTCAGCGGATGCAGGATATTTCTCCTTATCCAGCACATGAAGCAAGGTCAGGGGAGCGCTGAGTCGTTGCGAGGCCCATGCTGCGTAATCGCAGACCGCCAATGAGGATTGTGAGTTATCAATGCATGCCATTACGCGGGTCATTGTCGTTCTCCTTAGTGGCTCATGAGCTTGTCGATGGCACCGGGTTTGTCATGCACGCCGAAGCGGTCAACGATTGTCGCGCTGGCTTCATTGAGACCGAGCACTTCAACCTCAGCGCCTTCGCGTCGGAACTTGATCACGACCTTATCCAGCGCTGCGACGGCGGTGATATCCCAGAAATGCGCCTGTGTGAGATCGATGGTGACCTTGTTGAG
>NZ_JBWKXT010000129.1:0-1232 GCF_059423245.1 Pseudomonas sp. GW460-LB5
TGAATCGCCCCTGGTTTTCTAGACACTCTCCAAGCTCAGGAAATAGCGTTTCTCATACTCTACTGGAGACAGCTGCATAGCACTGCTGTGTCGGCGTTTAGGGTTATAGAACATCTCGATGTAATCGAAAATATCACTTCGGGCTTCTTCACGGGTTGTGTAGATCTTTCGTCGGATTCGCTCTCGCTTCAAAAGCTGGAAAAAGCTCTCGGCTACGGCATTGTCGTGGCAGTTTCCCCGCCGGCTCATGCTGCTGATTACATTGTTGGCCTTCAAAAAGCTTTTCCAATCCGAGCTACTGAACTGACTGCCTTGATCTGAGTGAATCATAACTTGCTGCTGAGGCTTGCGTCGCCAAACAGCCATCAACATCGCGTCGATAGCCAGGTCGCTGCACATCCTTGGCTTCATTGACCAACCAATTACTTGGCGTGAGAACAGATCCAGCACTACCGCGAGGTAGAGCCACCCTTCATAGGTGCGGATGTAAGTGATATCTGTCACCCAGACCTTGTTCGGCTCACTTACCTTGAACTGCCGCGCGAGGTGGTTGGGCGAGGCCACTGTTGGTTTTCCACCATAGAACCCTGGACGCCGCCGATAGCCCGTTTGAGAACGCAGCCCCTCCGCCTGCATCAAGCGCCTGACTCGATTTCGGCCGCATTCCTCTCCCAGCTCACGCAGGTCATCGTGAATTTTGCGGTAGCCGTATACACCTCCGCTTTCCAGCCAAGCGTGTTTGATCAAGCCAAGCAGACGTTGATCTTCTTTTGCTCGGGCAGATTGAGGCTCGGCCAGCCAGGCGTAATAGCCGCTGGGGTGCACCTTGAGGGTTTGGCAAAGGCGCCGCACCGGGTAATCAGTCGAGTGCTTCTTGATGAAGGCGTACTTCAGCCGCACTCCTTGGCAAAGTACGCGGCGGCCTTTTTTAAGATGTCTCGCTCTTCCGTCACGCGCTTGAGTTCAGCGCGTAGCTTGCGCAGTTCGGCCTGCTGATCGTCGTCTTGCTGACGCTGCTCTTGGGGCTTGCTGTAGACCTTGATCCAGGCGTAAAGACTGTGCACGGACATGCCCAGGCGCTGGGCGACATCGGCGACAGGTTTGCCTTTCTCGGTCACTTGCTTGACCGCTTCGATCTTGAATTCTTCGGGGTAACGCTGACGACTCATGGCACCTCCTATTTGGGCCTCATTATGAGGCTTGGAGGTGTCTACGAAACCAGGGGCGATTCA
>NZ_JBWKXT010000130.1:0-1191 GCF_059423245.1 Pseudomonas sp. GW460-LB5
GGATGGTCTGAAATAGCCGGAAATTTTCCGGCTATCGAGCAGCCAACACATCAAAAAACGACGTACGTTGAAACCTGACCAACATTCTCTGTTTTTCGGGCCCATCGATCACTGCAAGGTGCTTCGCAGCAGCCATTTCCTGCATTACGCGCGCACCTCTCCTGCGCACGCCAACAAATGTCGGCGTGCCATCCACAGGTTCGACAAAGCGAATAGCGTCAGCATCTGCGCGGTGTTCTTGGCCAATCCTCGAAAGCGTACTTTCGTATAGCCGAACTGGCGCTTGATCACCCGAAACGGGTGCTCGACCTTGGCTCGCACCTGGGCCTTGGCCTTCTCGATCTTGCGGGTCGCTTCATACAAGGCGCTGCGCTTGCCATGCTTCTTATACGTGCTGCGCCGGGCTGCAATCTGCCAAATAACTTCACGCCCAGTGTGCTCTTCGCGCTTTTCGACACCGGTGTAACCGGCATCGGCACAGACCACGTTTTCCTTACCGTGCAGCAATTTGTCGACCTGAGTGACGTCAGCAACGTTAGCTGCCGTGACCACAACGCTGTGCACCAGACCCGACTCATCATCGACGCCGATGTGGGCTTTGGCGCCGAAGTAAAACTGATTGCCCTTCTTCGTCTGATGCATCTCGGGATCGCGCTTGCCGTCCTTGTTTTTGGTCGAACTGGGCGCGTGAATCAAGGTGGCATCGACGATGGTGCCCTGACGCAACGATAAGCCACGATCCCCCAGATACTCATTGATGACACCGAGAATCTCACCCGCCAACTCATGCTTCTCCAGTAGACGTCGGAAGTTGAGAATGGTGGTTTCGTCCGGGATTCGTTCCAGGCTCAGTCCAGAAAACTGGCGCAGGATCGTCGTTTCATACAGCGCCTCTTCCATTGCCGGGTCGCTGTAGCCAAACCAGTTCTGCAGCAGATGTACGCGCAGCATCGCCATCAACGGATAGGCCGGTCGACCGCCTTCGCCCTTTGGATAATGTGGCTCGATCAGGGCGATCAAGCCTTTCCACGGCACCACCTGATCCATCTCGATCAGGAACAGCTCTCTACGGGTCTGCTTACGCTTGCCGGCGTACTCGGCATCGGCGAAGGTCATCTGCTTCATCAGGCGTCTCGGCGGTTGAGATCAGACATTCTGCCAAATCTGGAAGTCCTCTTCAGAGTTTCCCTA
>NZ_JBWKXT010000131.1:0-1171 GCF_059423245.1 Pseudomonas sp. GW460-LB5
GGATGCTCCGATCAACTTGTCGTGCAGCCGCGGCAAGTTGCAATTTTCCAGGCACCTACAGCGTCATTGGACGAAAAGTGACCGAAAAATCATGTACGGAGAGCTTTTTCGACCGGTTCTCCGTGTTAAACGCGAACCTCACCCATACCCATGAGCTGTTTTCGAACCCTCCACAGGTTTGCCAGGGCGAACAGCGTGGTCAACTGAGCCGTGTTTTTCATCAGCCCACGAAAACGTACTTTCACGTAACCAAACTGCCGCTTGATCACGCGAAACGGATGCTCGACCTTGGCCCGTGTCTGAGCCTTGCAGAACTCGATCTTGCGCTTGGCTTTGTACAGTACGCTGCGCTGGTTCAGCTTGGAATAGGTGCTGCGACGCGCTGCAATCTGCCAGATCACCCCCCGATTTTCATGCTCTTCGCGCCTTTCGACACCGGTGTAACCGGCATCTGCATACACGGCGTTTTCTTCGCCATGCAGCAGTTCAGCCACCTGCGTGACATCGGCCACATTGGCAGCGGTGCCATGGACGTGATGCACCAGGCCGGACTCGACATCGGCACCGATGTGCGCCTTCATCCCGAAGAAATACTGACCGCCTTTCTTGGTCTGGTGCATCTCGGGATCACGCTTGCCTTCTTTATTTTTGGTCGAGCTGGGGGCATGAATAATGGTGGCATCGACGATGGTGCCTTGGCGCAGCGACAGGCCTTTTTCCTGCAGATAACCATTGATGACCGCAAGGATTGCCGGTGCGAGCTGATGCTTCTCCAGCAAGTGCCGGAAGTTCATGATCGTGGTGTCTTCGGGGATTGGCGCGCTCAGCGTCAGGCGTGCGAACTGGCGCATGGGCGTGATTTCGTAGAGCGCTTCTTCCATGGCCGGGTCGCTCAGGGAGAACCAGTTCTGCAACAGATGGATGCGCAGCATGGTTTCCAGAGGATAGGGTTTTCTACCGCCGCCGGCCTTGGGGTAGAACGGTTCGATCAGCTCCAGCAGGCCTGCCCAGGGCACCACCTGATCCATTTCGGCGAGGAAGCGCTCTCGGCGGGTTTGCTTGCGCTTGCCGGCGTACTCAAAGTCGGAAAAGCTCATCTGGCTCATGGGCGGCTCGGATCAGGTGTTGCGGGGATTCTCGCATAACTGAAGGCTTGTTCGGAGATTCCCTA
>NZ_JBWKXT010000132.1:0-1100 GCF_059423245.1 Pseudomonas sp. GW460-LB5
TGATACCCGTAGCTTCGGTGCATGGTTTGAGCCCCGTTACATCTTCCGCGCAGGCCGACTCGACTAGTGAGCTATTACGCTTTCTTTAAAGGGTGGCTGCTTCTAAGCCAACCTCCTAGCTGTCTAAGCCTTCCCACATCGTTTCCCACTTAACCATGACTTTGGGACCTTAGCTGACGGTCTGGGTTGTTTCCCTTTTCACGACGGACGTTAGCACCCGCCGTGTGTCTCCCATGCTCGGCACTTGTAGGTATTCGGAGTTTGCATCGGTTTGGTAAGTCGGGATGACCCCCTAGCCGAAACAGTGCTCTACCCCCTACAGTGATACATGAGGCGCTACCTAAATAGCTTTCGAGGAGAACCAGCTATCTCCGAGCTTGATTAGCCTTTCACTCCGATCCACAGGTCATCCGCTAACTTTTCAACGGTAGTCGGTTCGGTCCTCCAGTCAGTGTTACCTAACCTTCAACCTGCCCATGGATAGATCGCCCGGTTTCGGGTCTATACCCAGCGACTAAACGCCCTATTAAGACTCGCTTTCGCTACGCCTCCCCTATTCGGTTAAGCTCGCCACTGAATATAAGTCGCTGACCCATTATACAAAAGGTACGCAGTCACCTAACAAAGTAGGCTCCCACTGCTTGTACGCATACGGTTTCAGGATCTATTTCACTCCCCTCTCCGGGGTTCTTTTCGCCTTTCCCTCACGGTACTAGTTCACTATCGGTCAGTCAGTAGTATTTAGCCTTGGAGGATGGTCCCCCCATATTCAGACAAAGTTTCTCGTGCTCCGTCCTACTCGATTTCATTGATAAGAGATTTTCGTGTACGGGGCTATCACCCACTATGGCCGCACTTTCCAGAGCGTTCCACTAATCTCAAACCAACTTAAGGGCTGGTCCCCGTTCGCTCGCCACTACTAAGGGAATCTCGGTTGATTTCTTTTCCTCAGGGTACTTAGATGTTTCAGTTCCCCTGGTTCGCCTCTTGCACCTATGTATTCAGTACAAGATAACCAGCTTATGCTGGCTGGGTTCCCCCATTCAGAGATCTCTGGATCACAGTCTGTTTGCCGACTCCCCAAAGCTTTTCGCAGGCTA
>NZ_JBWKXT010000133.1:0-1074 GCF_059423245.1 Pseudomonas sp. GW460-LB5
TTGGCCCACGTGATGGTGGCGAAGTTCGCCGACCATTTACCGCTGTACCGGCAGGAGAAGATTTTTGGTCGGGCCGGACTGCCCATCGCCCGTTCGACACTGGCGCAATGGATCGGACAGACCGGTGTGCAGCTCCAGCCTCTGGTCGATGCGCTGCGTGAGCATGTGTTGGCCCAGGGCGTGATCCACGCCGATGAGACCCCGGTTCAGATGCTCGCACCAGGCGAAAAGAAAACCCACCGCGCTTACGTGTGGGCCTATAGCACCACGCCTTTCTCGGCCCTAAAGGCCGTGGTCTACGACTTCAGCCCCAGCCGTGCCGGCGAACATGCGCGTAACTTCCTGGGCACGTGGAACGGTAAGCTGGTCTGCGATGACTTCGCCGGCTACAAGGCCAGCTTCGAGCTGGGCATCACCGAAATCGGCTGCATGGCCCATGCACGCCGCAAATTCTTCGACCTGCATGCAGCCAATAAAAGCCAGTTGGCGGAGCAGGCGCTTCACTCGATTGGCGGGTTGTATGAAGTCGAGCGACACGCCAAGGAAATGAGCGACGAAGCCCGCTGGCGATTACGTCAGGAAACAGCGGTGCCCATCGCTGAAAAACTGCATGAGTGGATGTTGGCCCAACGCGAACTTGTGCCCGAGGGTTCGGCCACGGCCAAGGCCCTGGATTACAGCCTTAAACGCTGGGTAGCGCTGACGCGCTACCTGGAAGATGGTGCTGTGCCCATCGACAATAACCAGATCGAGAATTTGATCCGGCCGTGGGCGCTTGGGCGCTCGAACTGGTTATTTGCCGGGTCGCTGCGCAGTGGAAAAAGGGCGGCGGCAATCATGAGCCTGATCCAGTCGGCGCGTATGAATGGGCACGATCCGTATGCCTATCTCAAGGATGTACTGATGCGGCTTCCGACACAGCGGGCGAGCGAAATCACGCAATTACTCCCGCAGCATTGGATGCTTGCCTGAGGCAGGCTAAGTGGACTTCGCCAAATAGTCAGCTCAAAGGCTGATTGGCATCAACAATTCGGAAGCGACTTTTCTCAGCATGTAGGTTTCGCGCAGAATTGA
>NZ_JBWKXT010000134.1:0-1042 GCF_059423245.1 Pseudomonas sp. GW460-LB5
GCCCACCTGCTGGCGCAGTTGCCGGTGCCCGAGGGTGTGCAGCCGCTGCTGCTTGAGCCGCTGGCGGGCTACAGTGAGGCCAACCTGGTTCACCACACCTGCCCGGACAACCTGGCCTACGTGATCTACACCTCCGGCTCCACCGGCCGCCCCAAGGGCGCGGGCAACAGCCATCGGGCGCTGGTCAACCGCCTGTGCTGGATGCAGAAGGCCTATGGCCTGGACGCCGGCGATACCGTGTTGCAGAAGACCCCGTTCAGTTTCGACGTCTCGGTCTGGGAGTTCTTCTGGCCACTGCTTGTCGGCGCTCGCCTGGCGGTGGCACAACCGGGCGAACACCGTGATCCGCAGCGCCTGGTCGAGGTGATCAGGCAGCACGCGGTGACCACGCTGCACTTCGTGCCTTCGATGCTGCAGGCGTTCATGGGCAGCGCCGAGGTCGAGCGCTGCAGCGGCCTCAAGCGCGTGGTGTGCAGCGGCGAAGCCTTGCCCGCAGAGCTGGCGCAACAGACCCTGGCACGGTTACCCGGCGCCCAGTTGTACAACCTCTACGGCCCGACCGAAGCGGCCATCGACGTCACCCACTGGACCTGCCGCCCAGGCAGCGACAGCGGCGTGCCGATCGGCCGCCCGATCGACAACCTGAAGACGCACATCCTCGGCGCCGGTTTGCAGAGTGTCGCCCCACGAGCTGCCGGTGAGCTGTACCTGGGCGGCGTCGGCCTGGCCCGCGGTTATCACCGGCGCCCGGCGCTGACGGCGGAACGCTTCGTCCCGGACCCTTTCGACAGCACGGCCCAAGGCGGCGGTCGCCTGTACCGCACCGGTGACCTGGCGCGTTATCGGGCGGACGGGGTGATCGAGTACAAGGGCCGTCTCGACCACCAGGTGAAAATCCGCGGCCTGCGCATCGAACTGGGCGAGATCGAGACACGCCTGCTCGAGCACCCGAGCGTGCGCGAGGCGGTGGTGCTGGACATCGACGGGCCGGGTGGCAAGCAGCTGGCGGGGTATCTGGTGGTCGGCGAAGCACCGGCCGACC
>NZ_JBWKXT010000135.1:0-903 GCF_059423245.1 Pseudomonas sp. GW460-LB5
CGCCAGGCCCGAGGTGGTACCCCCCCCTACCCCACAAAAGTCGGCGGTAGTAACGACTGCGCCCAAGCCGCAGAAGGTCGAACCCAAGCCCAAGGAAAGCAAGGCACAGCCCAAGCCGGCGGCGCCCGCGCCAGACTTCGACAGCTCGCAGCTGTCCAGCCAGATCGCCAGCCTGGAGGCGGAGCTGTCCAACGAACAGCAGATGTACGCCAAGCGCCCGCGCATCCACCGCCTGAACGCCGCCTCGACCATGCGCGACAAGGGCGCCTGGTACAAGGAAGAGTGGCGCAAGAAGGTCGAACGGGTGGGCAACCTGAACTACCCCGACGAAGCACGTCGGCAACAGATCTACGGCAACTTGCGCATGATGGTGTCGATCAACCGCGATGGATCGCTGTACGAAGTGCTGGTACTGGAATCGTCCGGGCAGCAGGTGCTGGACCAGGCAGCGCAACGCATCGTGCGGCTGGCAGCGCCGTTTGCACCGTTCACCGGGGATTTGGCCGAGTTTGACCGGCTGGAGATCATCCGCACCTGGCGCTTTGCCCGTGGGGACCGTTTGTCCAGCAACTGACTCAGGGCCTCGGTGTAGGGCTTGCTATATGCGGTGGCGCGGATATCGAGCGCCGCCCGCGCGGCGCATCGCGAGCTACGCTCGCTCCTACGTTTGTTTCGGGCCAATTATTCCTGTTGGATTTGCGCGCGAACGCCTTGGCGCATGGCTCGATTTCGCGTCGTACGAACAAAGCGGTCGCGCGCGCCTGTCACAAGCGTAACTGGCCCGAAACAAACATAGGAGCGAGCGTAGCTCGCGATGCGCCGCGCGGGCGGCGCTCGATCTCATAAGCGCCAAAAACCTCAAGACAGCCGCCAACCAAGCGACACAAATCCGCACCTTGTCAG
>NZ_JBWKXT010000136.1:0-854 GCF_059423245.1 Pseudomonas sp. GW460-LB5
GCGGCGACAGGCGCCATGGCACTGCTGATGGTTACGCTGGTAAAAGAGCATGGACTCCAGTACCTGCTGGCCGCGACTCTACTATGTGGCGTACTTCAAATCCTTGCCGGCTACCTGAAGCTTGGCTCGTTGATGCGCTTTGTTTCACGTTCGGTAGTCACCGGCTTCGTAAACGCATTGGCGATTCTGATTTTTATGGCGCAATTGCCTGAGCTGACCAATGTCACCTGGCATGTCTATGCCATGACCGCTGCGGGCCTGGGAATCATCTACCTGTTCCCGTATGTACCGAAAATCGGCAAGCTGATTCCCTCTCCGTTGGTGTGCATTCTGACGCTGACTGCCATCGCCATTTACCTCGGTTTGGATATCCGCACCGTCGGTGACATGGGCCAACTGCCGGACACGCTGCCGATTTTTCTGTGGCCTGAAGTGCCGCTGAACTTTGAAACCCTGCGGATCATCTTTCCTTACTCCGCAGCGCTGGCAGTTGTAGGCCTACTGGAGTCGATGATGACCGCGACCATCGTCGACGACCTGACGGATACCACCAGCAACAAAAACCGCGAGTGCAAAGGCCAGGGTGTGGCCAACATCGCTGCCGGCATGCTTGGCGGTATGGCAGGTTGCGCCATGATCGGCCAGTCGATCATCAACGTGAAATCTGGCGGCCGCACCCGTCTCTCGACATTGTGTGCCGGCGTTTTCCTGCTGCTGATGGTGGTATTTCTTGGCGAATGGCTCTCCAAAATCCCTATGGCCGCACTCGTGGCTGTAATGATCATGGTGTCCATCGGCACCTTTAGCTGGGATTCCTTGCGTAATCTGAAAGAGCATCCGCTGTCGACCAACCT
>NZ_JBWKXT010000137.1:0-827 GCF_059423245.1 Pseudomonas sp. GW460-LB5
TGCACGATGACCTTGCCCTTGCTGCCTGCCAGTGCGGCCGCGTTCTGCGCCGCTGTCTGCGCCGCCGTCACGTTGCCGTTGGTGGTGCTCAGGCTGTTTTCCAGGCTGGTGGTCTTGCTCGACGTGCTGGCCAGGTCGGCACCCTGCTGAGTCACCTTGGACGACAAGGCCTCGACCGCCGTCGCGGTCACCGCCTGATTGCCGCTGTTGACCTGGCCGTTGTCGCGCCATCCGGTGGCGAGTGCACCTTCCTGGATCTGGTATTGGTCGCCCTCTATAAATCCGGCAGAAGCCGACGCGCCGCCGTACACCACAAACGCCGGGTAGACCTGCGCGGTGTTGGCGTCAGCGGTGAATGTGACCGAAAGGCGCGCCCAGGTATCGCTTGCATCGACGCGAACACCGGCCCACGAAGTGCTGCTGACGCCGGCGTCACTGACGCCGTACACCATTGGCAGAATGCGCAGACCAGCCGTGCCGCGCATGTACACCGAAGCGGTGTATGTCTTGCCCGGAACCACCTTGAACCGGCGGTTGGCCCGACCATAGACTCGCGCCCAGCTGCTCGGAGTCAGCCCTGTCACGTCAAGGCGCTGGGCAAAGCCCGCCGCCAGGACGGAAGCCACCAGCGAAGGTACCCGGGTAACCGAGCTGCCCGAACTGTCGTACCACCAGCCATCGGCCACCAGTGGTGTAGTGGGGTCCGGCGTGTCGAACGATGGGTTGTAGACCAGGTTCTCGCCACCCACGTCGCCCAGGCTGCTCTTCAGCTCCGTCACTTGGCCGGATACGCTGGTCAAGTTGTTCTCGCCGGCAATCACCCGCCC
>NZ_JBWKXT010000138.1:0-809 GCF_059423245.1 Pseudomonas sp. GW460-LB5
AGGTCGTCAACAGCGATAAACCGATGGGCTAATGGCAGGGGCTAAAGCACTGTGATCGCGCTGCCTGCGCCGACCCGCTGCCACGGCAAACCCAGTACCAAGGCTTGAAGTTGCTCGTTATCGAGTTCGACTTCCGATCCGTGACGGATGCCGGGCCAATGAAACTTGCCTTGGTTCAATCGTCGCGCTGCCAGCCAAATGCCCACACCGTCATGCACCAAGACTTTCATTCGGTTGGCACGGCGATTAGCGAAGAGGTATGCGCAGTGCGGCTTCGCCACACCGAACACCGCGATCACCCTGGCCAGCGCGGTCTCGGTACCGGCGCGCATGTCCATAGGCTCGGTGGCAAGCCAGATGGCATCGATCCGAATCATTCCAACAGGTCTCGCAGAAAGGTGGCACAGGCGACAGCGCTTTCGGTCGGCCAGTTCACTTTGACGGTGCCACGCGGGTGCTGGATTTCAATGCAGATACTTGATGAAGCTGCCTGCGAATGTCCTCCGGCTAGCGGCAAGGGCACTGGAATGAAAGCAGGTTGCAGCGCCATGGTTTTGTTCGTGAGTACCCTAATCCATTTATGTACGAGGTTCGCGTTAAGGCTGTGCTTCTGCGCGACGCTGGCAATCGATGCGCCGGGCTGGGCGCACTCTTGGACAACTTGGGCCTTGAAGGATTTTGAATAGGAACGGCGTTGTGACTGCATGGAAAGACCCGCTTAAAAGGCTAGAAATGGTGTCCACTTAAATTAGGTGGACACCATCGCCTTTGGCGTCGGGGTCAGGAAGGTGAGTTGGCCGGACGGTTAC
>NZ_JBWKXT010000139.1:0-789 GCF_059423245.1 Pseudomonas sp. GW460-LB5
TGCTCGAAGTTGCCACCGGAAGCGCCGGTTATGGTTGTGCTTACAGTCGAACCGTTGTTGTAGACGTCGTTCGCCGGGGTCTGGAAATCAACGCTGCCCTGGGTCTTGCCGGCTTCAACGGTGATGGTCTGGCCATTGGACAGGGTCACGGTTACCGGCGTCTGGGCAGGGTTGCTCAGGGTCACGGTGTAGGTGATCACACCACCTTCAGTGACGCTTGGCGAAGCGGTCAGGGTCGCAGTGGTGGTGTCGACCGAATCGTTGATCGTGGTCTGCGCCGGGGTCGGATTCGGGGTCAACTGCTCGAAGTTACCGCCCGTGGCGTTCTCGATGGTGACGCTGACAGTCGAACCGTTGTTGTAGACGTCGTTCGCCGGGGTCTGGAAATCAACGCTGCCTTGGGTCTTGCCCACTTCAACAGTGATGGTCTGGCCGTTGGACAGGGTCACGGTTACCGGCGTCTGGGCAGGGTTGCTCAGGGTCACGGTGTAGGTGATCACACCACCTTCAGTGACGCTTGGCGAAGCGGTCAGGGTCGCAGTGGTGGTGTCTACCGAATCGTTGATCGTGGTCTGAGCCGGGGTCGGATTCGGGGTCAACTGCTCGAAGTTACCGCCCGTGGCGTTCTCGATGGTGACGCTGACAGTCGAACCGTTGTTGTAGACGTCGTTCGCCGGGGTCTGGAAATCAACGCTGCCTTGGGTCTTGCCCACTTCAACAGTGATGGTCTGGCCGTTGGACAGGGTCACGGTTACCGGCGTCTGGGCAGGGTTGCTCAGGGTCACGGTG
>NZ_JBWKXT010000140.1:0-768 GCF_059423245.1 Pseudomonas sp. GW460-LB5
TATCAGGCAGAGCACGGCATTGACCTCTTGGTCATGGGGGCGTACGGGCACTCACGCATCAGGCAGTTTCTGATAGGTAGCACGACCACGACGATGCTGCGAACATCCACTTTACCCGTATTGCTGCTTCGCTGAGCCAGTTCCACTGGCCACAGTATTTCCAGAACTGCGGAAATGCCGTGGCCACCCTGGACGATGACTAACTGATCTTGCCGTAACGAGCCCCATGCAACTCATAACTGAAATTGTTCACCCCGAGCTGAAATCCAAGCAGGGCAGAGTATTCCGTCGACATGCAGCACGCGGCATCGTGATGCGGGGTGAGCAGATCCTGTTGCTGTTCACCGAGCGCTATAACGACTTCAGCTTTCCTGGAGGCGGCCTTGATGTTGACGAGGACATTGTCACAGGCCTGAAGCGTGAGCTGGAGGAAGAGACTGGTGCCCGTGAAATACAGGTGCTCCAGCACTACGGTTACATCGAGGAGTACCGGTCCTACTGGAAGCCACAGTACGATCTGATGCACATGACCTCGCATTTTTATCAATGCGAAGTAGCGCCCCAGCTAGAGCCCGTGAGAATGGAAAGCCACGAAATCGCTAATGGTATGCGGCCTGTCTGGATCAACCTGCATGAAGCAATCACGCACAATGAAGCCGTTATGCAGCGGCACGAGTCTTCGATGGGGCAATCAATTCTGCGCGAAACCTACATGCTGAGAAAAGTCGCTTCCGAATTGTTGATGCCAATCAGCCTTTGAGCTGACTA
>NZ_JBWKXT010000141.1:0-727 GCF_059423245.1 Pseudomonas sp. GW460-LB5
CAGTTTTCCGGCAGTAATCAGACCAATTCCTTTTACTTGAGTGAGCTGTTTAACCCGATCATCAGGCAAAGCTGCTGCCTGCTGTGCGATCTCTTGTTCCAGCGCTCGAATTTCACCCTTCAGATAGGCGATGTGTTGTTCCAACCGCAAACACACACTGGGAGCCTGCGCCTGCTTCAGGCGCCGCTTGTCATCGTCGCGCTGTTGGACGAAGCGATCCCGCTGCATAAGCAGTTCGCGCAGCAAGGCCCGCTCAGGTGTCATCACCTGGCAAGGCCGTGGCGGCATAACTTCAGCTAGGTGAGCCAAAACAGCTGCGTCAATGGGATCGGTCTTGGCACGTTTACCCATCGACTTGGCAAAGTCCCGGGCACGACTGGGATTGATCCGGCAAACCGGAAAATCGGCATCCTGCAGCGCTTTTAGGACATTGCACTCGTAGCCACCGGTAGCTTCGAGCAAGACCATTGAAACTGCATACCCGCCAAGCTTTTCGACGAGCAGTTGGAATCCCTTCAAATCATTGGAAACACTGAAGTTCACACCCTCAGGGCGGATGTGAACGGCAAGTGTCGCACTGGAAACATCGATGCCGACAGAGGAAGACATGGCCAAACCCTCTTAAACTCAAGGAGTGAGAGCGCTTTGGCTTGGCCCACGCTTGTGATTCGAGATTACGGCCCTCATCCAACTGTTCGGGCTCTCGCCAAAGTGGAACGGTGAATGG
>NZ_JBWKXT010000142.1:0-700 GCF_059423245.1 Pseudomonas sp. GW460-LB5
GTCGCGGCCAGCAGGTACTGGAGTCCATGCTCTTTTACCAGCGTAACCATCAGCAGTGCCATGGCGCCTGTCGCCGCCGAGATCATTCCGGGGCGCCCGCCGACAAAGGCGATGACAGCACAGATACAGAAGGAGGCGTAGAGACCGACTTTGGGATCTACCCCGGCGATGATGGAAAAGGCGATGGCTTCCGGGATCAGCGCGAGTGCGACCACCAGCCCCGCGAGCACGTCGGCACGGACGTTGGAAAACCACGTTTGTCTAAGTTTTTGCAGCATATAAATATCCAAGGCAAAGCATCGCGCACGCCAAGGGAGTGGCGAGCGAATCGATACAAATTCAAATTTTGAGGATTTTTTGCTGTGTGCTTAAGGTGTAAAACCAGGCGTACAGCAGTGAGCACCCGCGAGCGAGGCTAGCGGAAGCAGGTTGTTGCGAGGGGGCGTAGCGCTAAGGCGGCGTAGGCTGCCAGTAGATCGTTTGGAGTACAGTCATGCTGATGTTCCTGTAGCTCAAGGGGTATGCGGAGCCGAAGTATACAATGAAGCCATCGTCGATTGCGACCCGCTGGCAGGCTCTGCATGACCTACGTCAGATACAGGCTTATTCAATGGGTATACCTGCGGGCAAGGCTTTGTTTTCCACCCGTTCTTGTCCGAGCTGGTCTGTGTGCTGAGGGGTGAGTTGGCCAGACGGTTAC
>NZ_JBWKXT010000143.1:0-659 GCF_059423245.1 Pseudomonas sp. GW460-LB5
TCGGCTCGTATGGCGCTGGAAGGCAAAGACGACAACGAGATGGGCACCTCCGCCGTCAAGAAGCTGGTTGAAACTCTGGACAGCTACATCCCAGAGCCAGAGCGTGCTATCGACAAGCCGTTCCTGATGCCAATCGAAGACGTATTCTCGATCTCGGGTCGTGGTACCGTTGTTACCGGTCGTATCGAGCGTGGTATCGTCCGCGTTCAGGATCCGCTGGAAATCGTTGGTCTGCGTGACACCACCACCACCACCTGCACCGGTGTTGAGATGTTCCGCAAGCTGCTGGACGAAGGTCGTGCTGGCGAGAACTGCGGCGTTCTGCTGCGTGGTACCAAGCGTGACGACGTTGAGCGTGGCCAGGTTCTGGTCAAGCCAGGTTCGGTCAAGCCGCACACCAAGTTCACCGCAGAAGTCTACGTCCTGTCGAAGGAAGAAGGCGGTCGTCACACTCCGTTCTTCAAAGGCTACCGTCCTCAGTTCTACTTCCGTACCACTGACGTGACCGGTAACTGCGAACTGCCGGAAGGCGTTGAAATGGTAATGCCAGGTGACAACATTCAGATGACTGTTACCCTGATCAAGACCATCGCAATGGAAGACGGTCTGCGCTTCGCTATCCGTGAAGGCGGTCGTACCGTCGGCGCCGGCGTCGTAGC
>NZ_JBWKXT010000144.1:0-539 GCF_059423245.1 Pseudomonas sp. GW460-LB5
TGGAAAACAACCGGAAGCACAGCCATCGACCCAGAAGATGACTCACTCAGCTTGGGCATGCGACTAGGGCTAGTCTGGCACCCCAGCCGCACCGGCCTTCCCCACATGGAAATGGCCCTACTCGGCAAGCAAGGCCAAGGCGGCAGCGAACTGCGTGACGAGTGGGAATTCATCCGCCGCTACATGGAAGAAGGCCCCCACGCCGTCCCCCGCCCCCGCCTGAGCACACAACTACCATCACCCATCCAGGCATTCAGCGCCCAGTTCGAGGGGCTTGGGCGTTTCTTCCGCAAAAGCAGCTGGTTGTTCAAAGTTATCCTGCTGTTCGTGTGGCCCGCTTTCGTCATCGTTGGCACCGGCCACTGGCTCAGCCTGCTGCTGTGCTGGCGACCGCGCTGGCCGAAAGTAATCCGCGAGGCCGGCTTGCCCGGCAAGCCCGTACCACCCGTGACCACCCTGAGCGACTACCCACCCGCAATCCAGGAGCGCCTGCTCGCCAATGCCTACCGCTGGCAGCTCAAACCCGGCAAACGGCCTGA
>NZ_JBWKXT010000145.1:0-532 GCF_059423245.1 Pseudomonas sp. GW460-LB5
GCCCTGCACCCCAGATCCGGCCCAGGCGGCACCGCCCTGGCGACCTACACGCTCCAGCTCGACCAGCGTTTCACCCCCGCGGTTCGCCTGCCCCATACCATCGTGCTGCCCAGCGACGACAAGGCCAGCTGGGGGCTCACTTACGACAAGGTGCGTGGTGTGGTGTGCCTGAAAACCGTGCGCACACCCGTCGGCGGCACCGAAACCATCGACTACAACGATGCCGGCCACCGCTTCCCCGGCGATGCGCACGACCCGTTGCCCCGGGTTACCAGGCACACCATCAAGCCTGGCTTCGACCAGCCCGACATGGTCACCACCTACAACTACACCAGCAACAACTTCCTCGGCATGGGCAGTGGCATTTCCTGGCGCGACAATGGCGAGGACAACCTCTACCAATTCACCGGTACTAGCTTCAGCTACGGCTCGACTGCCACCTACCTCGTCGGCGGCACACCGCTGCGCAGCATCGAGCGCAGCTTCAACCGCTTCCACCTGCTGACCCTGCAACGTACCGAGCAAGCCCATG
>NZ_JBWKXT010000146.1:0-530 GCF_059423245.1 Pseudomonas sp. GW460-LB5
AGGTTGGTCGACAGCGGATGCTCTTTCAGATTACGCAAGGAATCCCAGCTAAAGGTGCCGATGGACACCATGATCATCACAGCCACGAGTGCCGCCATAGGGATTTTGGAGAGCCACTCGCCAAGAAATACCACCATCAGCAGCAGGAAAACGCCGGCACACAATGTCGAGAGACGGGTGCGGCCACCAGATTTCACGTTGATGATCGACTGGCCGATCATGGCGCAACCTGCCATGCCGCCAAGCATGCCGGCAGCGATGTTGGCCACACCCTGGCCTTTGCACTCGCGGTTTTTGTTGCTGGTGGTGTCGGTAAGGTCGTCGACGATGGTCGCGGTCATCATTGATTCGAGTAGACCCACTACTGCCAACGCAGCCGAGTACGGGAAAATGATGCGCAGGGTTTCAAAATTCAGCGGAACTTCAGGCCAGAGGAAGATCGGGAGCGTATCAGGCAGTTGGCCCATGTCACCGACGGTGCGGATATCCAAACCGAGGTAAATGGCGATGGCAGTCAGCGTCAGAATGCA
>NZ_JBWKXT010000147.1:0-527 GCF_059423245.1 Pseudomonas sp. GW460-LB5
CTGCACTCGCCAGAGGTGAAGCAGTTCATCATCGAGAAGTACAAGGGCGCTGTGGTTCCGGCGTTCTGATCCAACATCCCCGGGGCCGCTTTGCGGCCCTTTCGCGGCACAAGGCCGCTCCCACCAAGTAAGGCGTACGCCGATCCATGTGGGAGCGGCCTTGCGCCGCGAAAGGCCTGCGCAGCAGGCCCTAAATCTCAATCCCGCTTCACAAGCCCAGGCAACTGCGCCACCAGCTTCAGGTTGTTGAACGGCGCACGAATGAATCCACGCTGACGCCTGGCTGCCCGCCCGGACAACTAGGACTCGGACGACATGAAGAAACTGGCGGCTGCGCTGCACTCGCCAGAGGTGAAGCAGTTCATCATCGAGAAGTACAAGGGCGCTGTGGTTCCGGCGTTCTGATCCAACATCCCCGGGGCCGCTTTGCGGACCTTTCGCGGCACAAGGCCGCTCCCATAAAGTAAGGCGTACGCCGATCCATGTGGGAGCGGCCTTGCGCCGCGAAAGGCCTGCGCAGCAGGCCC
>NZ_JBWKXT010000148.1:0-507 GCF_059423245.1 Pseudomonas sp. GW460-LB5
CACGTCCATTTTCCACGCACATGCCGCTCAACTGTGAACACGCCCGGAGTGTAATCGAGCTTCTCGCTGACGTCTTCGCCGATTCGCTGAAGCTGGCAGCCGCACACGCACTGAGTATTCTCTGGTTCGTGACGGATCACGGTTCGCGGAAACTGCGGCGGCAGTGGTGCACGCTTGGGCTTATGACGTGGCTCGGCCGGTGCGGCCGGCGGATTGGCTGCCTTCAGCTCGGCTTCGATAGCTGCGATATCGGTATCGAGCAGATCATCAAGCAGACTGCCTTGGTCGGGGCTCAGTTGCTCGCTGCGCTTGGCGAACTTGTGTCGCTTGAGGATGGCGATTTCATGAGCCAGTTGCTCGTTGACCGTTTCGAGGCGTTGGATTTTCTGGCTCATGGAGTCGACCTGGGACAGCAACTGCATAGCCTGTTCGGCCAAGCCGCGCAGCTGTTCCGGTGTCATCTGGTCGAGATTGGGCGAGGAAGTCATGCCGCTGATTGTGTCAGAG
>NZ_JBWKXT010000149.1:0-503 GCF_059423245.1 Pseudomonas sp. GW460-LB5
CCGATGATGATCGGGGTGTCGTCGCCTGGGAAGTCATAGGTGGACAGCAGGTCGCGAACTTCCATCTCGACCAGTTCCAGCAGCTCAGCGTCGTCTACCAGGTCAGCCTTGTTCAGGAAGACCACGATGTACGGAACGCCAACCTGACGGGACAGCAGGATGTGCTCACGGGTTTGTGGCATCGGACCATCGGCGGCCGAGCAAACCAGGATCGCGCCGTCCATCTGGGCAGCACCGGTGATCATGTTCTTCACGTAGTCAGCGTGACCTGGGCAGTCAACGTGAGCGTAGTGACGAATGTTCGAGTTGTACTCGACGTGAGCGGTGTTGATGGTGATACCGCGCGCTTTTTCTTCCGGAGCCGAGTCGATCTTGTCGAACTCAACGACTGCCGAACCGAAAACTTCGGAGCAGACGCGAGTCAGAGCTGCGGTCAGAGTGGTCTTACCGTGGTCAACGTGGCCGATAGTGCCGACGTTAACGTGGGGAAGGGAACGATCAAA
>NZ_JBWKXT010000150.1:0-500 GCF_059423245.1 Pseudomonas sp. GW460-LB5
GCCGTGAACGACGGCAGTGCCCTGCAAGTGACCCTGACCGACGCTGCTGGCAACGTGTCCCAGCCGGGCTCGGTCACCTCAGCCGACCTGCTGCCGCCGGCTCAGCCAACTGACTTGGCCCTGGCCGACGGCGTGACCTTCACCGGTCGCGTCGAACCGGGCGCTACCGTGCAGGTGCGTGATGCCGGTGGCAACCTCATCGGCACGGGTGTAGTCGGCGCCGATGGCCTGTTCAGCTTGACCCTGAACCCTGCTCAGGCCAATGGCGAAGCCTTGGATGTGCGCCTGGTGGATGCCGCCGGCAACACCTCGGCGCCGCTGCAGTTCGATGCCCCGGATATCACGCCACCTGACGCAGTAAGCAATATCGTGGTCGGCCCTGATGGCCTGGCCCTGAGCGGCCGCGGCGAACCGGGCGCCACTGTCGAGGTGCGCGATGCCAACGGCACCGTGATCGGTACCGCTGTGGTCGGTGCCAACGGCACCTTCCTGATCAACCT